>DATMCM010000477.1:0-5828 GCA_035558335.1 Blastocatellia bacterium | reverse complement strand
TCTAACGACCCGAGCGCGCGGCTCGTTTCAAAAACAAGCTTGGTTCGCATCTGCTTCTCTGTGCGTAACCTCTGCGTTCTCCGTGTCTGAGCGGTGAAAGCAATACCCCTTACCGCTCATTGCAAAGCCGCCGAGACACAGGAGATCGCGCAGAATCAAAGTTTGGGTAGTCATCTTCTTGGTTTAACCTGCCGATGACCTCGAAGGTCCTAAACTTTCGCCGCTGCTGGTCAGTTGTCAAGCGCAACGGAGTACGATGAAACCTTTTCCAATCACCCGACACTCACTCGCGTCCACAAGTTTAGCGTGTGTGCGGACGCCGCTTTCTCAACGTTGCACCCGACAGAGATTTCGGGAACGTAATTACGTCGAACGCTGTATAGCCATGGAACAAGCCTTTGAACAATTCGATTCTCGGCCCAGATCGAGATCTCGAAATGATCGCGTGCTTACAAGTGGAGGGAAACTGATGAATGCTTCCGACCAGCCGATGCTTGCTCTCGAAGGAGTCACCAAGGTTTTCTTGACCGACGAAGTCGAAACCCACGCCTTAGCTGGAATACACTTGAACATAAACCGGGGCGAGTTCGTGTCGATCAACGGGCCCTCCGGCTGCGGCAAGTCGACTCTGCTCTCGATCCTCGGACTGCTTGATACGCCGAGCGACGGAAACTACTGGCTCGATGGCAAGCCCGTCGCCGACCTTCCGCTCGCCGAACGAGCCCGAATTCGAAACCGCGAAGTAGGATTTATCTTTCAGAGTTTCAACTTGATAGGCGACCTCACCGTTTTTGAAAACGTCGAGCTGCCGCTCACCTATCGCGGGCTCCGGACGGCTGAACGTCGGGAACGGGCCCGCGCCGCTCTCGACCGCGTCGGCATGGCGCATCGCGCCAAGCATCTGCCCAGCCAGCTCTCCGGGGGCCAACAACAACGCGTCGCCGTCGCGCGCGCGGTCGCCGGCGATCCTTTGATCTTGCTTGCAGACGAGCCCACCGGAAACCTCGATTCTGTCAACGGCGAAGCTGTGATGGAATTGCTTCGCGAGCTTCATCAGCAAGGCGCTACGATCTGTATGGTAACTCACGATCAGCGCTACGCCGCGCACGCCGACCGCAGCGTTCACTTATTTGACGGCCGCGTGGTCGACGAAGAAGTGAAAGAACGCGCGATGGCAATGAACTAGGTTTGGAGGTTTGGGTTTGTGGTTCAGAGTTCGAACCCCAAACCCTGAAGTCTGAACACGAAACTGTGAACCCATGGAAAATCTGCTCCACGATCTTCGCTACAGCTTCAGAATGCTTCGCAAGAGCCCGGGCTTCACGGCCGTCGCGACGCTCACGCTTGCGCTCGGAATAGGAGCTAACACCGCAATCTTCAGCGTGGTGAACGCGCTGTTGCTCAAACCGCTGCCGTTCAAGGACCCCGACCGGCTGGTTCGCATCTGGGGCAAGTTTGAGACGGAGGGCATACCCAAGAACTGGATCTCCGAGCCCGAGCTTCTCGACTTGAATCAGATGACCGAGTCTTTCGAAGACATCGCGGCTTACCAGGGAGGCGGGGTCAATCTAACCGGCCAGCAGGACCCGGTGCGGGTCAACGCGGCGTTTGTGAACGCAAGCCTCTTCCCGGTGCTTGGCATAAACGCGAAGCTCGGCCGCACCTTCTCGCAAGACGAAGATCAACCCGGCAGCAACAGAGTCGCACTTCTGAGTTACTCGTTGTGGCAGAGTCGCTTCGGCTCTCAACCCGATATCGTTGGAGAATCTGTCGGAATAAACGGCGAGAACTACTCGGTGATCGGGGTGATGCCGGACGGGTTTCGCTTCCCCGATAAGGACGACATCTGGATACCGCTTGCGATAGACAAAGCAAAACCCGACGACCGCGGAAGTCACGGGCTCGAGGTTGTCGCGAAGATCAAGCCCGGTGTCACACCCGAACAAGCGGGCGTCGAGTTGTCGAACATCGCCGCCACTCTCCAGGAGCGATACCCGAGCAACTATCCTCAGGATGGCGGGTGGGGACTGTTCTTCGTCCCGATGCTTGACGAACTGGTAGGCAAGCTTCGCCCCGCGCTATGGGTGTTGTTGGGCGCGGTCGCGTTTGTGCTTCTGATCGCCTGCGTCAACGTGGCAAACCTCCTGCTGGCGCGGGCGGGCGCGAGAGAAAAAGAGTTCGCGGTGCGCGCGGCTCTCGGCGCTGGCCGCGGCCGCCTGGTTCGCCAGTTGATCACTGAGAGCTTGCTGCTGGCTTTGATCGGAAGCGCTCTCGGCTTGGCGCTCGCGTGGACTTGCGTGAGGGCGTTTGTTGCCTTTGGGCCGTCTGATATTCCGCGGCTCGACGAGGTCGGGCTCGATTGGCGCGTGGCCGGCTTCACTTTGTTTGCGTCAATCTTGACCGGTTTGGTGTTCGGGCTTGCGCCTGCACTGCAAGCCTCGAAGCCCGACTTGCAAGACGCGCTCAAAGAAGGAGGCCGAGGTTCGACCGGCGGGCGGCATCGATTGAGAAATGTACTGGTCATCTCTGAAGTCGCATTCGCGCTCGTGCTGCTTGTGGGCGCTGGGCTGATGATTCGGAGTTTCGGCCGTCTTCTCGATCTCAACCTCGGGTTCAGCACCGAACGGATTCTTACGATGCGGCTCTCGCTGCCGAGAACGAAGTATAAAGAGGATCCCCAGCAGGCGGCCCTCTATCGGAGTTTGCTTGAACGCGTTCGGGCCTTACCGGGCGTGGCCTCGGCCTCGGTCATCTCAGAACTTCCACTGAGCGGCTCCTACAGTTCAGGATCGACAGCCGTCGAGCGTCCGGACGTTGACGAAGGGCTAAGAAAATTCAAAGGCATTCCGTACATTGAAGCAGACCGGCGCACCGTTTCGGCCGACTACTTCTCGACGATGGAGATCGCTTTGAAAGAAGGAAGGCTGTTCACCGAGGCCGATACCGAAACAGCGCCGCCGGTCGCAGTTGTCGACGAGATGTTCGAGCGTCGGTTCTGGCCGAATGGCAGCGCAGTAGGAAAGAGATTTGTCGCTCAGTTCGATAACGCCAACAATATCAAGTGGGGTGAGATCGTCGGCGTCGTCGCGCACGTCAGTCACTACGGGATCGATCAGGTCAAAGAGTACGGGCTTGGTCAGGAAGGCCGGGAACAAGTCTATTACCCTTACCTGCAGAACCCAAATAGATATATGTACCTGGCAGTCAAAACCCGTATGGACCCGTTGAGTCTGTCAACCGCGGTGCGAGGCGAAGTGCTTGCCCTCGATCCCGATCAACCGGTCTACGATGTGAAGAGCATGGAACAGCTTGCTTCAAGCGCGCTCGGCGAACGCCGATTGAACATGCTCCTGCTTGTGGGCTTCGCGGTTATCGCCTTGGTGCTGGCAGCGGTGGGGATCTACGGAGTTATGTCTTATTCCGTAGTTCAGCGCACTCACGAATTGGGAATTCGAATGGCGCTTGGCGCAAGAACAAGCAACGTGTTGAGCCTGGTCGTCAGACAAGGGATGACGCTGGCGTTGATCGGCGTCGCCGCCGGGCTTGCCGGTGCGTTTACGCTAACCCGGCTGATGACAAGCCTGCTGTATGGGGTCAGCACGACCGACCCGCTAACGTTCGCGGCATTTTCGGTGATCCTGACAGGAGTGGCTCTGATAGCCTGTTTGGTGCCAGCCCGCCGAGCGACCACAGTAGACCCGATGATCGCGCTGAGATGCGAGTGAAGTAATCAATAGTCCGTAGTCAGTAGTCCGTAGTCCGTAGTTAGAAGTCCGGGCTCAATGCTACACAAAAATTCCCGGACTACTGACTACGGACTACTGACTACGGACTACTGACTACGGACATGATTCTGATGTCGATCTTTGCCGGCGTCGCGCTGGTGATGGCGTCGATCGGCCTGTATGGAGTGATCGCCTATTCAGTAGGGCAGCGCACGCACGAAATAGGAATTCGCATGGCGCTTGGGGCATCCCGCAGCAGCGTGCTCGGTCTGGTGTTGAGAAACGGAATGTCGCTCGCGCTGATTGGAGTCGCGGTCGGTGTTGGAGCGGCGCTTGGCTTGACCCGGTTGATAGCGAGCCTGGTCTATGGCGTCAGCCCGAGCGATCCGCTCACGTTCACCGTTATCGCCCTGATCCTGATCGGAGTGGCTCTGGTAGCCTGTTTCATCCCTGCCCGCCGCGCTACAAAGGTCGACCCAATGGTCGCGCTTCGGTACGAGTAGTGTTTGGCGGCTTTAGATTCTATCTCGCTGCCGGACTAACTCACTGCGAAAGCTCGGCGTCTCAGCGTCTCTGCGGTTAGATAATGTTGTGAGTGTGTCTAACCGCAGAGACGCTGAGACGCCGAGCTTTCGCAGTGAGATGCTACAAACTTCCCGCCGATGCTTAAAACGCTACCCTGATCTTGGCGTCTCGGTAGTTGATTCGACTATAATCGCGGCATGGCCACTGCGCTGATCTACGATCCTTCATTTCTCGAACACAAAACAGGTCGTCATCCGGAGAATCCGCAACGCCTCAAAGTCATCCTCTCCGCGCTCCAGGGCGACGAAACTCTGTGGGCTAAGCTTCAGCACCTCACACCAAAGGCCGCGTCTGACGAAGACATCTCTCGCTGCCACGGCCATCAGCTCATTGATCAGTTAAGAACACTTTGCGAAAAGTCCGTGCCGTTCGTAGATCTCGACACCGTCATCAGCAGCGAGTCGTACCAGGTGGCCCGACTGGCGGCCGGCGCCGCGATTGCCGCCGTCGATCATGTGTTCGCCGGCAACGCCAGCGAAGGACGAAACGCGTTCGCGCTCGTTCGGCCGCCGGGGCATCACGCGACTCCAAACCGCGCGATGGGGTTCTGCTTGTTCAACAACGCCGCGATCGCCGCACGCTATGCGCAAGCTCGGTATGGCGCGGAGCGGGTGCTGATCATCGACTGGGACGTGCATCACGGCAACGGCACTCAGGACATCTTTTACAGCGATCCCTCGGTCTTCTATTTCTCAATGCATCAGTATCCTTTCTATCCCGGAACTGGCGCTGCGCGTGAAACCGGCGAAGGCAAAGGCGACGGGACGACGCTGAACATCCCGCTAAGCGCAGGAACAGCCCGGGCCGCGCATCATCAAGCTTTCATCGATGCCCTGACGAGCATTCAGCAAGCGTTTCCGCCCGACCTGGTGATCATCTCCGCGGGATTTGATTCGAGGCGCGGTGATCCGTTGGGTGGGCTCCTGCTGGAAGACTCAGATTTCCGCGAGATGACCAAGGAAGTGATGGGGCTTGCGGAGCGTCACGCTTCTGCGCGCGTGGTATCGGTGCTTGAAGGCGGATACAACCTGGATGCGCTTGGGGAGACGGTGAGGACTCACATTGAGGCGCTGTCTTCGTAAGCGGACGCACGGATCCATCCGGATGAACACTCACAGATCAATATTCACGCAAAGACGCTAAGTCGCTAAGGCGCGAACACAAAGCGATGAAACCCGAACTAAATGAAAACGCGTTGCGAGTCCTCGAGAAGCGTATACTGGCGCGCGACCAGCGCGGCCGCATCAGTGAAACGCCGGAGCAGATGTTTCGCCGAGTCGCCCGCTGCGTTGCCGAAGCTGACCTCAAACACGGCTCTCTCGAAGATTCGACTGCTTCGGAATCAGCTTTCTTTGAGGTTATGACCTCGCTCGAGTTTCTGCCGAACTCTCCGACCTTGATGAACGCCGGTCGAAATCTCGCTCAGTTATCAGCCTGCTTCGTACTGCCGATCGAAGACTCGATGGACTCGATCTTCGGCACGCTTCGCGACACGGCGTTGATTCAGAAGACCGGCGG
>DATMCM010000476.1:0-16496 GCA_035558335.1 Blastocatellia bacterium | reverse complement strand
AGGCCGAGCTTCGGCGCAAGTACCTGGCGACGCACATCAAGATGCCAACCGGCAATCAGGAGACGCTCTTTCGCGTGAACATCGGTCCTTACGACAAGCCCGATGCCGACAAGGTCGCGACCGAGTTGGCGTCCGAGGGCCGCAAGGGAATAATGGTCCTCCCGTGGACGCAAAACTAGTGGTTAGTGGTTAGTGGTCAAGTAGTGAGGGTCGAGGGTTCGACAGTTCAAACAGGGTATCGTGCTCGAACCTTCATCCTAGCGACTGACCACTAACCACTAACCACTAACCACTAACCACTAACCACTACTCATGCTTATTCAACTCGACCGACCGCAGCGCGGACCACGATTGCCGGAATGGCTTCGCAAGCCGCAGCGCAATGTCCAAGCGGATCACAACCTGAAGAGGATGTTGCGCACCCGGGGCCTTCACACCGTCTGCGAAGAAGCTCGCTGCCCGAATCGCAACGACTGTTTCTCGCGCGGGGCTGCCACGTTCATGATCCTCGGTGATGTGTGCTCGCGAAGCTGCGGGTTCTGCTCCGTCAAGACCGGACGGGGCACGAGCCTGGAGCTTCTTGCGGATGAGCCCGAGCAAGTCGCTGAAGCCGCCGCTCAGTTGAGCTTGCGCTACGTCGTGATCACTTCGGTGAATCGCGATGAGCTGGCCGACGGCGGGGCCGGTCATTTTGCGAAGACCATCCACGCTGTGAGGCGGCGATTGCCTGCCTCGAAGATCGAAGTGCTGACGCCGGACTTCAAAGGCGATCACGAGGCGTTGCGAATCGTTCTCGACGCAAGGCCCGACACTTTCAACCACAACGTCGAAACGGTGCCCCGGCTTTATCGCCGAGTGCGCCCGCAAGCAGACTATCAGCAATCGCTCGACGTTCTGCGAGCCGCGCGGAGTTATTCATCCGGAGTGCTGACCAAGTCGGGCTTCATGGTCGGTCTGGGTGAAACGAAGGATGAAGTAAAGCGCTTGCTGGAAGACTTGCGTGGTTACGGCGTTGATGTCGCAACCATCGGTCAGTACTTGCAACCGACCCGCGCGCACCTTTCGGTCGAAGAGTACATTCACCCCGACCTCTTCGCCGAGTACAAGGAGTACGGCGAGCAGATAGGTTTGCGCGCCGTGTTCTCAGACCCGCTTGTTAGAAGCTCGTTCATGGCTGAGATGGTGAACGAGATTGCGGATCGAGGATTGAAGATTGAGGACTGAGGACTGAGGACTGAGGACTGAGGATTGAATCGTAAATCTTGTCACGCACATTGAGCTAATGAATCAACCACCGCAACCGTCGATGCTCAATCTTCAATCCTCAATTCTCAATCCTCAACCTTCGATTCTCAATCTTCGATCATCGACGGGTTTTCGCGTTAGACATACGGAGGAAGCGGCGCCGCCCGTTTTCGCGCGTGAAGACTTGCTCGCCCGGCGCTTTCGACTCGCCAAGGTCCTTCCTTATCAGCAATCCGCGCCCTTCATCAGCAATCTGTCGCTGGCGATCTTCTCTGGAGTTCTTCTTGTGTTCGCGTTTCCCGAATGGAACCTTTGGTCGTTGGGCTGGGTCGGAACGGCGCCGTTGATAATGGCGGTCGTGCGCGAGCGGCGGTTCTGGCGCTCGCTGTTGTTGGGTAGCGTGAGCGGAACGATCTTCTACGCCGGATCTTCTCAGTGGGTGATGCACTCGATGCACAACTACGGCGGGGTACCGATGTGGCTGTGCTTTATCATACTGATCATTTTTTCCTCGACGCTCGGGGTGTTCACCGGCTTGTTCGGCGCGGTGCTGGCCGCAGCGGTCAAGCGATTCGGCGGATGGGCGATGCTTGCGGCGCCGGTTATCTGGGCGGCAAGCGAGTGGGCTCGGCTTCGAGTGACCGGAGTAGGTTGGAACGCGCTTGGCTACTCGCAGGCGTTTCAGCCGGCGGTTGTTCAGGCGTCCCGGTGGGGCGGCGTCTACCTGGTCAGCGCGATAATGGTAGCCGCCGGCACAGCGTTAGTCTTCGCGGTCGTCTACCTTGAGCAGCGCCGCGGAGTCGTCGTGCTCACCGTGGCGGGCGCGATCGCCATAGCCGCCGTGCTGTATGGAGAATCACTTAGACCCTCAAGCGATGAGCCGGGGTCTATCCTGGTAGCCGCCATTCAACCAAACATTCCGATCGACGCTCCGTGGGATGATCAGACGTTTGTTGAACAGATGATTCTGCGATTGACTTCGTTATCCGAACGCGCGGTCCTGGACCTCAAAAACGAACCGTCGAATTCGGTGAACGGCAGGAGCCAGAACGGCGCCGCGACCGCTCCGAATGGCCTGGACGCTGCTGGACTGGTGATCTGGCCCGAGTCGCCGATGAGCTTTGAATACGATCGCGATGAAGCGTTGCGCCGGCAGCTGGCGGAGTTCACCCGCCGAAACAACGTCTACTTGTTGATCAATAGTTGGGGTTACCCCGCCGACTTGCGAGAGGATCAGCGGGGCGGAACTCAGTACAACAGCGCGATTTTGATTTCTCCTTCGGGTGAGAAGGCCGCCGAGTACGACAAGATGGCGCTGGTGCCGTTTGGCGAGTTTGTTCCTGCTCGCGGTTGGATTCCGTTTATGAACCGCATTCCGGCGCTGGTGGCGGACATCGCTCCGGGCAAAGACCTGAAGTTGATCGAGGCGGCCGGCGCGACTCTGGGACCATCGATTTGTTTTGAAGTCACGCGCCCCGACCTCGCCCGGCAAATGCGTCTGGGAGGCGCCTCGGCGTTCGTGCAAATCTCAAATGAGCTGTGGTTCGGCGCTTCGTCGATGCCGCGGCAGATGCTGGCCGAGGCAGTCTTTCGCGCGGTAGAGAACGGCGTCGATTTGGTTCGGGTGACCAATTCGGGTTTGTCGGCTCGAGTAAGTTCCTTCGGAATTGTGAGCAGTGAAACCCCGATGCTTGAAAGCACAACACGGGTGTGGAAGATCAAATCGGTCGAGGAAGTGCGCGTCGATGATTTGACTTTCTATACTCGCCGAGGCGATGTGTTTGCGATTGCTTGCGCCTTCACAAGTGCGGTGTTGTTCGTTGCGTCGCTTTTCCGCCGAAAGGAGGTGGTGTCCTGATTTCAATTTCTCAGCGCAGTCTCTTCGTCTCTGCGCCTCCGCAGTTAGCATTGTTTCAGCGCTTACTAACCACGGAGACGCTGAGCCGCAGAGGTTACGCGGAGAAAACCGTCGAACTAGGAGACCCCGAAAGGACCGCGTGTGGCCAGTCCGCAAAGCGACATGATAGAATTACCTGAACCGAAATAATCTCCACTTAGCAAGGATGGGGTTTCGGGTTACTCGCCGAGGACAATAGATGATCGAAGAACTGCGACAAAAATACGACGACCTGGCGGCTCGCGCGGCGGAGCTGCGGAGGTTTCTTTGACCCTGAAGCCAAACGCGCCGAGCTTGCCAAGATAGAAGAAGAATCCGCAAAACCTGATTTCTGGAGCGACCAGGAGCGCGCCCAAAAAGTGCTTCGTCGGCGAAGCCGCGTCGAAGCCGCCGCTGAAAAAGCCGATCGCTTCCGCCGTGACGTGGAAGACGCCGCCGTCCTTATCGAGTTCGCCACCGAAGACGAAGCTTCGCTTGGCGAGCTTAAGACTGCAATCGAACGCCTCGAACGCGAAGTCGAAGAAGCGGAGACCGAGATGCTGCTCTCCGGTCCGAACGACTCGCGTGACGCGATCGTCACGATCAACGCCGGCGCCGGCGGAACCGATGCGCAAGACTGGGCCGAGAAGCTTATGCGCATGTATCTCCGCTGGACCGAGCGACACGGATTCAAGGCCGAAATCGTCGACGAGCAGCCGGGAAAAGAGGCGGGAATCAAGGGTGCTACGTTCACAGTGTCGGGCGAATACGCCTACGGATTGCTCTCGGCAGAAGCCGGCGTGCATCGGTTGGTGAGACTGAGCCCGTTCAACGCGGGATCGAGTCGCGAGACGAGCTTCGCTTCGGTATTCGTCTACCCCGACATCGAAGAAGACATCGAGATCGAAGTTCTGGACAAAGACCTTCGCGTGGACACTTATCGCTCATCGGGCGCGGGGGGCCAACACGTGAACGTCACCGACTCGGCCGTGCGAATCACTCATCTTCCGACCAACATCGTGGTGACTTGCCAGAATCAACGTTCGCAGCATCAGAACCGCGAAGTGGCGATGCGAATCCTGAAGTCGCGGCTGTACGAGCTGGAGATGGACAAGCGGCGCAGCGAGACTGCCCAGCTTGAAGAGACGAAGCGCGACATTTCATTTGGCTCGCAGATCAGAAACTACGTATTGCATCCTTACCGGCTTGCGAAGGACGTGAGAACCAAACACGAGACTTCGGATGTGGATGCAGTGCTGGACGGCGATCTGGACGAGTTCATCAAGCAGTATTTGATCCACAAGAGCAAGGCCTCGCGCGACCGGGAACCGGACCTGGTCAAGGCATAGCGTCGTTGTGTCGTGCCCAGATTTGGATCACGCAGACTGAGCGGTCTGCGCAAGGTCATATTTAGGAGTAACCGAAATGAGTTTCCGAAGAGTTACACTGCGTTCGCTGTTGATTAGTGGTCTGTTGATCGCGAGCCTGACGGGCATTGGTCCGGTTGCGGTTTTTGCGGCGGGCGCTTCTCGAGCTCAAGCTGCGCCGCCAAAAGGCGTCGAGCTTGTAACATCGGTCGAAGGCATCACCGAGTACCGGCTTGCGAACGGCTTGCGGGTGCTTTTGTTTCCAGACCAGTCGAAGCAGACCGCAACCGTGAACATCACTTACCTGGTTGGTTCGCGGCACGAGAACTACGGCGAGACCGGGATGGCTCACCTGCTCGAACACATGGTTTTCAAGGGTTCAACCAACCACCGGGATATACCGAACGAGTTGAGCGTGCACGGCGCGCGTCCGAACGGATCGACTTCGTGGGATCGCACCAACTATTACGAGACCTTTGCCGCGACAGACGAGAACCTGGAATGGGCGCTCAAGCTCGAAGCCGACCGCATGGTCAACTCGTTCATCGCCAAGAAAGATCTGGACACCGAGATGACCGTCGTTCGCAACGAGTATGAGTCCGGCGAGAACCAGCCGGCGCTTGTTGTGTTCAAACGCATATTCTCAGCGGCTTACGATTGGCACAATTATTCGAACTTACCCATCGGCGCTCGCAGCGATATCGAGGGCGTTCCAATCGAGCGACTGCAAGCCTTCTACCGCAAATACTATCAGCCGGACAACGCTGTGCTGCTGGTAGCCGGCAAGTTTGATCCGGTTAAGACGCTGCAGTTGGTCGCGGACAACTTTGGATCGATCCCGCGGCCCACCCGCACACTCGAGTCGATTCATACTATAGAGCCAACTCAAGACGGCGAACGAACCGTCACCGTAAATCGCGTCGGCGATACCCAGTTCGTCGGGGCTGGTTACCACATACCGGCCGGCTCCCATTCGGATTTCGCGGCAATCGACATTCTCACTCAGATACTCGGCGACACGCCGTCCGGCCGTTTGCACAAGGCTTTGGTGGAAACCAAGAAGGCGGCCTCCGTCGACAGCCTGGACATCCCGCTCCACGATCCGGGGCTGGTGGTCTGGTTTGCAGAAGTCCGCAAAGAGCAGTCGCTGGACGCCGCGCGCGATACTCTGATTCAGACGATAGAAAGCGTTCCGTCGAAACCGCCTACAGCGGAAGAGGTAGATCGTGCGCGCACCGGGCTGTTGAAGAATGTCGATCTGACGCTCAACTCGGCGGAGCGGGTCGGGCTCGAGTTGAGCGAGTGGATGGCGCAAGGGGACTGGCGGCTTTATTTTTTGTACCGTGACAGGCTCAGGAAGGTTACGCCAGGCGATGTTCAACGAGTCGCCGCCGCCTATTTGAAACCGACCAATCGCACGATCGGCGAGTTCATACCCACAGACAAGACCGATCGCGCAGAGATTCCTCCCACGCCCGACGTTGCTGCGCTGGTGAAAGACTACAAGGGAAGCGCGGTAGTTGCGGAAGGTGAAGCGTTCGACCCGTCGCCTGCAAACATTGAATCGCGCACCATCAAGGCGGATGTTCCGGTCGGATTGAAACTGGCGCTTTTGCCGAAGAAGACTCGCGGCAACACGGTGGTAGCTGCAATGACTTTCCGCTTCGGTGACGAAAAGAGTCTCATGAATCGCAGTGGCGCGGCTCAGTTCGACGGCGAGATGCTAATGCGCGGGACAACGAAACACAGCCGGCAGCAGATTCAAGACGAGTTCGACAAGTTGAAGGCGCGCGTGTCGGTCTTTGCCAGCGCGAACCAGGCAATTGTATCGATCGAAACCATACGCGAGAACTTCCCCGCGGTGCTCCGGCTGGTAGCCGAAATACTGCGTGAGCCGGCGTTTCTCGCCAGCGAGTTCGAGCAGCTCAAGCAGGAAGCGCTGGCTCAGATCGAGGAGCAACGCAGCCAGCCGCAATCGGTCGCCGGTACAGCTTTCAGCAGACACATGAATCCTTATCCGAAGGGCGACATTCGATATACCACCACGCCTGACGAAGACATAGCCGAGGTTAACGGCACGACTCTCGAAGACCTCAAGAAGTTCTACGCCGAGTTCTACGGCGGGTCGAACGGCGAGATGGCTGTGGTCGGCGACTTCGACGCCAGGGAGATCGAGAAGCTGGCCAACGACCTGTTCGGTTCGTGGAAGAGCCCGCGGCCGTACTCTCGGCTGGTGAGCGTCTACCAGGAGATACCGCCGATAAATCAGTCGCTTGAAACGCCCGATAAGGCCAACGCATTTTTCCTCGCCGGAATACGGTTGAACCTGCGAGATGATGATCCCGACTATCCGGCGCTGCTGCTGGGCAATTACATGTTTGGCCAGGGCACGTTGAACTCCCGGCTGTCGGCGAGGCTCCGGCAGAAGGAGGGATTAACTTATGGCACTGGTTCGAGTCTGACGGCGAGTCCTCGTGATAAGAACGGGCAGTTTGTGGCGCAGGCGATCTACGCTCCGCAGAATGTGACCAAGCTTGAAGCGGCGTTCAATGAAGAGGTCGCGCGAGCTCTCAAAGACGGGTTCACGGCGGAAGAAGTAGCGACCGCCAAGTCCGGTTACTTGCAGGGTCAACAGGTGAGTCGCGCGCAGGACGCAAGTCTTGCTCGAAAACTTGCGCAGTACCGTTTCCTGGATCGGACGCTCGCGTGGGACGCGGAGCTTGAGAAAAAGATCGCGGCGCTGACTCCCGAACAGGTGAACGCCGCGATGCGCCGCTTCATCGATCCTTCGAAGATCACCATAATCAAGGCGGGAGATTTTGCAAAGACGGCCTCAACCAAGTCGAACTGAACTCGCGGAATCGGAAGGTTCCATGTAGGGGCGCCCTCCGTGGCCGCCTTAGGTCAAAACCCCATTGGGCCGTATTCTGGGGCGGCCGCGTAGAGCGCCCCTACATATTGCGTTTCTGTCTCATTATCTTCTGGCGATTTTCTAAGTTTCTGGTAATGTTCTAGGCGGTGAGCGGAATGAGCGGCAGACCTCGGGCAAAGCCTTCGAGCACGAAGTCGCTGGCCAACGAAGTGTTGGCGGTGGTGCTGGTGGCGGCATCCGTGTTGTTGCTGCTCAGTCTTCTTAGTTACGACCCGCGCGACCCAAGCTGGAACTCTGTTGGCCCGCAACTGGAACCCCGGAACATGATCGGCGCCTTCGGTTCTCACGTCAGCGATTTCTTTTTGAACTGGTTTGGTCTCGCTTCACTCATTATCCCGATTCTCCTGACTGTTATTGCAGCTCGCGCGTTCTTCTCGGGCAGCATTCCAGTGAGGAAGGTTGTCGGGGCCACGCTGCTGCTCGGCGCCTTCTCCGGATTTCTATCCTTGTTCCCGCAGATCAAGATCGGCCTGCTGACGCGCACCTACAACGGGGGCGCGGTTGGCCACTTGATCGAGGCTGCGCTTGCCGGTTCGATGAGTGCGGTTGGCGCTGCGATCATGCTGACCGTCGCTTCGGTGTTGACGCTTGTGCTGACCATGGAAATCTCGCTGGCGTCCATGGCCCGCTGGGTTCGCAGAGCGCGGCAGGCACGAGCGGATGCTCGTCAGGGTAGACCGACGGTGTTTGGCCGGATAAAGACATTTTTGGCCGTTCGTGTCGAGCAGTACCGGGTGCGCGCCGAGCAGCGACGCACTCAGAAGGCGGAAGAGCGCAGGCTGAAAGAAGCCGAAGAAGCCGAACGCAAACGTGAAGAACGCCTTCAATTGGAACGCGAGCGGCGCGAGCTCGAGGAGACGCGGAAGCGAAAGCTCGAAGAAGCGCGCGAATTGGAAGCGCAACAACCCTTCATCACCAAGTCGGCGAGGCCTCTCTCCGCTTCCGCGAGTAGTCTCAGCTCCGTTGCGGTTGTCGAAACCGCAAGTGCTACGGCGGCGACACGGACCGCCGCAGATTCAGCCATACCGCGAGAAGCCGCGGTCGCCGAAACCGCTCCCTCACTTTCGCCTCTGCGACGCCAAATGCGCGAGGCTATCAGCGCTCACGCGGCGAGGACTGAAACGATCAGGACGGGTCACTCATCCACCGATCCGACGATGGATCCGGACGTGGCCGAGATGATCTCGACGGCTTCGATCGTTCGCACTTTGCCGGGAGAGGCGCCGACAAACACCGGGAGTCAAAAACCTGTTCAGCGAAGAACAGCGGTTGAAACTCTATCAGGCGCGACCTACAAGCTGCCGGCGATCGACTTGCTCGAGACGCCGATCAGTCATCTGGAGCAAGCTGAAGAAGAGCTTCGCGAACGCGCGACTATCCTTGCAGAGAAGTGCAAGGAGTTCTCGGTCACCGGCCACATTCATCGCATAAATCCCGGCCCGGTGGTAACCACCTTCGAGTTCAAGCCAGACCCGGGCATCAAATACAGCCGAGTGGTTGGACTCGCCGAAGATCTGTGTCTTGCGTTGAAGGCTGAATCGATCCGGATCGACCGGATACCCGGCAAGTCAACGGTCGGAATCGAGGCTCCAAACTCGAACCGCGAGAAGATCTTTCTACGCGACGTCATCGAATCGCCCAAGTTTCAGAAGGCCGAATCGAAGTTGACGATCGCGCTGGGCAAGACAATCAACGGGGAAGAGTACATAGCCGACCTTGCTAAGATGCCGCACTTGCTCATAGCGGGTGCGACCGGCGCAGGCAAGTCGGTCACGCTCAACGCAATCATCTGCTCGATTCTCTACAAGGCTTCCCCTGAAGATGTGAAGTTCATCATGGTCGATCCCAAGCGGGTTGAGTTGGGGCTTTACGAGGGCATACCTCACCTTCTCACTCCGATCGTTACCGACCCGAAGCGCGCTGCGAATGCGCTGAAGTGGGCGGTCAACGAAATGGAAGTGCGATACAGGCTGCTTGCTCAGCTGGGTGTGCGGAACATCGAGCAGTACAACCGTCAGGTTCGCGAGATGATTCACCCGACGCTGTTTGATGAGCATCCGGAATCACCTAAGCCCCTGCCTTACATCGCAATTGCAATCGATGAGCTTGCGGATTTGATGATGGTTGCGCGGAGCGAAGTCGAGACCTCGATCGCGCGGCTGGCCCAGATGGCGCGCGCGGTTGGAATCCATCTGGTGCTTGCAACCCAACGCCCCTCGGTCGATATCATCACTGGAGTAATCAAGGCAAACATCCCGTCGCGAATCGCCTTCCGAGTGTCATCGAAAGTCGACTCACGCACGATCATTGATTCCAACGGCGCGGAAGCTTTGCTGGGCCAGGGTGACATGCTGTTTCTGCCTCCAGGGTCAGCTCGACTCATCCGCGTCCATGGCTCGTTCGCAAACGAAACTGAGATCAAGCAAATCAGCGATCACATCCGCAAGCAAGCGGAGCCGGAATACAACGAACAAGTGACGCTCAGCGACCAGGAAACGATGGAAGGCGATGGCTTCGAGGCTGAGCAGGACGATCTGTACGATGAGGCGCTCGCAATCGTAACTGATATGGGGCGAGCATCGACGTCGGTTTTGCAACGACGGCTGTCGATCGGCTACGGTCGAGCGGCGAAGATTCTGGATATGATGGAGCGTCAGGGTTTCATCGGTCCTGCCGAGGGCTCAAAGCCACGCAAGGTCCTTCAGGCAGCGCACGAATTTCGCGAACGACTAGCTCAGCGAATCGAGGAACCGTTCGACTGATCTCACCCGTTAATTCCTTCTCCACGGCCACTTTTCATGCAGCGACTCCAAAAGTTTTGCACAGGTTTGCAGCAATCGGTGGCTTTGCCGGTGCGCAGTACCCTGCTAAAGCTCAAGATTCGGTGCCCCGCTTGGTCAAGTATTGAAATAATTGGCGTTCAGCGCGTAAACAAAGTTTGAACAAAATGTGTGCAATGTGCTAAAAGTCCGTGACTTTCAAAAGCTTGCGAATAAAAAAGGGTGATTTTCAACAGGGTTTTCCACAGAAAAAGTGGAAAAGCGCCGCGCAGTCTCCGAAGGCCGAAAAAAGGGACTCGGAGCGCTGGTTCCCAGGCCAGGTATGACCAAGCCATTCATCGCCGCTTCGATTTATCTCAACGCAGCGCCTCTTTGTTACAGCTTCAGATTTGGCAAGCAGAAAGACCGCTGCAAGTTTTTACCAGACGCAGCCCCGGCTGCTTGTTCCGCGTTGCTCGCGGAAGGGCGCGCTGATGCAGCGTTGATCCCGGTGATCGAGTATCAGCGGATTGCGGACCTGAAGGTCGCGCCCGGGGCTTGCGTTGCTTCGAAGACCAGCGTGCTCAGCGTCCTGCTGGCTTCGCGGCTCCCGATAGACCAGGTTCGCTCGGTTGCGCTGGACACTTCGTCACGAACGTCGGCGGCGTTGATTCAAATCATCCTGAGCCGGTTCTACAAGCTGAGTCCTTCCTACACGACCTCGCCGCCACTGATTGATGAGATGCTGCGAACTAACGACGCCGCTCTGATCATTGGTGATCCGGCTATGCTCATAGACCGGTCCGCGCTTCACGTTTACGACCTCGCCGAAGAGTGGAAAAAGCACACTGGCTTACCTTTTGTGTTTGCATTCTGGGCGATACGGTCGGGTTCGGAAGCCTTGCGGACCGAAAAGCGGACTTCAGACGCAGTGGACTTTCAAGCGGCAAAGCGCGAGGGCCTGGAGCACGTCGACGAATTGGCGGACATCTATGCCGAGAACCTCGGCTTGGAGCGGGACGATCTGTTCAAGTACTTGACCCAGAACATAAGTTACGACCTGGATGGCGAGAGCTTGCGCGGGCTTGAGCTGTACTACGACCTCGCAAGCCAGAGCGGCTTGATCGAAAAACCTCGCCCGGTGGTGTTTTGTGAATAGACTGGGACCGGTGAACTTCCTGCCAGGTGGCGCTGTGCCGGCGGCGGTTGTCGTCGAAACGGGCCGCCTGCTGAGGCTTGAGTCCCGCGCCTAAGATTCGCCTTGTTGGGCGGCCTGCGCTTCCGCTTGCTCAGGTACCTGATCGTGCTCCGCTGCTTCGTCGATTGTGTGCGAGCCAAGTATTCGCCGGCCTTCTTCGCTGCGCGGATCGATCGTGCGAAGGTGCTTGCGCCCATTCATCTCCCAAATCGCAGTCACCGCACCGTCCTTCTCAACGGCGTGGTAAGTTGTTTCGTTCTCCTCCATCTAACCCTCCCGACGGCAATTTACGACAAGTTTGAGTCCTAGATTCTAAACGGCGCGATTCAAGTATGTCCAGCGCGCGACAGGAGCCGAGCGAATACTTCGATCAAGAATGAGATGTGAGCTTCTGCGGAGGATTTGGCGAGCGTCCGAATCGAAGGCTCTAGCGGAGTAGGTCGATCAACTCGTCCTCGTCGGAACCGAGCGGCGGCCTCGAACTCGGCGGGGTGGGTTCCGTCGTCTGCTTCTCTCTGTCTTCCAGGTTCTGCTGCTTCATCTCCTGCCGGAGCTGCCGTTCGAGTTGGTGAAACCGAATTACCTGATCGGTGGTTAGCACCCCGCGAACCTCGGAACGAATCTTCGAGTCCAGCTTGATTCTCTCGGACTGCGCCGCCGCAAGCTCCTCCGTTGCGCGTCGCACGGCAGCTTCGTCGTATTGCTCGCTCATTATCGCAAGGTCCAATGAGCGCCGCGCTTGTCGAAGCCTTCGACCAGCGGCAATCACCTCATCATCGTGGCCGGTACGAATCTGATATATACGTGCACGCTGAACCGGCGTCAGACCGATCGCCTGCATCAATCTCTGCTGAAGCGCGCGCTTTTGCTCCTGGTTCCGCCCAGGCGCACCGGGACGGCGGCCAAGCTGCGGGTTGCCAAACGGCGGTCGATCAATCCTTCGTGGATTGGGGAACCGGGCGCCCTGGCCGGCCGAACCAGGGTTAACACGCCCGCCCTGAGCAGCGCCCCTCTGGGCGACCGCGCTGGATATACCAATCGCCAGCATCGCTCCAAATAGAACCGCTATCCTGAAGGCCTTTCTCATAACTACATTAACTATAATGGAACGCTACTTTCCTGCCAGTTGTTAGAGCCGCATGTTAAGCAGAAAGTCTGAATAATTCTCAGAAAACCGCGTTCCGCGCTCGCTGACCAGATACCCCGGACGCCCTGTCGAACCGTGCTTTCGAGACTGCTTCTAGGAGCGATAGTTCGTGTACTGCATATCTATCCCAAAGTCCTTCTCCTTCAGGAGCGCGATCACTTCCTGAAGCGTGTCTCGATCCTTGCCCCCAACTCGAACGAAGTCTCCGTTGATCGAGGCCTGAACCCTTAGCTTGGTGTCCTTGATGTATTTCACGATCTCACGGGCCTTCTCCATGGGAATTCCTTGCTGGAGCGTGACCGTTTGACGAACTGAGTCTTTTGCCGCGGGCTCGATCTTGCCGTATGACAGCGCCTTCAACGACACACCCCGGCGCACCATCTTTTGCTGCAACACATCGTTGAGCGACCGCAAGGTGAACTCGCTTGCGGTTGCGAGCACCAGGATGTGCTCTTTCTCATTAAGATCGATTTCCGAATTGGTGCCTTTGAAATCGTAGCGCTGATGGATTTCCTTGACCGCCTGGTTGACAGCGTTCTTCACTTCGGCCATATCAACTTTGGAGACGATGTCGAAGGTATTTTGTTGTGCCATTAGTTTCTGCCGGTTCTTCCGGGCGCATTAGCCGAAGGGTGTGGGTTCGCCATCCAACGCTCGATCTCATCGGGCTCCGACGGAAGCGCGCGGCTTAGCTTCACTAGTCCTGCGGTTGTGACCAAATAATCGTCTTCGATCCTCACCCCAAGCCTTTCTTGCGGGATGTAGATGCCCGGCTCGATGGTGAACACCGAGCCCACCGGCATAGTCGAGTAGTCACCCACGTCGTGGACGTCCATACCAAGCCAGTGACCCAAACCATGAATGAAATACTTCTCGAGGGTCTTTCCTTCCTTGTCGCGAAGCGGACTGGCTTTCATAGTCGCTACTGCTGCATTCTGCATCGTTGCAAGCGTCGACTCGCCAGGCTTGAACGACTTCTCAGCAGCGCGCTGCGCATCGAGAACAAGTTGATATATCTCACGTTGCCGCGGAGTGAATTTGCCAGAAGCCGGGAAAGTCCGCGTGATGTCCGCGGTGTAGTAACTGTACTCCGCGCCTACGTCTACAACTACCAGGTCGCCTGCTTCGATTTTCTTTCTATTGGTGTTGTAGTGAAGGATCGTCGAGTAGATTCCAGACCCGATGATCGAGGGATAGCCGGGGCGCTCGGAGCCGTTGCGAGTGAAAGCGGCTTCGATCGCGGCTTGAGCTTCGTACTCGAACGCGCCCGGGCGGATCGTCCGCGCAGCTTCGCGCTGGCCTTCATTAGTTATGTCAATGGCCCTTTGCAGAAGCGGTATCTCGGGCGCGGATTTCACTTTGCGCATCTCTCCGATGATCGGCGCGACATCAACGATCTCGACGTTCGGCGCCGTCCGCCTGACTTCCGCGACGAAGTGGGTCTCGCGCTCGATCTCGGCGGTGTTGCCTCTCGGAATGATTGTGTAAAGCTTCGCCTTTCGAACCCCGCCCTCGCCCTTGAACGCAGGCGAGCTCAATAAGTCGTTTAGCCGCTCTTTAAACTTGTCTGAGCCGGCGACTTCCTGGATGCCGAAGATGCTCTCAGCTTCCTTGCCCGGCCCTAATTGGACGCCTGTCCATTTCTCGTGCTGAAGGTTGCGCGGCGGAATGAATACCGTTTCAGAGCCAGGCTTGCCTGGAATAAGCCCGGCGGGAACCAGTATGAAGTAGGCTGCAGGCGTCTCGACGCCGGTCAGATACATGAAGTCGTTCTTCTGGCGGAAGCGGCCGACCTCGCCTAGGTCCTCTTCGCGCGCGCCGATCAAGATGACCACGCCGTCTTTGAGCTTCTCCGTAAGAGCCTGCCTGCGCTTCGCGTATTCCGCCTTGGGCTGATTCGCAAGCTGGTCTTCGCCCGCCGCCATGGCGCGCGATAGGAGTGCCGGAGTCAGCAGAGTCGCCGCCATCGACAGGAATAGCGAGACCGAATGCAATCTAATCGGCTGCTTGTTGCGGTTGAGTTTCATGCTTGCTCTCCCGTTCTGAGAACAAAGGAATGTTGCTTCGAAGCTGGGCAGCGCATCGAGACAAACAGAATCGTAGAGAAACGAACGGCAACTGTAAAGCGGCAGGGGGACCGTCCGAACGTTGAATAGCAGCGGGACTAGCAGCACTAATGTCAGCAGCCCGAGCGTCAGCAAGGGCTGATTCCTTCAACCAGGCTTCATCTTAGCCCTCTCCGACGCTCGGGCTAGTTAAACAAGACCAGGTTCTAGCACACTTATTTGACTCTCCAACGTTGCGCACGGCGACTCGCGCGCACATAATGACCTGGACAAGCTTGAGTTTCTAAGATGAGACAAAACTATCATCCCAGGAAATGAGGAAGGAACAAATGAACACGAACACACTTATCGAGCTAACCCGGGTTGGACAGTCTGTCTGGTACGACAACATCGAGCGCAAACTGATCACGTCGGGCGAGCTAATGCGGCTGATCGACGAAGACGAGTTGCGCGGTGTGACTTCGAATCCCGCGATCTTCGAAAAGGCCATAACCGGCTCGGATCTGTACAATGACCAGTTGCGCGAACTCGCCGAGCGCAACAAAACCGCCGCTGAAATCTATGAAGAACTGGCAGTGCGCGACATTCAGTCGGCTGCCGACATACTGGCGCCGGTTTACGACAAAACTCTTGGGACCGACGGCTTCGTAAGCCTCGAATGTTCGCCGCTCTTGGCAAACGACACGGCAGCTACGATCGAAGAGGCGCGCCGATTGTGGCGCTGGGTCGACCGCAAAAACGTGATGATTAAGATTCCCGGCACGCCGGCCGGTATGCCCGCCATCGAGCAGTGCATCTACGAAGGCATCAACATAAACATCACGCTGTTATTCTCGCTTGAAAGCTACGAACAGACAGTCGAAGCGTACCTCCGCGGGCTCGAGCGACGGCTCGCTGAGAACAAACCGGTCAACACGATCGCTTCAGTTGCGAGCTTCTTTGTGAGCCGAATCGACACCGCAGTGGACAAGCGGTTGGCCGAGTTGATCAAAAAGAGCAACAGCGCCGACGAGAAAGCTGCGCTCGAGTCGCTGCTTGGGCGCATTGCCATTGCGAATGCCAAGATGGCTTATCAACGATTCAAAGAAGTATTTCATGGGGAGCGATTTGCGAAGTTGAAAGCTGCTGGAGCGCGAGTGCAACGCCCGTTGTGGGCCTCGACATCGACCAAGAACCCGGCCTATCGGGATGTCTATTACGTCGAAGAGTTGATCGGGCCTGAGACAGTGGACACTATCCCTCCCGCAACGCTTGGGGCGTTTCTTGATCACGGCGTCGTTCGGCTCACGCTGGAAGAAAACACTGATGAGGAGAGAGCCAGGCTTCAGAGACTCGAAGAGGTTGGCGTGAGCCTTGACGAGGTTACAGCGCAGGTGCTGGCGGACGCCGTGAGGTTGTTCGTCGAGCCATTCGAGAAGCTGCTGGCGGCGATTCAAACCCGCCGCGACGAGATCCTCGGCCGCGCCGCCTCCGGCAGTGCAACCGATTAAAAGACTCGGTTTCTGGTTTCTGGTTTCTAGTTTCTGGTTCGTGGCCTTCAGTCTCCGTTGTGACTTCAAGACCACGAACCAGAAACCAGAAACCAGAAACCAGAAACCAGAAACCAGAAACCAGAAACCAGAAACCGAAATGGCGACCTTTCTTAGAAACGTCAACGTCGAGATGGACTGGCTGGACCAGGCAACCTTCGAGATTCGCGGCTCGCTTAACGATAACGTGCACTCGGTAGCCGCGAGGCTGGTGTTGGGATACCCTGACTTCACGATTCGAGAAGCGACAGGCGACATAACTCGTATGCCGTATCCGGGCTTTTGCCAGGGAGCGACCGTGGCCCTCACCGGTCTGGTCGGCGAGCGAATCGGGCGAGGCTTTCGTAAGCGAGCGGGAGAAGTCCTGGGCGGAGCCG
>DATMCM010000475.1:0-10166 GCA_035558335.1 Blastocatellia bacterium | reverse complement strand
CATCCGCGGCAGTCTGATAGCAAGCCGCGATTGAGCCCGGGGTCGCTGTCGGCGCGATGTTGTCAACCCGCGTCGGGTAGGTGTAGTCGGTGAAGTTGCCGCAGGAATCCTGCACGCGAACGACGACCGATGTGCTGCAAGCCACAGCGGCCGATGTTTGCACGGACTTGGTCACGGTGTTGCCGGCGTTGAGCGGATCACAGTTGTCGTTCAGGTTGGTGGTGGCAGCGAGGGCTGCTGCGTCGGCAGCCGCGGCGGTCTGATAGCAGGCGGCGATCGAACCCTGGGTTGCCGTCGGCGCGATGTTGTCAACGCGCGTCGGATAGGTGCTGTTCACTGGCGCCAGCTTTGGTGCCGGCGTACCGCGTAAACAGCGGCCACTCAGCGGTCTTATATCACAAATCAGTCAAGGTTTCCGAAAAAAAAAGAGAAAAAACTTACCTGGCTAGGTACCCAAAAGGGCCAGGTGCGGCAATCATTGGAGAGTGGGGTGGTACCCAGATTCGATGAGTCGGAGCGTCGGCTGTTTTCCGGGCGAGGGCGTACGCCCGTCTATCTACGGTTCTTACTTTTTGATTCCGAGACCAAGGAAGATCACTGGACGGAAGATCTTCCACCAGTCAGTGATAGCGCGCATCTTGGTGTAGGCGATGCCGTCGCTCTTTGGGTACTCGATTGTTACCGGGATCTCGACGACTTTACGTCGCAATCGAAGTGCTTTGAACAGCAGGTATGGTTCCAGTTCGTAGCGGTCCAGCCAGTCTTGCCAGAGGTCAATCCGTTTGTCGTCAAACAACGAAACTTTGAGCGCGCGAAAGCCACTCGAGGCGTCGGTTACATAGTGGCCGCAGAACAGCGAGAAAAGAAGCGAGTACGCCCTCGTGCCAAGCCTTCGACGGAGTGGCATTCGCAGGAACTCGCCGCCTTCTAAATAACGGGAGCCTTGCGCAAACTCGGCATCGCCCCGAATGATCGGCTCGAGAAGGCGAGGGATTTGTTCGGGAGGAGTCTTGCCGCCGCCGGACACCACAACGACTATGTCGTAGCCGTGGTGGATCGCGAAGTCGATGCCGCTTCGAATCGCCGCGCCCACTCCGCGATTGGCACCCGTGCGAATGACCGTGGCGCCGGCCCGCTCCGCGAAGAGCGCTGTTTCATCAGAGGAGCCGTCATCCACGACTACTGTCGTCTCGACGTCATTGCGGGGAACGGCGCTCACAACTCTCGCGATGCGCACGCCTTCATTCCAGGCAGGGGCGACACACAAAACGCGTGGCCGAGCTTTCGTTCCCACCGCTGCGCTATGTGTATCGCGCAGTTCGGGTTTGCTAACCTGAAGCCCTATTTTGAAGTCTCTTTCAACCATTGATATGTGCGGCGAAGCCCCTGCTCGATTGTACAACCAGGCAGCCAGCGGAGTTCCCGGCGAATCTTCTCGATATTGACGACGCGCCGCCGAATATTATCTATGTCGCGGCGGTCAATGTAATCAGGCTCGACTCCGGCGCCGGTTATCTCGATGATTAAATGCGCCAGTTGGTTTACGCTTACCTCGCGGCCGGTGCCAACGTTGTAAACCTGCCCGTCAGCCTTCGGGCTGACGCCGGCAAGCAGTGTCGCTTCAACAACGTCGTCGATATAAGTGAAGTCGCGGGTCTGCTCGCCGTCCCCGTGAATGCGCGGCGCCTTACCGGTCATCGCTGACTCGAAGAACTTAGCCACCACCCCGCAGTACGGGTTGTCGGGCCGCTGAGCCGTGCCATAGACATTCGAGTAGCGCACAACCGACGAAGACAACCCGTAGCTTTCGTAAAAGGCTTTGCAGTAGTTCTCGCCCGCGAATTTTGACACGGCATATGGGCTCAGCATGTTCGTCGCGTCGTCTTCATTGATCGGAAGATAGCGAGGGTTCCCGTAGACCGAAGTCGATGACGAATAGACCACACGAGGGATGTTCAACTCCCGAGCCGCAATCAGCACATTCAACGTTCCGCCGATGTTTACCTCGTAATCTTCGCGCGGGTTTCGAGTCGATACGATGATGTTGCGGGCCGCGAGATGAAACACCAGGCTCGAGCCCTTCATCACGTCGCGGGTGAGATCGAAGTCCGTCACGCTGCCGCGAACGACTCCGAGGTTTGGCTCATCGGCTGGGAGGTTGTGGTCGTCCCCGGTGTAGAAGTCGTCCAGCACAACGACGCGAGCTCTTTCAGCAAGCAATCGCCGAACGACGTTCGACCCGACGAAGCCCGCGCCTCCCGTCACTACTATTCGCTGGCCGGCGAGATTGTAAGAATAACTCATCGATTCTCCGGCGAATCATCCTCCTGCGAGGTGAGTCGTCTGCTCGTTTTCAATTGGTGGTGAATGCGCGAGGGGCGAGCCGACAGGAAGAATAGCACTCGCTTCAGCCTTTCTGCCATAGTTAAGTCGCGCGCCGGCTCCGCGAGCTTGGCGGTACTGGCTGCCGGATGAGGATGGGTTATAATGCACGCGTGCGGCGAGCAGGTGTCTACATTCACATCCCGTTCTGTGAGCGGAAGTGCACCTATTGCAATTTCAACACGACTGATTTTTTTGAGGTCGTGGCCGCTAGATATGTCGCCGCGGTGAGAGATGAGATCGCCTGGTGGGGCCGAACCATGGCGGGACAATCAAGCGCCGAGAAGCGAACCGAGATTGACACGATTTACTTCGGCGGTGGAACTCCTTCTTTGATTGAAGCGCAGCAAATCGTCTCTCTTGTGAAAGCCTGCCGCGCCGCATTCGAAGTAAGCCCCGACGCTGAGATCACCATCGAGATCAATCCCGCAACCCTCGCACCGCCCAAGCTTGAAACCTGGCTTCGCGGCGGCATCAACCGAGCAAGTGTCGGCGTTCAGTCGTTCATCGATCGTGAGTTAGTCTCGTTAAGCCGCACTCACACCGCGAGCGCTGCCCGACGCACAATCGAAGTCTTGCGTCAGGCCGGGTTCAACAACATCAGCCTCGATTTGATAGCGGGCCTTCCTGAGCAGACCCTGGAAGATTGGGAGTGGAACCTGCGCCAGGCGCTCGATCTTGAGCCCGAGCACATGTCGCTTTACCTGCTTGAAGTGAAGGAAGGCACGCAGTTGTTTTCTCAGATCAAGCGCGGGCAGCGCCCGTCGCCGGATGAAGATCTCGCCGGCGAGATGTATCGATTGATGTGCGACGCGGCTCGAGCGTCGGGTTATGAGCAGTATGAGATTTCAAACTTCGCGATGCTGCCCGATGCAAGCGATCGGCGGTCAGCGGTCGACGCCCGGGATGACCGCCCCGGTAGTGCACGCGCACTGGCTTCAACCTCTGACCACGGTACGGGCGCCGAAGGCGGCGGGCGAGACACTTGTGCTCCCAGCCTGCTCAGATCCAAACATAACTTGAAATATTGGACCGGTGCGGCGTTCTATGGAATGGGTTGCGGCGCGCATTCCTACGATGGCCGCTCGCGGTGGATGAACACGCGGAAAACCGAACACTACATCGAACAGGTGGCGACTAGCGGTCACGCGGTATCCGAGCGTCGTGAGTTGGGCCCCGAGGAACGCGCTTCGGATGCGCTCTTTATGGGACTGCGGCTAAGCGAAGGCATTGACCTCAATGCCTTTTGCGCCGAGTATGAAGTAGATGTGCTGCAGCGATACGCTTCCGAATTCCCGGAGCTCTTTGATGCGCGACTGATCGAAGTGAACGACGGCCGCTTGATGCTTACGGAAGCAGGCCGGCTTATGTCGAACGAAGTCTTCGTTCACTTCGTGTGAGTGAGTTGGGAGGATTCGAGCATGGCTAACAGCTTGAGAGCGCGAATTTCAATCTTGTTGTTAGTGTTCGCAGCGGCATCGCTTCAAGCGCTCGGACAGAGCGGCCGCGTGCGCGGTCAAACCCAACCGCGAAATCCGGTTGACCGGGACTCAGTGCGGTTGCGTGTTGAAGAAGTTCTCCTGCCGATTCGAGTCCGCGCCGAGTACGGAAAACTCACCGCTCCGCCCAGGCGTTCCGATCTCATCGTCACCGAAGACGGCAAGCGCCGGCAGGTCAATGATGTAATCAACACCCCCTCGAATGTCCTGTTCATTCTCGACGCCGGAGGCGAACGAACGCTAAAAGATCTTAACGCCCATCGAGATATTGCTTTAAAGATGATCGACTCGATGCGTGAAGGTGACCGAGCTGCCATCATGACTTACTCGGACACGGTGGAAGTGCTTTCGCAATGGACCGCCGACCAGGCCGCACTGCGGAGCGCGCTGCAAATCCGGTTCAAGCCTGGATTGCGAGCGCGATTCTATGACGGCTTGCTGTACGCGGCGGAGGAGTTGTTGCCTCGGGTGGGCGGCCGCCGCAGCGTAGTGATAGTGGGAGACGGGATCGAGACCGTCAACACTCTGGGATTTGAGAAAGCGCTCGCGGCTTTGCACCACGCTCGCGCAATAGTTTATGCCGCCTGCCCGAATGAGATACTGCTCGCCGCGATAAAGCCAACGGCATACAACGCGATGTCCTGGTATGAGATGATCGACCCGGCAGCTCGCAAACGCATCGAAGGTTTGCGGGCTTATTACAAACAGCTTGAAGCTGGCGAGGTCACACTCAAGGGTCTTGCCGAGGAGACCGGCGGCGCGAGTTGGGCGCCGGCTACAGAAACCGAGCTCAAGGCGCTCGGGGCTCAGATCGTGCGCGAGATCGGAACCGAATACGTGATCGCGTACTCGTCTGAGCGGCCATCGAATGACGAAGCTTTTCACACGGTGAAGGTCTACACCACTCAGCCTGGTATTCAGGTTCAATCGCGGCGAGGCATTTACTCTGACGCCAATGAGCGGTATGCGTCGGGTGATCTGAAACCCGGCAAGATCCCTCAGCGCTGATCACCATGCGCTGCGCTCGAGAGTCGGCTCGTGGGGGCAGACCGAGGCGCTCCTTGAATGCTGACTACACGACGTTGATATATCATTCTCTCCCGCTTAGAATCGCAGCGGTGATTCATCAATGACCTCGACAGGCCCCTTCAATCGCATCCTGCTTATCGTTCTCGACAGCGTTGGAATAGGCGAGATGCCCGATGCCGCTGATTATGGCGACGCTGGGGCCGATACGCTTGGGCACGCGCTCGGCTCGCGCGAAGTGCGCATTCCAAATCTTAGGCAGGTCGGGCTGGCCAATATACGACGTTTGCCCGTGGATCCAGTCAGGAACCCAAGCGGTTTGTTTGGCAAAGCCGCAACCTCTTCGAACGGGAAGGACACCACGACCGGTCACTGGGAGATGAGCGGCATCATAACCTCGCGCCCGTTTCCAACTTATCCCAGAGGCTTTCCGCCGCGAGTGATCGAGCCGTTCGAACGCGCAGTCGGACGCAAAGTTCTTGGGAACAAGCCGGCATCCGGAACCGAGATCATCAAGGAGCTCGGTGAAGAGCACGTGCGAACCGGCCGGCCGATCGTTTACACCTCAGCCGACAGCGTCTTTCAGGTCGCCGCGCACGAAGAGATCGTTCCGCTCGAACAGCTTTATGAATGGTGCGAACTCGCGCGCGCGATGCTGACTGGCGTTGATGAAGTGGGCCGCGTGATCGCCAGGCCATTTGTAGGCGAGCCCGGCAACTTTCGTCGCACCGAAGCGCGGCAAGACTACGCGATCGATCCGCCGGAAGATACGTTGCTCGACCGAGTGAAGACGGCGGGTTTGGCAGTGACCGCGGTGGGCAAAATCGGTTCGATCTTTTGCCATCGAGGAACTACCGAGGAGTTGAAAGCCGGCAACAACAACGCAAGCGTTGACCAGACGCTGCGCGCTCTCGGCTCGACCGGACCAGGCTTGATCTTCACTAACCTTGTGGACTTTGACATGCTTTACGGTCATCGCAACGACGTGGAAGGTTACGCGCGCGCTCTCGAAGAGTTCGACTTGCGCTTGCCCGAGATTCAACAGGCAATGCGAGAAGACGACTTATTGATGATAACCGCTGATCACGGATGTGACCCGGGAGATGTTTCTACTGATCACACCCGCGAGTACGTGCCGGTGCTTGCGTGGGGCCGGCGCGCTCGGGCGGGTGTGGATCTGGGGATAAGGTCGTCGCTTGCCGATATAGGTCAGACAGTCGCGAACAACTTCGGGTTAGAGTTGCAAGCGGGCCGGAGCTTTCTTGACGAGATTCTGTGAGCGCCGATCTACACCGAGCATTAATGCCTGGTAGTTGGGAGGAACGGTAATGAAAGAGCAATTGGTATCGTTGTTGGTGTCGAAAGTAGGACTGGATCAACAAAAGGCGGAGAGCGCTGTTGACGCGATCCTGGACTTTCTTAAGAACCATCCCGAGCAAGCATCGTCGCTTCTGGGCAAGCTTCCCGGAGGGCTTGGCGAGAAGTTGGGCGGAATGCTAGGCGGCTAATAGTATTTGGGGCCCGCCGCGCCGACTTCTACTCTATGACGCCTCGTTCAACAGTACTCACTTTCCTTTTGCTTGCGACTGGGGCTTTCGTTACCTGTGTGTCCGCGGCCGCCGAGTTATCCGCACGAAACTTTTCTGCTGCAGGAGACCAGACACAAAAGGGCGACGAGTTTTCGAGGCTTCTCGAGAAACTTAAGAGCCAGTCAGCGTCGGACAGGCGCGAGGCTGTCGACCAGCTTGCAGAGACTGAAAATCCGCGCGCGCTCGATCCGCTTATGAGTATGCTGAAAGATCCCGCGCCCGAGGTTCGCGCGGCAGCAGCAAACGCGGTCGGTCAGTTTGGAGACAAGCGTGCAGTAGAACCGTTGATCGCGATGCTGTCAGACGAGGTCGCGTTTGCTCGAAGCGCGGCGGCGCGGGTGCTGGGTTTGTTAGGAGATGCGCGTGCCCTCGATCCGCTGATCAGCGTGCTGAAGGACTCGAATTCGAGCGTAGGCGCGGCCGCGGCCCTCGGGCTTGGGGCGCTCAAGGACGCGCGCGCGGTGCCGGCGTTGCTGCCGCTGATCAGAGATCAGGCGCCAGACGTTCGAGCGGCCGTGGCCACGGCGCTCGGCGACCTTCGCGATCGTCGCGCGGTTGATCCTCTGATTCAGGCCCTTAAGGATGACTACAAAATGGTGAAGCTTGCGGCGGCGCTTGCGCTGGCAGACATTGGCGACAAGCGGGCGGTGGCTGCCCTCAGCGAAATGATCTCAACCGAGCGTGATGAGGAGAGCCGATCGCAAATGAAGGAGGCGCTCACCCGATTGAACGCCACGCCTGACCATGAAAAGCATTAGAGGGATGAGACGTCAGAGGTCGGAAGGCAGAAGTCAGAGGCCAGGAGTGCTGGGCTTCTGACTGCTGATCTATCACTCTTACTCGTCGTGGGTAACGCGCTTGCGCAGGCTCTTGCGTGCTCTGCGACGTGCGACCTGGGATTTCAAGCGACGGCGCTCGCCGGGCTTTAGATAAAATGCGTGCTTCTTGGTATCGGTGATTATGCCTTCGCGGGCAACCTGCCGCTTGAAGCGCCTGATGGCGCTTTCGATGCTTTCGTTGTCGTGAACCTGTACTCTAGCCACTCAATCCTCCGAAACAAATCATTGACCTACTGTCTGGAATTGGTACCCCGCTCAAGTCGAGAAGCTTACCTAACCAGTCGCAAAGCTGTCAATGACGTGGGGAGAGTCCGTAGTCAGTAGTGAGCAGTCCGTAGTCCGTAGTCAGTAGTCCGTAGCTCGTGCGACGCGGATCGGGGTCGAACCGTGGGTCACGAGCTACGGACCACGGACTACGGACTACGGACTACTGACTACGGACTACGGACTACGGACTACGGACTACGGACGACCTGCGTCACCATCGAACTCGAACGCGGTAGCTCAGCGTGGCCGAGCCGTCCGCTTCAACCGGCACTTTGAAGCGAGACGCGAACGCCGCGGTCTTTTCCCACGTGTGGCTCGACGAGAGCATCTCCCAATCGCCGCCGATCGGTTCGTTCACGACGATCGTAACCGCTTCCTTCTTGTGATTGCGAATCACGATCTGATAAGCATACTCGTACACGCGCGAGCTTATTGCGCGATAGTCCATCATCTTTCGTTCGCCGACTATGTCGAACGCGTCTCCGACCTTCACTCGAACCTTCTCATTTTCGGGTGTGTGATCGATGCGGTCTTCGCCGATGAATTGCTGGCCGCCGGTTGAGTCCGCCTTGTAGAGCCGCAAGATGCCGGCCGGCAACGGCTGACCCAGCCCGTTTTTCTTCGAGTTGTCGAACTCGATATAAACGCCGATCTTTTCTTTGATCGGTTCACCCGGATTGTTGTAGCCATGGTAGTAGTATGGCTGGCCGTAGATGATGAATTGTTTGTTAGCGCCTACGCCGTTCGCGTCCAACAAGCTGATCTGTTTGGTCTGCGCGTTTTTGATCGTCGTACGGCGTTGCAACGTGTAGAGGTGATACTCGAAGAACGACTCTTCCTTAAACTGCTGCTCGCTGGCGGCCTTGGCGGCCACCATATCACGCATGCGGCCTTCGTATTCCTCTCTGTTCTGTGCTCGATGAACGTCGCCGGCTACGAGCTTCAACTCGGCGTTCTTGTATTCGGCGCCGCTGTTGTTGTCGATCGTCACCCAGCCGGTCACATCCGCGCGAGTCTCGTCCGAGTTCACCAGCACGACGTAGTCTGCCCGCCAGTTGATGCCGCCGGTCAAGTATGAAGCCTCGACCGATTGCGTCGCCGCCCTTTCATTCGATAACCGCCAGACAAGCGTCGGGTTTGCGATTAGGCTTTCCGGCAACTGCGGAAAGCGAATCTCAGCAATATTGGATGGGTTGATTACGATATGATCACCGATCTGCCAGACCGCGCCGCCGTTATTCGACAGCAGGGTCGCTTCAGTCGGAGTGAGCCTTTCGGTTTGGTTCTCGAGGCTGCGCAACACCAGCGTCACCTTCTTGCCGACGTATTTATCCAACAGCTTCGCAGGCGAGAGCAGGTCATACTCGTAATTCTGCTCGACAACCGAAAGCGAGTTGGGATCGGTCAACGACTTGATGTGCACGGTTGCGGGGTTGATTTGCTGGGCTACGCCGCCGAACTTGAGCGAGGCTTCTCCTCGCGGCAAAGCCAGGTCCCGCCGGTCACGGACCAGGCCAAGATTGACGTTATAGATCGTGATGGCAACGGCCTTCTGTTCATCCGGCGAGCTCGTCAGGTCGGCTACGGTTGGGTTGACTCTTTCTGAAGCGCCGGAGTTCGCGGGAGCAGGCGGGTTAATGCTGGCCAGCGAGGACGCGGCGGGTAAAATCAAAAGCGAGACCAGCAGGACTGCTGCTACCTTGACCCGGTAAGACATCTTTCTCGTGTATCTCATGTTCTGTTTCTCTCCATTCTATTTTTCTTTGCAAAAGGGCGCGCCCGACCCAACCTGTGGGTAGAAGCGCGCCCAATTTCATCCTTCGATTGATTGAACGGAGAGGCGGAAGAATTCTTGCAATGAAGTTTTATTATGTGGCGCAAGCTGCCAGCTTGCGGCGTCGGCGGCGCAGTCTGCTAACCTGCGGATTCGGCAACGCAAGCTGCTAACCAGTCGTATTCGGATTCGGCGGTGCAATCTGCTAACCAGCGGATTCGGCAACACAAGCTGCCAGCTTCCGGATTCGGCAGCGCAATCTGCTAACCAGCGGATTCGGCAACACAAGCTGCCAGCTTGCGGATTCGGCGGCGCAATCTGCCAACAAGCGGATTCGGCAACGCAAGCTGGCAGCTTGCGCCGCGAAGGCTGCCTTCATCTCGATCGACTTTTTCTCTTTCGCGAATGCGGCCAGCGAGCAGTTCCACGCGGCGGTTTTCTCATGTTGTCGTCAGTCGGAGAGCGAGTTCAGACAGATTAGCAGCCGCCCGTCGAGCGTTTCGGCGAAGTGTAATCGCCTGGTTTCCACCCAGCGATAGACAGTTCGGCTACTGACGTGAGCCAGCGCTGACGCTTCGTCTGGTGTTACCATCGTGACCGTCTTGCCGCACTCTCTGCACCAGGCTTTGACCCAACCGGACCGTCGGCGTATCACGAGTGCCCGGTCGGTCTCGATGGTGATCTCGATCCTCCGATTGCTGGGCATTTGACTCGTCTCGCGGAGCTTCTGTTTGCGGTTTCAGAGCCGGTGGCGCCTCACGTAAAAGGTAAGCGTCGGGTCGCCGAACAG
>DATMCM010000474.1:0-9139 GCA_035558335.1 Blastocatellia bacterium | reverse complement strand
GGGCGCCGCAAGCCACGACACGATCCCGTGCTCCGCCGGGTTAAAGGTCAGCACCGCGCGGTTGTATGACTTGCCCTGATCCTGCTTCACCTCGGCGATGAAGTGTCTCAAGCTGGTTATTCCGAGCTGTCGGAACGCCGCGTCTTCCTTCGCGTTCGGATTCCGCGAGCTGGCGATGATTCGCTCCAGGTCGGCCGCCACGATAAAGCCCGCGCCTTCGTGATAGACCTCGGCGATCCGCGAGCGGAACGAACCCTCTGCGAAGCTGGTCGATGTCTTCGTGTTTGACGCCACCCGCTGAAGCATGTCGAGCTTGGGTGAGGCGGCGAGAACATCTCCGTTAATCCATACGAACAGGTCGGACTTTGCGCCGGCGGTCTCGACTGCGCTCATCGGATCGTCGATGAAGCGAACGTCCGGCCGCTTTTTCGATGTTGCAGCGAGAATACTCAATTGATTGTTCGCATAAGCTCGGAAGCTTGCGGCATCCTTCACCGTCGTGAACACCAGCGGCCCGTCCGGCTCATCGCCGGTGGCCGACATCTGCGCGGTCACGACGATCTCGTCGCCAAGCTGCGCGCCGAACTCGCTGATCTTGGAGATGGCCTCGTTCCAATCCTGACGCCCGCGCGATGAAGCTTGCTCCTTGTCCCACCACTGGTGAAGCTCGGGGTTCTCGGCGAGCCGTTGCTCGATGATCTTGTTAGACTCTGCGATCGTCTCGCTGAGGTTCGGAATCGCTACATAGAAGACCGTGTCGTCCGGAGTCATCTCGAGCAATCGCGTCGAGTATCGAACGCCCGGGCCGGCGACGTTCTGGTCGATCTCTTTGCGAAGCGCGGCCACTTGCGCAAGCATCGTCTTGTAGCGCTCGGCGTCGCGGCTCCACGCGATCTCATCGCTCACCGGAACATTCTCAAGCGTCGCGCTGGTTGTCGCTTGATCGCCGGGATGCAGCACGTCTTTTTTTCCGGAGTGATCGACGTGCACTTCGCCTTCGACAACCGAGACGCGCGAACCCTTTGTGCCGGCGTTGACCGCGAAGATCGTGCCGGTCACCGCTACGGTGCAATCACCGGTATCCACATACAGGTGACGCTCTCGCTGCTTGGCCGCCTGCACGATGATATTGCCGCGATCCAGATGAATGGTGGTTCCCTGCGCGCTGTCGGTGACTGAAAACTCTGACCGCTCTCGCATCTCGACAAGCGAGCCGTCGGGCAGCTTAACCACCGCCCCCGCATCTTTCGCGGTGCGAACCTTCTGGCCTTGTTTGAACTGTTCGCCGATGCTAAGCGCTTCAGTTGAGTTGTCGGACACCAGATAGACCTGGCCGTCCATCGCGTGAACGACCATGTTGAACGCATCGGTTGCGCGGAAGAACTTCTCGTAGCCTCCGACCGACAGCACTCCGATGATGATTGCCGCGGCGACCGCCCAGCGAACAAACGTCCGCCGTGAAGCGATCGGCTTTGCGGGATTCTGCTGCGCGGGCCGGGCCGCTGTTCCGAAGCGCGCTTCCTTGAGCGCCTTGCGGCAAGGCACGCACTCGTGAGTGTGGTCTTCCAGCAGCAGCGCGCGAGCCGGCGACAGGCTGCCGTTCAGATACGACGGTATCAGCGTCTGAAAGTCGGCGCAGTTTCTGATGTGATCAACCTGCACGGCGGACGCGTCAGCGGCCCGCTCGCTTAGCCGCTTCCAAACGCGATCCGCCGCGCCGGAAACAACCGATGGGTCGATCGCTTGATTGCGAATCTCACCGGTTGTCCGCTCGATGATTTCGTTTAGCTCGTTGTTAGACGGTTTCATGACTTGCCTCCAATACCTTTCCTAGTTCCTTGCGTAGTTTGGTGCGAGCGCGATGTAACATGACCCCAACAACCATCTGCGATGTTCCAAGCAGACGGGCTATTTCGACGTTGCTGTGCCCCTCGAAGTACTTGAGCACGACTACCTCGGCTGCCTTTGCTCCCAGCCCCGACAACGCTTCTCTGACTTGCCGTTGCAACTCGCGGCTGGCCCGCTCGTGTTCGGGATTGACGCTGCGGCTATCTTCGAGCACCGGCGCGACCTCCTCGATTGGCACCGAGTTTGAACGGGCGCGGCTTCGAATAAGGTCCAGTGAGGCGTTGACCGCAGCGCGATGAAGATAGCTGCCGGGGCTCGGGGAGAGGTCAACAGGCCCTTCCCCGGGTGAGTCTCGGCGGGCGTCCCTTCTAACGAGGCGAAGAAATACGGTCTGCAGCACGTCTTCGGCGTCGGCACTGCTGCCGGTGACCCGGTAAGCGGTGCGGTAAATCTGGTCGTGATGCTGGCGGAAGAGGAGTTCAACCTCTTCGGCCGGGCTTGGTACTGGCCTGAGGTGGTTAGCTGCTTGCACGTTAGCCTCCTTCACGTCGTCAGTCATAAAACGGGCCTCATACGGGATGATTAACAGTAGACCGAGAAAAAAGCGCCGAAATCGTAGTCAAACAATAGCCGGAGACTATAAACGGGCTATCGGAGCCGGGCAAGCGCTTCCCCAACCAGTTTGGAGTTCGGGCGTTGCCAGGTGCCCGCCCCGCCTTGTTTAATGATCCGGATCGGTAAACAGGCGCCGGGCGTACTTGCCAGCAAGCCGGATTGGTCTGACCAGATAGTAGAGAAAGAAGAGCGGCCGAGGTCTTCACCGCAGTCCAATCGCCAACCGTCGTGTTCAACAACAACTTAAAAACATATCTGCATCGATCGCTCGGTCGTTCTCTCATTCTAATGTGAAGCTTTGCGGTTTCAACTAGCCCGGGCGAATTGGTCCCTGTCGGCGAAAAAGGCGGTTGACCACTTCCGCCGCGAGACCCCTTACTGCTCCGTCTGAGGCGATGTCCCGCGTTACCTGCTGAGGAAGCTGAGCCCCGGGAAGGTCGCTTGCCAGTACGAGGCCGAGATACAGCATTCGCCGGGCGCCGAGTTCAGCCGCGTGCTCGGTTACCTGCCGCCAGTTCATATCCTTATTAGTCGCGATCAGCCTGGCGACATCGGATACAAAGAAAATCTATTGACACGGTTCTGAACGCCATCTATGCTCAGCTGGAGCTTCGGGTTTTATTACTAATGGACTGAACACCCCTACGACCCTCATTCCCCTACGCCCCTTTTCCCCCAAACGGGACCGTTTGACGGCCGTAATGACCCACGCGCAGTTACGTGTAAAGAATTGATCAGTCGAGCTTTATAGTTGCCCCTCTCCAATACGCTGTCCCTCAGCCTCCAACAACTAAAGATCGTTCCCTCTATTTGAAGTACAGCGGCGGCCGCCTATTAAAACGAAAACGCTTTGTAGGTTGCTCGCGGTGGAGTATCAAACTGCCACAACAGTGGCTTCCCTCATGGGTTAAACAGTTCGCGGTGTAGTGTGTCGAGACGAAGGTGCCGTTGTGCTAATCGGAACCGTTGTCAGCTAGACGTATCAAAGACTCCCCGGGCGAACATACCCGACCAATAACGATTTCACCCATTGACGATTTAACGCGCCGATGAATGTCGAATTCACTTTAGACAAGCTCGCACCAAAGGCGGCAATAGTGCTGCTGGCTACGTGTGTGTGCGGATTGCTGGCCCTGGCGGTGATCTCTACTTTCATCATCGGCACGTTGACCGATGAGCGTAGCGAGGTAAGCACCAAAACATTGCAGGTCGCCGCCGACCATTTCGAGAACTCAGCCCGTCTGCACAGCCGTCTTGGCGCAATAATGGAACGGCAAGGTGATCTCTCCGACGCTGAGTACCACCTCCTGCGCGCAACGGCTAATGCACCCTACAACTACAACCTCCAATTGATGCTCGCGTCAATCGAAGAGTCCAGGGGGGATCGACTACTAGCCGAAAAGGCCCTGCGGACAGCGCTAACGCTCGCGCCAAACAAAGCAGAGGTGCATTGGAATCTCGCGAACCTGCTGCTCAGGAGAGGCGAGCTCGATAACTCGCTTGAAGCCTTCCGTTCAGCAGCGGCTCTCAAGGAAAAGCTCTTGCCGGCGACGCTCAGTCTTATCTGGCGAGTCTCAAACGGCAGCCTTGAAGCGCTCGAGCATGTTACGGGCGATCAGCTGGAGGCCAGGATCACCCTTGCGAGGTTTTTCCTCAATCACTCGCAGGTGGCGAAAGCCGCCGAGGTATTCAACACGATCGATCCCAAGTCGCGGCTTGCTTCCGCGGAATGCGCCGCAATGTTGGATGATCTCGTCGAGGACAATCAGATTCAACTCGCCCGTTCGCTTTGGCTAGGAACAATCGCACCCGCCAGCGCTGATCACCAGTCGATTTGGAACGGGGGCTTTGAAACAGACGTAGTTAAGGGATTCGCTCAATTTGACTGGATAATCAGTCGCAGCGGCTATGCGAAGGTCGCACTCACCAAAGACAGCGCTCGTACGGGAGCGCGTTCGCTGCGGATCGATTTTGCAGGCCGCGACACCACTCGGCTTGACAACCAGATCAGGCAATTGGTGGTAGTTAATCCCGGCAGGCATTATCGCGTCGAATGCTATGCGAGGGCCGAAGGTCTAGTCTCGTCGGAGGGGCCGCGCATTGTAGTGACGACAGACCGAGCTTCGGAATGGCTCGCATCATCCGAGGCGGTCGCCACCGGCAGCACCGACTGGCAGCGTCTCGCGACCGAATTCACTGCGCCAAACAGCATTGACGGCAGAGCGGTAGCTCTCCTCATTTCCATCAAGCGCAAACCAAAATTTAGCTATGACGAACCTACACGAGGCAGAGTTTATTTCGACGATTTCGCGCTGAGCGAACAGGTGACGCTGGCTGGCGGCAGTCCACAGTCAAGGCCTACTAAATGAGCGCGAGAGGTTTGCACATTCACTACCCCGATACTTCTGTCCGCCGACTGCCGTCTGACCAAGGCTCCAAACTGGACAAGGCTATAGTGGTAGGGCTACTCGTGGCGTTGGTGTTCAGCGCGCTTGCGCATGGCGCTGTCGAGTCATGGTCTGTTGCTATCTTCGAATTGATTGTTTTGGCGCTCATGCTGCTCTGGGCCATCAAGATGGTCGCAGTCAGCTACGTCGAGATTCGTCTGCCTGCGACGGCCCTGCCGCTGGTTGCGCTGCTCGGGGTTGGAATCGCTCAATCACTCGCGTTCGCCGACAGTACCGGCCGAACTTCGAGCCTCTCAATGGATGTCGAAGCAACTCGCACGGCAACGCTCGCGCTGTTATTCCTGATTGTCTGCTTTGTCATCGCGGTAAACTTTTTTGCGGATCGCGAGCAACTGCAATGGCTAGCCAGCTTCCTGATCTTCTATGGCATGGCGCTGGCGGTTTTTGCGCTGGTGCAACACTTCACCTGGAATGGCCGCTTCTATTGGCTAAGACCAGACACCGCCGACCGCTCAACTCCTTTTGGCCCGTTCGTCAATCGAAACCATTTCGCCGGTTACATGGAGTTGCTGATGCCGTTGCCGGTAGCGATGGTCATCACCGGCGCGGTGAGCAGAGACAAGAGATTGCTTTATTCATTCGCTGCGACGATCATGAGCGTCGCTGCGGTTGTGTCGCTCTCGCGCGGCGGAATGCTTGCACTCGCCGGCGAGATGATCTTCATTGCGATACTGAGCGTGATTGCGAAGAGGACTCCCAGTCGCGGAGCGACCGACAGACATCGTGAAAAGGCGATTCGAGAAGATGGAGAAACGGGCGAAGAGGTGACGCTGGCGTCACCTGGCCCCAGCGTCTCAGCGTCGCTCCGCGCTTTCGCCTTTACTATCCTTCTCGCTGCACTGATTGTAACTGGCATCCTGTGGATCGGATCTGAACCGGTCGTCAATCGTCTACTCCCCTCGCAAGCGCCAGGCACGCGCGCAAAGACAGAGACTTTTTTTACAAGTCGTGGATGGATCTGGCGAGACACAGTCGCTATGATTCGCGCAAATATCATTCTAGGAGTCGGACTCGGCGCATACGAGACTGCCTACCCGATCTATAGTCGCGACGACGGCTCGCTATTGCTTGGACAGTCATACGCGGTTGACCGCGCACACAACGATTACCTGCAAATACTGGCTGACTGCGGCGTGGTTGGTGGGGCACTAGCTCTGTGGTTCATTGTGTTGCTATTCAAAGCGGTGGCCCGCGGTATAAGATCCCGCGATCGGCTGGCGGCCGGTATGGCTCTTGGCTGCGGCGGAGGGCTTTTCGGAATGCTCGTCCACAGCTTCTTTGACTTCAACCTTCAGCTGCCTTCAAACGCTTTGTTGTTCTTGCTTCTCGCGGCAATTGCATCTTGGAGCGGAACAAGTCAGCAGCTCTCCGGAAGAGGTTTCTCGCGGAGGGTCCCAAGTGACCGGCGCCCGATAGATCAGGAAGGAGTGTCGTTATGAGCACCCAATCTCAACGTAAGGAAGCGCGTCTTGGCAGATCCATTGTGCTTCTCGCGGTCTGCGCATTTGCGCTCCCTGCAAATGCACGTACTGCGCACCAGGCGCAACAGCGCCAGCAGCCGAGGCAGTATCAACTGCAGGCTCAACCTTCGTCCGACCCAGTGGGGCCAAGCGTTGTCACCTCGCCGAAGGAAGACTACCGCATCGGTCCAAGCGACGTCATCGGAATTCAGATCGAGGATGCCCCGGAGTTATCGCAGACCTTCCGCGTTGCTGCTGACGGCTCGATCGCGATGCCATTCCTCGGTCGCGTTTCAGTGCATAAAAAAACTGCTGAGGAAGTTACAAGAATGATCGCCGATGGCCTGCGGGGCGAGTACCTTCAAGACCCGGTGGTCACAGTTGCAGTACTGCAAATAAACAGCCGAACATATTTCATACAGGGAGCGGTGCGCCGGCCGGGTCTCTATCAGATTGAAGGTCAGCCGTCGCTCTTGAAGCTGATCACTGTAGCGGGAGGGTTGAACGAAAATTACGGTTCGACCGCGTTCATAATCCGTGAGATTATGGCTGGAAGCGCGGAACCGGTGGCCGGTGCAAGAGAGGAAACCACAGCACTAAATGGTCCGACTGAGAAGGCTCGCGCCGCAACTCTTCCTGCGCAGTCGACGGCGATTCTCGCCAACAATCCACTTCCTGCCTCTGATGGCGACGAGCAGAAAGCCAAATATGAGCTGCTGAAAATCAACATCAGCGGATTGCTTCGGGGTAACTTCGATCAGAACCTAAACATCGAGCCGGGCGACATCATCCATATCCCGCCAACTGATGTCTTCTTTGTAGCCGGAGAGGTGAACTCACCTGGGTCCTTGGCGCTAAAGGAAGGAACGACGCTCAGGCAGGCGATCTCACTGGCCCAAGGCACGAGCTTCAATGCTGCCGCAGATCGAGGAATAATATTCCGAGAAGATCCTTCCACCGGCAAGCGCTCCGAGATAAAGGTGGATATTGCGGGGATAATGAGTGGCAAGAAGCAAGACATACCTATCCTCGCTAACGACATAATCATCGTCCCCAATAGCCGGCTCAAGTCGGTAGGCAGCACGCTGCTCAAAGCGTTTGGCGTCAACTCCGCCAGAGTCCCAATGCGCTACGTATACTGAAGGAGAATCAGCAATGTCAGAAGAACGATTAGAGCTTGAGAAACTTCGGCCGCATGAGATCCTGCCCGGAGATGCCGCCTCGTTGCAGCCTCGCGATTACAGGTTGATGGGTTACAAATACCCCGTCGCAGGTTACGCCGAAGAAGAAAGAGTTCACCTGCGCGAGCTGTGGCGCACAATCCGCAAGCGCAAATGGCTGATCATCTCAATGGTGTTAATTGTCACCAGTCTTATGACTGTGGAGATGGTCCGCACCAAGCCTACTTACCAGGCTTCAACGACTGTCGAGATAGGAAAGGATAACAACACCCTGGTGCGGTCCGGTGATTTGATCATAAACGACGACTCCGATCCATACTACCAGGTCAACGTAAAGACGAAGATGCTGTTGCTCAATAGCCGGGAATTGCACGAGGACGTGGTGACTGATCTTAAACTCGATCAGAACCCTAAGTTCCTAGAAACTGATGGAGGCACATCCATTTGGAAGGCGCTCATGTCTGCCTTCGGCAAACGGAGCGCAGAAGACGAGGCGGCTGATTCCGATGATATGAACGAAAAGTTGCTCGCTGACGAGCCCACACGAACTCCCGAAGAGAGTGCGAGGCTCGCTCCTTTCGTCGAGGCGCTGGAAGAAAACCTGACCATCGAGCCGGTCCGCGATACGCGCGCGCTAAAGGTTTCGTTCATACACACCAGTCCTGTTATTGCTGCGGGAGTCGCCAATGGCGTCGCGCGAAGTTTTATGCAGAAAAACTTTCAGAGCAAGACAGAGAAGTTCGCCAACACCGCTAGCTGGCTGGATAGCTCGACGCGCGAGCTTAAAGCTAAAGTAGAGCAATCCGAACAGGCGCTTGCAAACTATACGCGAGAGAACAACATCTTTTCGATCAACGACAATAAGAGAGAGAGCACGACCCTGACGACTGAAAAGCTGGCGCGGCTGCACGATCAGGCCATGCGCACGGAAACAGAACGGATGCTGAAACAGACACTTTATGAGGAGCTAAAGGCTGGGCGCATCGCGCAGCTGCCGGAGGCATTCAGCGATCCAAAGCTCATGGAGCTCCAAAAACAACTCAATGATCTTCAAATCGCCGCCGCGCAGCTCGGCGTCAGATACGCACCTAAGAACCCGAAGATGGTAGAGATTCACCAGCAGATGGTCGCAGTGAAGGCCCAAATCGAAGCGAGCCGCAAAAACCTTGAGGACAAGCTCAAGATTGAATTTGAGCGGGCCCTTCAGGACGAGCAGGCTTTTAAGACGGCGCTCGGAACGATAAAAGACGAGGCGGTTCAGGAAAACCAGGCCGCCATTCAGTACAACATACTCAAACAGGATGTTGACACGGCGAGGGCGCTCTACACCGATTTCTTGCAGAAGACGAATCAGGCGAAAGCCCAGGTCGCCGAGCAGCAAAACAACATCCGAGTGATCGAGCGCGCAAGCTTGCCGAAGAAACCGGTCGGTCCTAAGCGGGTCTTAATGATCCTGCTTGCATTCATGGTGAGCCTGGGAGGTAGCGTCGGGCTTGTTTTCTTCCTCGACTACGTTGACAACTCAATCAAGTCGATCGATGACGTGAGCCGATACGTGCAACTACCT
>DATMCM010000473.1:0-6590 GCA_035558335.1 Blastocatellia bacterium | reverse complement strand
CACTTATCGTGCATTCAAAATAGTTTGCGGGGACGGCCGGGCCGATTGGCACGTGTCGCCGTGGAGTGTTGGAAATCATCCCATAGCTATCGTAACCAAACCTCATAACCCGCTTTTCTCTGCGCTTGTTTGCTGTGCCGCTTGTATAGATGTCCTGTTCCGGTTAGGCATGTGCCCTCCAACGCAGGACCTAAAGCCGCCGGGTTTCGAGTCACTCGCCTCATTGATTCCGGGTACATCCTTGCTGCTCACAGCAACCTGTCTCAGCCATAAACTCCGCTGCGCGCCCGCTTTCACCGCCTAAGCGATGTATTTGCCATCGGGCGAGATCGCCGCTCCTAGTGTGATGTTTTTCGATCTATCGCCACTTGATGACGAACGCGGGTCGCGGATGATCCCGTGTCACGGTTGACTTAATTAGAAACGTTTAAGGAGAACGATACTCACAATGTTAAAGGGGTTGATCATACGCAAATTAACGATGCGCGCGAAAACACAGATGAGTCTGCCGTCTCAAAGGCCCTCACCGCACTCGATCGGTGGGAAGGTCGAATTGATCTACGTCATTGAGTGGCGACAGAGCGCAAGCAGCGACAATCTGGCCGCAACTGTGCGAACTGCCAGCGAGGTCGCTGAACTGGGAAGACGGCGATGAGCACACCAATCGTATCTTCGTCTTGCTTCAGATTCACTGATGCGGCGCGCCAGCGATACGGCGAGCGCTCGGACCAATACCGCAGTTATCTGTTCCAGACGGACCCGATGGCGGATGCGGTCGTTGCTGCAATGGCCGCCCTGCCGGCGGGCCAGGGACACCGCTTGTTGGACACGGCCTTGAATCAGGGGATCGATGCGGCACCGGACGCGCCGTCGGTGCTGCGCGACCTGTTCGCCCAGCTCGACGAGGTACCATTCTGGGTGAACTGGGAGCAGCTTGATTTAGGCGGCGCCGCCTTCTTGCGTTCCGGGCTGTTTGGCATCTTGACGGTTGGGCTGGTCTCGCTGCCGCTCAGCTACAGTTCACCGGCCGGCAACAAACCGCTGATCTTTTCCGGCCAATTGATCAAACGTGCCCCCCGCCGGTTGGGTGAGACCGGGCGCTTCATCTACCTCACCTCGCAACCCGGCGCTCTGCGGCGTTTCGGCGACGGCTTCAAAGCGACGGTCAAAGTGCGCCTCATGCACGCCCAGGTTCGCCGGTTGCTGAAACAGTCCGGGCGTTGGGACGCGAACCAGTGGGGCGAGCCGATCAATCAAGCCTACTTGGCCGCAACCAATCTCATCCTCTCAGTTGTGCTTCTCGACGGCATGCGAAGCTTCGGTTTGCGCTTCGCGCAGGCCGAACGCGAGGCGCTCATGCAGCTCTGGCGCTACTCGGGCTATCTCTCCGGAATCGCGCCTGACCTTCTTTGCGCCACCGAAAACGAAGCGAGGCGCATGCTCGAGATGGTCCTTGAGCTCGACGGCCCGCCCGACGACGACTCCAGGGCGCTGATCAACGCCCTGATGCTAGTCGGGCACGCGACGGGTTTCAAGGAGGCGGATTGGTTGAAGCAATTGTGCTACGGCATTTCGTACTCGTTGATCGGCGAGGTGCGGGCTAGGGCGTTAGGATACCCGCGCACTTGGCGCCGGTGGATCGTGCCGGCGCTGCGCCCGGTGATCAGTACCGTCGACCTCGTCCGCTCTCTAGCCCCGGGCGGCCGGCGGCTGGTGGACGCTCTTGGCGTGCGGAGTTGGGAGCTTGCGATTGAGAGGACGCTGGCCGGCCCGCTCCCGGACTATCGCATGACGGAGCGACTGGCTGTGCAGTCTCAGAGCAGCATCGCTTGACGGAAGTTGAAGTGAGCACCGGAGAGTGACCAGCACGCTTGAGAAGTCGCTCGATCGTGCAAGCCTGGAACCTCCCGCCTCTGCGAGTGACGTGTTCGTTTGAGTTTAATCTGTTCGCGATAGCTGCATAGCTCAATCCTCGCTCCTTAATAGAGAGACGCAAGTTCGGTGGCCGCTTGCTAAAGATAGCGGATCGCCCACTGAATTAGCTTTTTCATTTTTTCTGTATAAGGGGGATAGAAAAAAGTCATCGCCCCAACTCTGGGTTGTTTCAGCACAGCTCGCTCGTGCGAGAAGGCACGAAAGCCGAAAAAGCCATGCGCATTTCCGATTCCACTGGCGTTGATTCCTCCAAAGGGTAATTCAAGATTCCCAAATTGAACCGCAACATCATTGATACAAACACCTCCGGAATGCGTGCGATTCAGGATTGTATTAACGGTGGATGTGTTCGTGCTGAATATATACAGAGAAAGCGGTCTGGGTTTTTGATTCACGAAATGAAGTGCTTCTTCTAGATTTTGGTAGGGAACCACCGGCAAAATCGGACCAAAAATTTCTTCATTCAAAATTGATGAATCGAGGGATACATTGGATAAGATCGTAGGACTGAAATAGAGCCGGGATTCATCAAAATGACCTCCCATTTCTACGTGGGCGCCCCGATCGATAGAATCCTTCAGCAACTCTTGCAGACGATCGATGTGACGACGCGAAATGATCTTGCAATAATCGGGGTTTTCCGCAGCGCGGTCATACATTTTCCTCGAAGCATTCAGCGCCAGCCCGATGAATTCCTTCTGCCTGCTTTCCGGTATCAATAAATAATCGGGGGCCAGGCACGTTTGGCCTGCATTTAATAATTTTCCCCAAACAATTTTTTTTGCTGCATCCTTCAGATCGTAAGTTTCATCCACAATCACCGGCGATTTTCCGCCCAATTCAAGAGTTACCGATGCAAGATTTCTTGCGGCCGCCTGCATCACAATTTTTCCAATGGCGGGACTTCCGGTGAAGAACACATGATGAAAAGGGAGATTCAGCAATTCTGTTGCAACGGTTTGATCACCCTGCACAACTGCAACCTCTTCTCTTGGAAACGTTTCCTCCATCAGAGTCTGAAGGAATTGCGAAGTGTAGGGGCTCACTTCTGACGGTTTCAGTATCACGCAGTTGCCCGCTGCAACTGCGGAAACCACAGGTCCGAGCGCGAGTAGAAGAGGATAATTCCAGGGAGACAGGATCAAACACATTCCTCTCGGTTCGTAGCGGATGCTTGCCCGAGAGCCAAAAAATACGAGCGGATTATTGAGTCGTCGAGGCTGCGTCCATTGTCGCAAGTGCCGGCACGCGTGCTTAATTTCACTCGTAACCTGGTAAATCTCGCAGAGTCCTGTTTCTTGCGGCGCCTTTCTTAAGTCTTCGTATAAAGCTTTTTCAATCTGGTTCTGCTTTGCGAGAATATTCCGTTGTAATCTACGGAGCTTTTCAATGCGTTCGGAGACACTTGTGGCTCGAACCTTTTCACAATTCTTTTTCTGCAGATCAAAAAGTTGAACGACATGCTCAGACATTATGCAGTGGATTATACGCTGCAACCTTCGCCATTTTACCGCGAAACATCACCAGATAATGGCCAATTGCCGAATCCCGTCGCGATCCGATATATCGCCAACCCTTAAACCGTTTAGAAAGCGGCGGTCCTATTAGCAATCACTGGCGTGGGCGAGTGATCCCAAGTTTGCGTAGTCGGTTGTTGAGGGTCGTCCGGTTCAGACCGAGCCGTACCGCCGCGCCCGAAGGACCGCCGATCACCCAGTTCGAGTCGCGCAATACGCGCAGGATGTGATCGCGCTCGACGGCTTCCAGCGAGGCCGAATTAGACGAATCGATTTCGGGTTTGGTCGCCGCCTTCAACTCGGCGTGCGGAACCTCCAGCACCGGCCCACGCGAGAGTATGACTGCCCGCTCGATAAGATTCTGGAGCTCGCGGATGTTGCCCGGCCAGCTATAGCCGGTCAGGCTTGCCATCGTCTCGGCCGGAATCCGGTCAATCGGTTTCTTCATCTGTTGAGCAAACTTGTTCGCAAAGAAGTGCACGAGCAGCGGAATATCTTCCGGGCGTTCGCGTAGCGGCGGCAATGCGATCGGAAAAACGTTAAGCCGATAGTAAAGGTCGCTGCGGAACTTCTTCTCGGCCACCGCCTGAGAAAGGTCTATATTGGTTGCAGCAACCACGCGGATATCCACCCGCGTAGTGCGGGAGCTGCCCAACCGTTCGAATTCCTGTTCCTGGAGAACTCGCAGCAGCTTGGGTTGCAATTCGAGAGGGATGTCCTCGACTTCGTCCAAAAAGATCGTGCCCTGGTGAGCAAGTTCAAATCGACCTATTCGTCGATCGATCGCGCCGGTGAAAGCGCCCTTCTCGTGGCCGAACATCTCGCTCTCGAGCAGCCCGGTCGGAATCGCCCCGCAATTGACCTTGACCAACGTACGCCCGCGACGCGGACTCAAGTTGTGGATGGCGCGCGCGATAAGCTCCTTGCCTGTTCCGGTTTCTCCATTGATCAGTACTGTTGAACCAGTCGTCGCCACCGTCTCCACTTCTTTTAGCACGCGCTTAAGCGCCGCGCTGCTGCCGATTATCTCCTCGAAATTGTATCCGCTTCTGATTTCCTCTTCGAGATAGAGCTTCTCTTCTTCCAGCTTCTTCTTGAGCTCATCGATCTCTCGAAACGCCAGGGCATTCTCCACCGCAATGGCGACCTGTTTGGCAACCTGCTCCAGTAGCTGGGCATTCTCTTCGGTAAACGCATTCTCACGCAGGCTTGAAACGCCCAGCACCCCGAGCGCCCGGTCGTGCGAGACCAGCGGAACTACGCAACCGGACTTGACCCCGGCGGCAGCGAATCGCCTTCCCAGGGGATCGTGCACAGCGCGCGCGTCACTCAGGACGGTCTTCCGCGTTGCAAAAGCGATTCCGCCCGGATTCCCATTCAGCGGAATGATCTCGCCTTCTATAAAGAAGTCTTCGTTTGCGGGGAAATCCAACGCGGCAAGCCGAAGCTGATTCACTGCCGGATCATAAAGAGCTATCCCGGCCAGATCGTGAGGTATCACATTTCGAAGGCAAACGGAGATCGCCGATAACAGTTCTCTAAGATTCAGATTCGAGACCAGCATGTTGTTGACTTGCAATAAGAGCTCGGAATGCTCACGTTCGCGCGCCAGTTTTTGCTGGTAAACTTGGGCGCCGACTGCAACCGCTATTTGCGCGGCGACGAGTTGCGCAAACTCGAGGTCCTGGTTGTCGTACTTGCCAGGCTGGTCGCTCCAGATGCTCAAAACGCCGAGTCGCTGATGAGCCGTGGTCAACGGCAAGACGCAAAGTGCTCGCACCATCTGATCGCGAAGGGCCTGTGTGACTGGAAAGCGGGTCTCGTCTTGAAGGTCATGAATGACCAGAGGCTGCTGGTTTTGCCATACCCACCCCGCGACCGTGCCTTCTGTTGGGATCTCGGAGGGCGCCTGCCACATTTTCGGCTCAGAGGTCTCGACGACATGCAGACGCATGACGTCGCGAGTCCCATCGTGCAAGAATACGCCGAGATAATTGAAGTCGAACAGGTTCTTCAAGCCGCATGCGAGGTCATGAAACAGATCAGAGATGTCGCTGTGCGACGCGATGGCTTTTGACAGCTCGAGCAGAGCAACGTATTGCCGCGAGCCTAAACCAGTCACAGCTTGCCGAGCACTGTTCTCGGACAAGTTCGGTTCCTTCTCAACCACGGTTACCATCTCTCGACAGAGCAACCGACCGTGAACTTCACGTGACCACAACTGGCCAAGTGGTTGTATCTGGTCACGCAGCTCATCCTTCCCACCGGCGCTCATGCGCAGATTGAAAACTTACTTGCTGTAAATCCACGGACTTAAGCGCCATAGCCTTTGCTTCCCCGCGCCTGGCCGTCGAATTGCCACTCATTGCACAGTCTAACATTGGTTGTGGTGAATGGACGAGAGGCGATGCTTAGAATTGGCGTACAACACGAAAGCGACTCCACGCGTTTTACAATCGAGGGAAGGCTGACCGGACCCGGCGCCGCCGAGTTGGAAAAATGCTGGCGGACCGTGATCGCTGCTCAGCCTTCGAAGTCGATTGTGGTGAACTTAGTGTCCGTGAGTTTCGTCGACTCCGAATGCCAGGAACTCCTGGTCCGTATGCGCCGGCAGGGCGTCAAACTTGAACCAACCGGATGCCTGATGAAGGCAATCGTCGAACAAATCGAAGCCCAGGTAGCCAACTTTGACGAGCATCGACCCGAGCAAATCGGTGCGGGAGAGAGTGACCATGGCACAGTTCGCAATAAATGAATCGCGAAGGCTGATAGACGATTGGGAACCGGAGATGTTTTCGGCTCGTATGGTCGAGCCGGAGAAGCTGCGGTGTCTGCTTGAAAGCGCAAACCAGACGCCTTCTCACCTGAATCAACAGCCTTGGCACTTCATCATTGCGACAAAGGATGACTCGGAGGAATACGAGCGTTTGGTTAGCTGCCTTTCCGAAGTGAATGTCGAATGGGCCCGGCGAGCTCCGATACTAATGTTGTCTGTTGTAAGACTGAACAACGGTTCGAATGGCGGGAGAAACCGCTACGCGTTTCGCGACGCGGGACACGCGGTGTCAAATCTTGTCCTTAAGGCGAAGGCAATGGGTTTGGCGGCGCAGCAGATGGCTGGATTCGACGCGGCAATGG
>DATMCM010000472.1:0-2040 GCA_035558335.1 Blastocatellia bacterium | reverse complement strand
CCATGCTACCGGTTTCGCGGATTACCTGGTCGAAGATGACGTGGCAGCGATGAAAGAATGCATTGTTGAAGCTTTTGGCCGCGGGATTCCTGCCACGCATCGCTCCGAACAGGTCGATGCATATCTCAAGCGCCTCGCCGCCATCGATGTTTCACACCAGCTGGAGAGCAGTGAGGGGCGCAAGCTTTGGTCGAAAGAAAAGTAGTTATGAGCAACGAAAAGAGTCTCAGCACGCGTGGTCGAATTTGGTTTGAAGCCCTCGCCGGAACACCAGCGAAAGAAATGAACGTATGTGCCGGAGTTCCACGATGCGCAGGCTATTTGTTTTGCTTATAAGACGCTACGCAAAATTCAATTTCAGAAGGTTCCGGCCATGAGGTTTAATAAATGGCAAGCGAAGTCGGAAGGCACGCAATTGGGCTGTTAGCAAATGAGTAGCCCAATGGCAAAGCAAACCTTAGAGCATGTTGTGCGTCCCTGGAGGACCCGACGCGATGAGAAGCGGCGGCGCATAGAACTAGCCAATCCCTAATTGAAAAACAGTGATATGAAGACACAAGAACAAACCGATCTAACGACCTATTCGGATCGAATCATGAAGACTCTGTATTCCACTAAAGTTACCGCAACTGGCGGCCGTCATGGCCACATCCGCAGCGAAGACGGGCTGCTTGATATGAAGCTGGCCCTGCCCCGTCAACTTGGCGGTAAAGGAGATGCAACTAACCCAGAGACGCTTTTCGCCGGCGGCTATGCCGCCTGCTTCGAGAACGCGCTCCTACACGTAAGCCGCGATGCTGGGCTAAGATTTGCGGACGAAGACGTCGAAGTTGTCGCCGAGGTCGGTCTCAGTCGCAACGACTCGGGCGGCTTCGTGCTGTCCGTTGCGCTCGCGATCACTGTCGCAGGGGTCGATCAGAAGAGGGCTGAAGAGCTGGTTGAGTCTGCCGACAAAATCTGCCCCTATTCCAACGCTATTCGGGGCAACGTCGACGTCAGGATAACCGTTTCGGCTCATTGAGCAAGATCAGACCAAAACAGTGAACTAGGATCTTATTATGATTTTCAGTAACCTCAAAAATTCCTTCGTGTCAGCCGCCGCCTCCCTCGTCCTCGTCGGTGCCGCTACAACCGCGCTGGCCGACCCAGTCAAAAACATCGTACTCGTCCACGGCGCTTGGGTCGACGGCTCGGGTTGGAAACCTGTCTACGAAATCCTTACCAAGGACGGATACGACGTGACCATGGTACAGGAACCGCTCACGTCGCTTCAGGACGACGTCGCCGCGACGAAGCGGATCCTCGACCTGCAGACAGGCCCGTGCATCCTTGTCGGTCACAGCTACGGTGGCTCGATTATCACAGAGGCTGGCATCGACCCGCATGTCGTCGGGCTCGTGTACGTCGCCGCTCACGCTCCCGATGTCGGAGAGGACGAAGGCGCCCTTGGAAAGCGCATGCCCAGTGCCACGCAGAAGCAAGAAGGAGCGGTAAAGAAGACCGCCGACGGCTTCACCTTCCTCGCCCCCGCAGACTTTTACAAGGACTTCGCCGCCGATCTGCCAAGCGAGCAAGCGGAATTCGAGTCGCGATCTGAGATCCTGACGGCAGCTAAGGTCTTCACGGCGCCGATGACCGCGGCCGCCTGGAAGACCAAGCCGAGCTGGGCGATTGTTGCAGGGGCGGACAGGATCATCAATCCCGATCTCGAGAGGTGGTACTACACGCGCGCCCACAGCCACACGATCGAACTCGATGGTGCGAGTCATTCCGTCTACGAATCGCGTCCAAAGGAAGTCGCAGCCGTCATTGAGGACGCTGCGCAAAAGGCCCAAAATTAGCTGACATCATCTCCTATGATTGCTGGAGTGCATCTCGAGTTCCTGGCGCAAAGCAGCCTACGCTTCGAGGAAGGACGGACGACAATATGACGAGGGCACGACAAGCACGAATGGTTCGCGATGCACCGTGACTACCTCGAGTCCAGGGTGCTCACCGATCGGAAGGCGAAAAAATCCAATATCGAGAGATCCGTCCTCC
>DATMCM010000471.1:0-4210 GCA_035558335.1 Blastocatellia bacterium | reverse complement strand
GAACCCATCATTTGCCTCCACGGAGAACCGACCTGGGGCTATCTTTATCGACGCTTCATTCCGCCTTTGTCGAAGGCGAACCGGGTCGTAGTGCCGGATCACATGGGTTTCGGCAAGAGCGAGACACCTCGCGATCGTAAGTATTTGCTCAAGACCCACGTGGAGAACCTGGCGCGCCTCATCGATGAGCTCGATCTCAAGAACATCACCTTTGTAATCCAGGACTGGGGCGGCCCGATCGGAGCCGCCTACGCGTTGCGCCATCCAGATCGGGTCAAAAGGCTGTTCTTGCTCAACACCCTCACAGGTTATGGGCGGGCAAAACCTAGCGGGCTTACGCCGTGGTTTCAGTTCATCAAGAAGCATCACGATGCCGGAACGCTGCACGAAGTGCTTGGACATCTTGACGCAAACATCCTTGGCATCATGAAGATGATCGGCTTCGAAAATTCAGCCGCAGTGGATGCAAACTGGATTTCCGCCTATAGGGCTCCGTTTCCGACTAAGGACGATTGCCTTGGGGCGATAGAGTTTCCGCTGGACGCATTGCTCGGCCGTATAGTGCCGTTTGTCAAAGAAGGGTTTCCACTACTTGAAAACCTGAAATCGAAACCTGCTATGCTTGCAGTCGGTATGAAGGACAGGGGCATCGCCCCCGATGTTCAGATCGCGGATTTTCGGGGCATCTGGCCAGGTCGTCCTGTCGTCGAGCTTCCTGATGCAGGGCATTTCAGTCAGGAAGACGTACCGGACACGATCGTTGCTTTGATCCAGCTATTCATGCAGAGCACGTGAGCCTGTAAGCGGCCCATCCATAGGTTCAGCTACTCGTTCGAACAGGCCTAGTTGTGGGGCGCATCGTGCTTAAGAATTGAGCTAGAGCGCCTTGTAAGCGCGCGAATAGAGGCAGAGTGGCGTGCAAGCCTCGTTTGAACAGCGAGGATATCAAAACTCAAGACATCTGTTAGTCACAGAAATGGAAGCAATGACTGACGCCAGACCGCAACAGAGTTTGGTTGACGATCTCCGTGGCAAAACAGCGATGATGACAGGCAGTGTTCAAGGACCGCGGTCGCCATTCCTTTCTCCGGCTCATTTCATCGGGAAATAGTAAGCAAAGGAAATGCCATGACCTACGAAACTCTCATTTTCGGGATCGAGAATGGCGTCGCGCGCATCACGATCAATCGACCGGTGCAGCTGAACGCGATGGACGTGCTGATGGCAAAGGAGCTCGCCCTCGCCGCCAAGCAATGTAGCGCCGATTCAGCCGTGCGATGTGTTGTACTGACCGGCGCTGGCGACCGTGCGTTCTGCGCGGGCGGTGACGTCGCGGGCTTTGCATCGGATCCGGAGCGGGTCGATAGCCTGATCGAGGAAATGACCGCGCATCTCGAGGAAGCGATCTCCGTGTTCGTGCGCATGCGGGCGACGCTCGTCGCCGGAGTAAACGGCATGGTAGCTGGCGCCGGCCTCGGCCTCGTGGCGGCCGCCGATCTCGCTGTCGCCTCCCAGAAGGCAAAATTCACCAGCGCCTACACGAAGATCGGGCTCACCCCCGACGGGAGCACGACTTGGTTCATGCCCCGCCTGATCGGTCACCGCCGGACGAAGGAGCTGTTCCTTTTGAACCGCGTGTTGTCTGCAGACGAGGCTATGGCTTGGGGATTGGTCAATCGGGTTGTCGCGCCCGAAGAACTGGCCGCGACGGTCGATGAAATTGCTCAGCAGCTCGCCCGCGGCCCGACACTTGCGTTCGCGGCCGTCAAACGGCTTCTGCTTTCGAGCGATGACGAGGACCTTGAGCAGCAGATGAAACATGAGTCAGCCTCGATCGTCCAAATGTCCCGGTCGCATGACGGCCTCGCCGGGGTGAAGGCGTTCAAAGACAAGGTCGAGCCGAGCTTTACCGGTAGCTAGACTAGACACGCCCCCACAATTCAGTACTCGAACAAGATCCTCAGAGGAGAAAGAAATGTCCATATCAGTTGAGAGATTCGGAAAACAGAAGTTCGCTGAAGCAAACGGCAAACGGATGGCCTATATCGACGAGGGCGCGGGGAGCGCCATCGTCTTCCAGCATGGGAATCCGACGTCGTCCTATCTGTGGCGCAATGTGATGCCGCACTGCGCGGGCTTGGGGCGTCTGATTGCCTGCGACCTGATCGGCATGGGTGGGTCGGAGAAGTTGTCGAATTCCGGTCCTGACCGCTACGGGTACCAGGAGCAGCGCGAGTTTCTGTTCGCACTGTGGAACAAACTGGATCTCGGAAACGACGTGATCCTCGTCATTCACGACTGGGGCTCCGTCCTGGGCTTCGATTGGGCCCGCCAGAATCCCAAGCGGGTCAAAGGGATCGTCTACATGGAGGCCGTCGTCAAGCCGCTGACTTGGCAAGACTGGCCCGAGAGTGCGCGCAAGGTTTTCCAGGGCTTCCGCAGCGAGCGCGGTGAGGAAATGGTTCTTGAGAAGAACATTTTCGTCGAGCGGGTGCTGCCAAGCTCGGTATTGCGCGGCCTGACTGAGGACGAAATGGCGGTCTACCGCGCCCCTTTCGCGGCGCCGGGTGAAGACCGCCGCCCCACGCTGAGCTGGCCGCGCCAGGTGCCGATTGAAGGAGAGCCGGCAAGCGTCGTCGCCATCGTCGATAACTATGGCCAGTGGTTGGCCGAAAGTCCGATCCCCAAGCTGTTCATCAATGCCGAGCCGGGGTCGATCTTGACCGGGGCGGCCCGCGATTTCTGCCGGACTTGGCCAAATCAAAAGGAGATCACGGTCAAGGGAAGTCACTTCATCCAGGAGGACAGCCCTGACGAAATAGGTCGCGCAGTTGCCGATTTCGCGCGATCGGTACGGAACGGAACCTTCGCGGGCGACTGACACCTTCCTGGGTGTTTCTCAGTGCGACAAAGGCGATGCTCGGAGGGGGGCGGTGAACAGGATGCTTGTCGGTAAAGACAAGCATCCCCGGCGTTGACTCGCCCACGCTGCGGTAACTTCGAGGCCTAGCCAATCGGCTCATACAAAATGCAGGAAATCCTGATATGAACCAGTCCAATCCATCCCACGTCTTGGTCCAGACCGACGGGCCGATAACAAAAATCTCTCTCAATCGGCCTGATGTGCTGAATGCAATGGACGCAAGCTTAACCTACCTGAGGCAATTGCGCCCTCGGCCTTCGTCGTCTTACCACTCTCACCGATTGGACAATTCATTCTCCACCATGCGCACCCAGTCGGGTTTTCGGGTTATGTTCATCCGGTTCCTCGTCGGAAACCCTGAAGCTTCGGCGACTACAGTTTTCGAGATCAGAACCGAAACGACATCCTGTCGAACGCTCACAATTAGCCTCCGATCTCGCCGCTGATAATGGGACCGAACAACTCCCAGTTTTCTCCTTTGAAACGCATCATCTGGAGCTGTTCGACGGGATAGAAGTCGGTGGCGCTGGTGTTGATCTTGATGCCGGGCAACAAGCCTGCGGGCTCGAAATCCTTCAAGCTCGCCGCCTGTTTCATCACGTTAGCGCGGGTGAGATCGTCGCCGCACTGCTGCAGCACATGGACCATGGTTTGCGCGAGGGCGTATCCAGTCAATGTCAAGTAGTCGGCCTTGTTGCCCTCCGGGAACCACTTGTCCATGAATGCGACAAACTGCTTTACCTCGGGATCGTCTTTCCAAAGCGGATCGACGCCGTCTTTGGTGTATTGCGCCGAGATGATGTCTTGCGCATTCTCGAAACCCGCCGGCTTGATAACGCCACCGACGGACGCGCTGACGTTGGCGACGATGTGCAGCGGTTTCCAGCCTAGCTCCGCAATTTTCTTGATCGCCTGTGCCGCGACTTTCGGCGTTGAAAAATTAATGAAAACATCGGCACCGGCGGCCTTCAGCTTGACGATATGACCGTCGATGGTTGGCTCGGATACCTCATAACCGTCCTCGGCGACAATCATTGAAGCTGCCTTTGCGCCGAGACCGTCCTTGAGGCCCCTCAGAATATCTTTCCCGAAGTCATCATTCTGATAAAGCACCGCGATCTTGGCGTCAGGTTTTTCCTTCATCAGGAACTTGGCGTAGATCCGCGCTTCGCTCTGATAGCTGGGCTGCCAGCCCATGGTCCAAAGGAATTCCTTCGGGTCGCCCCACTTTGTCGCGCCAGTGGCGACGAACAGCTGCGGCACCTTCTTCGCGTTCATGTATTTGTG
>DATMCM010000470.1:0-2996 GCA_035558335.1 Blastocatellia bacterium | reverse complement strand
ACGGTCGATCTCCGAGGATCTAGCCGGAGACTATCCTCAGTACAGCCTCGAGACGGCTGTGGCAAAGCGCCCGGAGGTCATCTTCAACCAGACGGGAGAAGCGGGTTTACCGGAACGATTGAAAGAGACGCCCGCCGGGCGATCCTCGCGAGTGTTTCACATCGACGACGATCTGTTGTTACGTCCGGGTCCTCGACTCGTCGATGGCTTGGAGCAGATGGCTTGGAAGCTTCACCCTGAGGTGTTCGGTTCTGTAGTGATACGTGGCGCAAGCTGCCAGCTTGCGCTATCGAGTTGGCAACCTTGCAGATTGCGGCAGCCAATGCGCAAGCTGCCAGCTTGCGCCACGCGTTCATGAAATCAGTGACGACAATCAACGCAAGCGTAACGAGTCAACGAACCCTGGGAGCCGCGCGAACTCGGCTTACGGCTCGAAGGTTAATCATCACGTTGACCGTGCTCCTCTTGGTGATCGCGGTCCTGATCATGCTGGCGATTGCGATTGGAAGCGAGCACATCAGCCTGGACGTAATCATCAAGATCGTTACCGGGCGCGCGGCAGAGGTAACGCCCGAGCAACGAGTTATCATCTCAGGAATTCGTCTTCCGCGAGTCTTGATGGCAATCGTGGTCGGAGCGGCGCTCTCAGTAGCCGGCGCCGCGTATCAAGCGCTGTTGCGTAACCCGCTTGGCGATCCATACATCCTCGGCGTCTCAACCGGCGGCGCGCTTTGCGCGATTGTGGCCACTGTGTTCGCTGAGTCCCTGCAGATCAGCCGTCCGCTTGCTGCGTTCGTCGGCGCGACTCTTACCATCGCTGCGGTCTACGCTCTGGGCCAAAGCAAGCAGGGCGGCTCAACCGAGCGATTGATATTGGCGGGCGTGATCGTGAACGCTCTGTTGTCGTCGGCAGTGATATTCATGGTCACCACAGCGGGTGCGCGGCAGCGAAGCGTGATCTCGTGGCTGATCGGAGATCTCAGCGGCGAGGCCCGCTTGCTGCCGGCTGTCGCCGCGTTTGTCATCACCGGCATTCTCGTCATTTGTCTTAACGCCCGCAGCTTAAACCTGCTGATGACGGGTGAAGAAGAGGCGCTAACGTTGGGCGTCGAAGTCTCTCGGGTGAAGCTCACGGTTTATCTTGCGGCGTCGCTGATCACCGGCGCCGCGGTAGCGGTTAGTGGAGTAATCGGTTTTGTAGGATTGATCATTCCACACGCGGTTCGGCTCGCGGGCGGAAGCGATAATCGACTGGTCGTTCCGGCGTCGGCGCTGGCTGGCGGCGCATTCCTGTTGGTTGCGGACACGGTTGCGCGCACCGTAATCGCGCCGCGCGAACTACACATCGGGGTGATCACAGCAGCTATAGGCGCTCCGGTATTTATTTATTTATTGAGACGAGCAAGCTGAGGAGTAGAGTCCGTGGTCAGTAGTCCGTAGTCCGTAGCTCGTGTTCCTAAGATCGAATAGAGCCTCGAAGCACGAGCTACGGACTACTGACTACGGACTACTGACTAACCATGCTTCAAGTACGCGACATTCGATTCAGCTATGCCGAGCCGGTGCTGAAGGGGTTGTCATTCGAGGTCGGTATGGGGCAAGTGCTTGCAGTGCTCGGTCCGAATGGATCCGGCAAAAGCACGTTGCTCAAGACCATTGTCGGTATACTCGCGCCCTCGAGCGGGAGTGTCCTGGTAGACGGGCGCAATCTTGCGACGACCTCCCGCCGCGAAGCCGCCCGGTTGGTGGGCTACGTCGCGCAAGAGTCGTCAGTGCGCTTCCCGCTGACCGCTGTTGAGTTCGTACTCCAGGGCCGGTTTGCGCAAGGGCGGCTGGTCGGCTTCGAGAGCGACGACGACGTGCGCGAGGCCGGTCGGGCGATGGAGTTAACCGAGACATCGCAGTTCGCTTCGCGAGGGGTGAGCGAGCTTTCAGGAGGCGAACGACAACGTGTGATGCTCGCACGCGCTCTGGCTTCGAGACCGAGACTGCTTGTGCTGGACGAGCCGGTCGCCAACCTCGATATCGCGCATCAGGTGAAGATGCTCGATCTGGTCAGCCGCCTGGTTGCCGACGAAGGTCTGGCAGCGGTGGTTGTGACTCACGAGTTGAACCTGGCCGCCGAGTTCGCGACCGGTGTGTTGCTTTTGAAATCAGGCGAGGCGGTGGCATTCGGCGAGCCGGCCGACGTCCTGAGCGAGGAACGATTGCGCAGCGTGTTTAACACTGACTTGATCGTCGATATCAACCCGTTGAGCGGCGCACCCAGGGTCACACTGGTTCGACCGACCTTGTAGGACTCGACGTTCGTTACTCCCACTCGTCGGCGTTTGTGACGCTTTCTGGGTGTTTGATGAGGGGCGGCCAGAGACGGCCGCCCGTACAACTGTTCTTTGCAAGTCTGGATCGTCACGGGGGAAGGCGGTGAGAGGCCGCCACTGTCCCGCAACTGTGATGGTCAAGAAGAAGTGGTCAGTGGTTAGTGAGTCTGGAGAGTCTGGAGAGTCTCCAGACTCACTAACCACTAACCACTAACCACTAACCACTAACCACTAACCACTAACCACTTCTTGATCTAAGTCAGGAACCCGCGCGGCGATTCGTGGAAAATAACTCTTTCGCGGAAAGGAGCAATGTAATGTTCATTAGACTCACAGTGGGCCCGAGGTACGGCCCTTCAAAATCACCTTCAATCGCCGCACGGCTCGCAGATCACGCAGGCGCTCGCCTGACTAGCCCATATAAAACTTCGCGACTCCGCTTGCGCGCGGGACTCGTGACGGCGCTTTTGGCCTTGATGTGTTCTGTAGCTCCGGCGGCCGAACGGGGCCGCGTGACCGGCAGCGTCGCCGACCCGTCGGGCGCGAAAGTCGCCGCAGCGCGAGTAGCGCTTCGCGACGCAGCCGGAGTCGCGCTTTATCAGGCTCGAGCGGATAGCGAAGGACAGTTTTCATTCGCCAATGTTGAGGAAGGCCACTACAAGATAACCGTTGAAG
>DATMCM010000469.1:0-11462 GCA_035558335.1 Blastocatellia bacterium | reverse complement strand
GATGCTTGTGCACCCGCAACCGCTCTAGATTCTCGCTCGACCATAACGCGCCTGGTGCATCGTCCTTGTCGAGCGCCAATATCTCATGCTCATAATCGCGCCGCGTCATATCGCTAGATATTTCGTCAAGCGCCTCGCTCGACAAGTAGGGATTCGCAGCAGATGGAAAGTGAAACACTGACCATCGCCCGCTCGTGTCTGCCTCAGCTTTCTTGAATAGCTTGCTCGCGTGTCTCTTGTCCGCCGCCTTCGACATCGCGGCTACTCGAATAGTCGGCGGCGTGAACACAAACGCCACGTCTCCGTTGTTGTCTAACAGCATCGGCGCCCCCACTAGCTGCCACGCGCTCGGATCCGTCAGTTGATATTCATCCATTATCAACAGGTCCGCATAGTCGCCGCGCAGAGAATCCGCATCCCACGCCGTCTTCGCTCGAATCCGGTTCTCTGTGCCAGGTCGTTCTATCGCTTGCAACGTCTCATTCTTACTCAACGCGCCTTTGTCGATTCCTTCCTGCAATGCTCGCTTCACCTCTGACCAAAACCGTGCACATTGATCCGCTGTCGGTGCTGTGTACAACACTCGCTTTTCATCCTCGAACGCCCTCACCGCCAACGTAGCAACGCCAACCGTCTTTCCCCCGCGCCTGCCGGCACGAATCACCTTGCGCTTGGCGGTGTTCTCTACAAAGGCCCGCTGCGCGTCGTGCAAGCCCCTGTAGCGTACCTCATAGAACGCGCCAGGGTCGCGAGCTGCCTCGAACGCCTCAGCCGCGAGTAGCGCGTTACGCGCCTCTGTTGCGAAGTCGATCATCCGTTGCCTTCCGTGAGCGCCGCCGTAGCCGCCTGCTCAATCCACCGCGCAGCCTCGTCACGAGGTAGCCCGGTCTTGAGGATGAACAGATGAATTGCCAGGTCTGCACGCGCGCCCTCATCAACGATCTCAACCACATCCTTGACCTTGCCCTCGGTTCTGTTCATCACTTCCTTGATAGCTTCCACGTCGCCGCGCACGGCCTTATTGAAGAGCGCACGTGCGACTAGATCCGCCTTGTTCATCACCTGGTATTTCTCGGTTGCCGCACAGCGCAGGAGCTGCGCCAGAGCCGTCGAGACACGAGGCACGCCCTTCGGCCAGCCATTCGGGTTGCCGCTCTGCCCCGGCCTGAACCGGCCCAGCTCCAGGTTGGCTAAGCTGTTCGGGTGCCGCTCACCCTTGTCTCGTATTGCTGTCAATGACTGTGTCAGCCTTCATCTTATTCTTTAGATACAACCATTTAAACCATCCGATGTAACGGTGTATCACATGCACCAGCCCCTCAATTGACCGGCGAGTAATCCTCCCAAGCGACCTTCGTTAGTAGTCACCTGCTTCTGAAGGATGCGCGGCTGTCCGACCGAATAAGCATCCTGACCTTAGTCCGAAATCGGGACAAGGTAATGGTAAAGCAACTCACCGGTGTATCACATGCACCAGCCCGGCGAGTAATCCTCCCAAGCGACCTTCGTTAGTAGTCACCCGCTTGTCGTAGCCCTTCTCTCGCTGCTTCTGAAGGATGCGCGGCTGTCCGGCTTCCTAAAGAAGGAAGGCCGGTCGGACAAGGCCCAATCAAATTTGTCCGGTCGGATAAGTGGCTTTTGTCCGAAGTAGTTCGGTGTTTGTCCGGTGCTTGTCCGGTCGGTACGTTTTGCGGTGTTTGTCCGGTCGGAGATTCTGGACAAGAATCAACACTTACGGTCAGTCCTTTAGTAGTGACGGTATAGGCTCTCTGTTCGACCAGTCCTCGGCGCCGAAGTGCAAATAGCACATCGGACAGGCTGCTTTTAGAGATCTTCAAGACTTGAGCAAGATCTCTGAGTGTATTGAACTCGCCGACCGGAAGGTTCGCCAATTTCACGAGCACCTCACGCTGGCGCGGGTTCAGCTTATCAGTCGGCACCGCTTGACTTGACGGCAAGGCGACAACGGAATTGAGACTCTCGACTAGTCTGAATCGCATCGTTTCGAAGGGCTTCGTGTTTGATTTTTCGCAGGACAAGAGGAGGGTGTCATCGTTAAGCGCGATCTTGCCGACAACCTTACAGCCGGTTCGCAAAGCATAAGAGCCGCGTTCGTGCGAATCGTTCCAGCCAGTATGATGGATTATCTCGGTTGCTGGTCCGCCTGTCTCGCGAACAATGCGATTGAGTCCTTCAACGGCAAAGATCGTATCGTCAGTACCTGATTCATTCCCGCCTGCAAGACAATTCGCCCAGGGATCAATAAACAAAGCCGCCGGCTCGAGTTTCTTAACTTCGCGGATAAATCTTGCGACGGATTCCGACTGCAACAGATACACAGGTTCCTCGCGCAGGTAGAACCCCGGTACGTCCTTCTTGTGATGATGTTTCCATCCATCAACCGCTTCGGCCACTTCGTCTGCGCGCTCGGCGGCAACCCATACTACATTTGAATGCTGAGCAATTTCACAGGCATCGTTGACGCCAATTTTTGTTTTACCAATCCCCGCCGGCCCAAATATCATCGTCTTGGAGGCTCGAAACAAAAACCGATCAATCAGAGCTTCTACAGGGGAGAAATACGTGGGGAACTCATTAACACGAATAAGATAGGGCCGCTCGGCATCGGCGTGCAGAGCCGGTTCTACGTCTTTCTCGAACCGCCTCTGCACTAAGTCGGGGTCTTCGTCGTCTTCTAACGCAAGCCGCGCTTTTTCGTGAGCGGCGGCGAGCTTGTGCACGCGCCAGGGAGGAATGAGAATCCGTTCAAAGCTCCGTAACACCGGCTCGTCGCAGACGGTCGGATAATCTTCAATCTCCACTATCTGTGCGAAAGATTTCAATTCATCGGACAACGGTTGCTGTTTGACATACTCGAAAACCGTGATCGCGTTCGCAGTCATCTTTTTAGCGCGTAGGCATTGTTGCCCTCTTAATACTTCTTTTTCGAGAAGGCCGGTAAAGTGTTCGGGCCGGAGTGCCGTCACATCCAGCAACTCGGGCCGGGCGAAAAGCACGGCCAGTGCGCCTCTCTCCGTGTGATGGTTCGAGTTGCTCACTCGCTCGTCTTACCGCCCCCCAGTAGCCTTGCGCCATAATCGATCACCCCGGCAGTAGGAATCAGCCACCGGCTACCGCATTTAACAGAGGGTAGTTCCTTGCTCGCGCAGAGCTTGTAAACCTCACTCTGCGACTTGTTCAGAATCTGCGCCGTAAGCAACGGCGAGACAAACAGCCGTTGCCTCCAGGGGATCTCACGCGGCTTCTTGGCAGCCATCCCGCCCTCCCTTCGCAGTGGTTTTGTCGGCCTGGCTGCCGCGTAAGGCTTTCAAGGCGAGCAAAATAATCTCGTCGCGAATATCACGGCGATTGGCTTCCGCGACTGCGTGCAACTCGCGCTGCTCATCGTCTGAGAGGTGTATCATCAGCCTCGTGCTCATGAAACTGATCTTAGTCGCAGCGACAAGGTCTTAGATATAGGCTGGTTAATTGACGCCTTGTGTTTCTTTTTGCAGAGGGATACTAGTTTTCGGTAGGTAGTGTGGGCGGCTTGGAGCTTTCGTTGGAGTCTGTCTTCCTTCAAGTCCAGATCACGTGCTACGAGCAGTCTTGAGAGCAGCCGTCTATGCTCCAGTCTGTTCGATATTTTCGCCATCACTTGGGCTGGAAAATCGTTGGGTACCCGGATTGCCCCTTTCGGGGGACCAGGAATCTGAGGAATCCTGACGATGGTGAATTCTATTTCGGAGGGCGGGCCCGACAACAAGCCGATGAGAGGCTGGCCATGCTGATCGTCCTTGACCTTGAATGTCTGCTTTTGTATTTGAACAGTCTTAGGTCGCTTATCTCTATCGGGCTTCCTGGCGTGCAACCATACACGAGCGAGTTTCGCCTGTTTTTCTTTTCGCTCCTCCTGGTGCCATCGTTCTTGCTGCTCGAAGTAATCGATTTCTCCGGGGTCGCTCTTGCGTTTGGCCATTGTGATCCTCCTGTTAGATCACTCCTGAAATGTTCGACTCGCCAACCACTCAGGAATTGTGGCTGTCCGCCGTCGCGTGAGGCGAGCCGAATTCTTCGTCAATCAATCATAACATTGACAGCAATTTTGACAGTAAAGCCGCTGCGACGCGAGGCGCCCTATACGAACCTGTAAGCCGTAAGCCGCTGACAATATTGCATAGGGCCCCACTCGTTTCGCGTTTTTGCGTTTTGATGGAAGTGGTGATCACATCGGTGATGTCGTCGGGTTTTAGTCCGAGTTTGGAGATCGCCTCCGAGGGCTTGACGTAGTCTCTCACCTTCCATTGCTTGAAGAACTTGTCGCGATAGAATCCGGAATCGACAAGGATGTTGGTGCCATTGGAGCCTTTCAAAAGCCAGACCATCATTTGAATGTCGATCTTGCGCGAGGGGTCGGCGCCTGCGACGAGACCAGCGACCGGGAAGTCCGGGATTACCGCGTAACTGACAGCGTAGACCTCGTAAGTTGTTTTGCCCGTCTGCTGGGCCAGCGTAGGAGTCAGCAGGGTAGCGCTGAGGAGTATCGAGATCAGCCGTGACATTTGGCTCCTATTGTGTTCGTTCGACGTCAACTTCGGTGTTGAAGTCGGGGATGCCGCATTCAGGATCGGATATCCCGCGTTCAACCGGTACATTTCCCTCGGGCCAATGCACTTGAACATTGCCGCGCGCGATGGCTGCTATGCGGGTTTTAGCTTTCATCTTTTCATATAATCACGATGCGGGTGTCAACGCCAACCCGGTGGGCCGTGGCTTAATTTGCGATTTCTCTGCGTTTGGCTCTGCGTCTCGGCGGCTCCGCGGTTAGCAGGTTTTAAGGCTATCTAACCGCAGTGACGCTGAGACGCAGAGCCAACGCAGAGAAGACAATGAAATTTAAGGCACCGCCACCCGGTGCTTGCCCAAACCTCCGCCGCGGACTTCCAGGCTCAGTCGGACCCAGTGTTTAAGAATGACGTGCCCAGCGCGGTCAAGCCCGTCAGTATGACGGAACCCTCCGAAAGGCAATGAAAACTGGAGGGTTGTTTCAACGCCGCAAATTTCTTTTCTGCTGCAGTTGCACCGCGGCGAGTCGAGAAGACGACGAGTGGCCTTATCATTGCCTTAGACAAGTCCGTCGCTGATGCGCAAGAAAGAACGCTTCGGCGATCAGAGGAAACCGCAATGTTAGAAGTCGCACAAAACGCTGAGCTCAGGGCATACGCGGGCGGAGCCATCGAAGAGCCATTTCCATCAGTACACGTTTCTCTTGCGCGCCCGGAGGAGGAGAGCAGGGATCTGCGGCTGGACGCGATCACGGTACTCGCTCTGTTAATAGTTAATAGCGGTCTAATAATGGAGGTTGTGACTGGCGGCGCCGCTCGCTTTGAAGGATATCCGGGCGCAGCGGAATCGGTGCTCGCTGTCCTGTGGTCGCTCCAGGCAGTCATAGCGTTTCTGTTCTTTGTTGTGGTCGCCCGCTGGCTGAGAAGCTAGCGGAAGTTCGTCTCTTACGTGCTGTGCGGAGGACTCAATCTCCGCGCATGGATTGTCTCCCAAGTCATCTCCGGCCCGCTTTCTCGGCGGGCCTTTTTTTCGCACCGATCCGCGCGCTCCGATTCACCACGCAAGACGCCCTGTTGAAGTTGTCCGCGCAGTTAATTTGCGCGAGAATCAACACCGCTATTTCGACAAAATGATCGAAAGGAGAACCTGCGATGAGAAAAGTGGGAGTCTTCTGTTTGTTTTTCTTTTGCGCCTTGCCTTTGAGCCCACCGCTTGAAGATGCAGTCGTGGGCGCCCGGGACAGCTCGGCGGAAGTCACGCGCTTTGCCCGAAGCGCAGACAGCAACGAGTATGATCGGCTAGAAGCGCTGCTCGACACTTCGCAGGGCCAAATCGTCATCGAGTTCCTTCACAGCGACGCGCCCAGGCACGTCGAGTACTTCGTCAAGCTTGCACGCGAAGGCGCGTATGACGGCACGACCTTTCACCGGCTTGTGAAGTACGGCTTGATTCAAGGTGGCGATCCTCTTAGCAAGAATCCGCGCGACAAGGCGCGCTACGGGACCGGGGGCTTGAACGCCGGGCTGCCCGACGAAGTTAAAGGTAAGCACCTGGCCGGCGCGGTCTCATCGGTGCTGGCCGCCGTAGCGGCAGGGTCGATCGAGGTCAAGCAAGGGACTTCGGGTCAGCAGTTCTTCATCGTGCTGAACGCGGGACCGGCGCAGGCAAATCTTGATTCCAAGTTCAGCGTCTTCGGCAGAGTCGTCGAAGGCATGGACGCGGCGGCTGCCATCTCCGGCGCTGGCGCAACTCCGGCCGGAATGGCATCTGAGCGAATCACAATCAACAAGATCACAATTCGAGAGAAGACTCCGAGCGTCGATCAGATGAAGGCTATGAAGGCCACAATCGAGACCTCACTTGGAACCATCAAGCTGCAGTTGGTGCCTGAGGTGGTTCCAAATACAACTCGTCATTTCGTGCGCTACGCACGGTCCGGCTTCTATGACGGGACGGCCTTCTTTCGAGTCTCGCAAAAGTACTTTCTCGAAGCCGGCTACCCCGGCGATTGGCCTCCGGACAGCCTGAACCGCAAGCGAATTTTCAGCATGTGGCCGATCCCTTTCGAAAAAAACGATGCCAGGCAGGTTCGTGGTGCGGTTTCGTTGCGTCAATCTCAAGACGGAACCGAAAGCTTTTACTTTTTCGCCCTTGCGGCGGACAATCCCGCGCTCGACGGCAAACATGCTCCGTTCGCGAAAGTGGTGGAAGGGCTCGACGTTCTGGACAAGATCGCTGCCGCCGAAGTCGAAGGCGACAAGCCTAAGCAGAGAATCGAAATCAAAAAGATCACCATCCAGTGATCGAAGCTTAGCCCGTTCATGTTGTAAGAGTCCGCGCTTCCAATCCTGGAGCGAGTTGGAGTCCCTTCGCCTTGCTGATACCATCGTGAAGAATCCCGAGTACAAGTGGGTTAGTTGAATGATACTGGTTATAGACAACTACGATTCGTTTACCTACAACCTCGTTCAGTATTTCGGCGAGCTTGGCGCGGAAGTGCTTGTCTTTCGGAACGACGCGATCTCGCTCGACGGCATGCAAGCAATGAAGCCCGAGCGGTTGCTGATCTCACCGGGACCGGGAGTGCCCGACAACGCCGGCGTCACCCTGGAGGCGATTCGCTCGTTCGCTGGGAAGATTCCGATCCTTGGGGTGTGTCTTGGGCATCAAGCGATCGGCCGGGCGTTCGGTGGAAAAGTGATTCAAGCGCCATCCTTGATGCATGGTAAGACGAGCGAGATTTGCCACGACTCTGCGACGATCTTTCGAGGATTGCCCTATCGGTTCAAAGCTACGAGGTATCATTCCCTGATCGTTGAGAACGAGAGCCTGCCGGAAGAGCTCGAAGTCTCTGCGACCACTCCTGATGGCGTAGTGATGGGATTGCGCCATCGTCGCTTTCCGGTTGAAGGAGTTCAGTTTCATCCCGAATCGGTGATGACCGAACACGGAAAAACGCTGCTAAAGAACTTCCTGAGTTTGTGAGTTTGCGACTCAGCGTCTTAAGCGTCTGAGCTTCACGCTAGACGCGCAGGCCGCGAGTCGCCGAAAACCTGTGGCGACTGTGGAAACACGAATCAAACTGCCAGGAGTGGCGACGGTGGGCGGTGTGTTGGATCGCATCGTCGAGGCCAAGGCCGCGCGACTTGAAACAGCAAAGCGCGAAACGCCGCTTGATGCTCTGATCGGGCGGGCTGCCGAGACTTCCAATCGAGCCAGTCGTTCGTTTGCCAAGGCGCTCGCCAGAACGGATCGGGTCAACCTCATTGCCGAAATCAAGCGACGCTCGCCTTCGAAGGGAGTCATCCGAGAAGACTTCGACCCGGTTCGAATTGCGCGGGGCTACGCGTCGGCCGGAGCAGCTGCGCTTTCGGTGCTTTGCGAAGAAGACTTTTTCGACGGATCGCTCGAACACTTGAAGGTCGTGCGCGACGTCGTCGATCTTCCGGTGCTTCGGAAGGACTTCATCATCGACGAGTATCAAGTCTACGAGACCGCCGCGACGGGCGCGGACGCGGTGTTGTTGATCACAGCGATCCTGGACGACGGCCTGCTAGCGCGCTTGCTGAGAATCGCGCGCAAATTGAACCTGGAAGCTCTCGTTGAAGTGCACACGCGCCATGAGATGACCCGCGCCGCTCGCGCGGGAGGAAACCTACTCGGCGTGAACAATCGCGACCTGACGACGTTCGACGTCGATCTACAGACTTCGATCGAAGTGGCGGCGAGTGCGCCTCGTGACGCGGTGCTCATCAGCGAAAGCGGGATCACTTGCGGCGATGACATTCGCCGTTTGAAGCGAGCGGGCTTTAGTGCGTTCCTCGTAGGCGAGCACTTCATGCGCGCGGATGACCCGGGCCGAGCACTCCGCGAGTTGATTGTCGAAGCGGGTGGCGAATGAATCGAGTCAAGGTGAAGGTCTGTGGCATTCGAAGCCTCGAAGAGGCCGAGGCCTCGATTGAATCAGGCGCCGACGCGCTTGGCTTTAACTTTTGGCCTCGAAGCCCGCGCTACATCTCCCCCGAAGCCGCCCGCGAGATCATCACAAGGCTGCCGCCGCCGCTCGTCGCTAACATCGGTGTTTTCGTAAATGAGCAGCGCGAAAGTATCGAAGCTATCGCATCTGATCTAAGACTGGCCGCTGTTCAACTTCACGGCGACGAGTCTCCCGAGTTTTGCGCGGGCATCGCGGCCGCCAAAACCATCAAAGCTATTCGAGTGGGCGAAGGCTTCGCGCCAAGATGGATCTTACGCTATCCAATGAGTACGATCTTGCTTGATACGCGACAGGCAGGGAGCTACGGCGGAACGGGAAAGACCTTTGACTGGAGCGTTGCGGTCGAGTGCGCGCGGCTCGCACCGATCATTCTGGCCGGCGGATTAACCGTGGATAACGTCGGCGAGGCGATCGCGACCGTTCGGCCGGCTGCCATCGACGTATGCAGCGGAGTGGAAGCCGAGCCCGGTCGCAAAGACCTTGTTAAACTCCGCGACTTCATGCTCGCAGTGAAAAAGGCAAACGCCGTGCTCTCGCAAACGGAGCCGGCTCAGCGCTTCGAATTCGATTTCCTGGGAACATCATGAAACATGAACTGCCTGATGCGCAGGGTCATTTCGGACCGTACGGCGGGAGGTTCGTGCCTGAGACTCTGATGCACCCGCTCGACGAGTTGATCTCGGCTTATCGGGATGCTCAGCGCGATCCAGAGTTTCATCGCGAGCTTGAAAGCCTTCTCTCGAGTTATGTTGGGCGGCCGACTCCGCTTATGTTCGCTGGGAGGCTGACCGACCATCTCGGAGGCGCGCGAATCTATCTCAAGCGGGAGGACCTTTGCCACACCGGAGCTCACAAGATCAACAACGCCGTCGGTCAGGCCTTGCTCGCGCGTCGAATGGGCAAGACTCGAATCATCGCCGAGACCGGCGCGGGTCAGCACGGCGTCGCTACTGCGACCGTTTGTGCGTTGATGAACGTGAAGTGCGTCGTCTACATGGGCACGGAAGACATGCGCCGCCAGGAGCTGAACGTCTTTCGAATGCGATTGTTGGGCGCTGAAGTAGTCGGCGTTAATTCCGGCAGCCGAACGCTCAAAGATGCGATCAACGAAGCTCTTCGAGATTGGGTCACCAATGTCGCCGACACTTATTACCTGTTAGGCTCGGTGATGGGCCCGCATCCGTACCCGGTGATGGTGCGCGACTTTCAATCCGTAATCGGCCGCGAGGCTCGCAAGCAGATCCTCGACGCGGAAGGCCGCTTGCCTGATCTGTTGATCGCTTGCGTCGGCGGCGGCAGCAACTCGATAGGCTTGTTTCACGAGTTCATCGCCGACCAAGGCGTTCGAATGATCGGCGTCGAAGCGGGTGGCCGAGGCGCGGCGCTTGGCGAACACGCGGCGCGGTTTAGCGGCGGTAAGCCCGGCGTGTTGCAGGGAACTCGGAGCTACGTGCTTCAGGATGAGAACGGTCAGATATCTACCACGCATTCGGTGTCGGCGGGGTTGGACTACTCTGCCATCGGTCCGGAGCACGCTTACTTGCACGACATCGGGCGAATAAGTTATTCGAGAGCGAGCGACGCAGAAGCGCTTGAGGCGTTTCACCTCCTGGCGAGGCTTGAGGGGATCATCCCTGCGCTTGAAAGCGCGCATGCGATAGCTGAAGTGATGAAGCTGGCTCCTTCGATGCGAAGCGACCAGATGTTGGTCGTGAATCTGTCGGGTCGCGGAGACAAAGATGTAAACACGGTAGCTGAGATGCTCGGAAGCGTGTAACGAAATCAGCTCTCGGCCGTTTAGTTGGTTATGAGCTACCGGATCGATCTAAGTACCCGGGAGCGCCGTGCATACGTTTTTCTAGTGTTCCTAACGTTCCTAATGTGCGCGTGCGGATGCAAAGTAGTCAGAGTCACTCAAGCTGAAGTCGAAGAGAAAATCCACCGTGATCTTCCTTTAGGCGCAAGTTCGAACCAGGTAATGGTCTTCCTCGACTCATTAACAATTGGCGGGCTGAGGGCTGAACACGGCAGCTACATCGCCGACGTACCTGATTTTCCGCGCATTCCTCCCGAGGGACCAGCGATACTCAATGGCGGACACATATCGGCGACGATCCGAAATGCGGCACGAGATGATAGACAGCTCCTGGTCTACAACATACACATGGATTTCCGCTTCGACTCCGAGAACCGCTTGAGCGGATACAAAGTGACAACACAAGGCGACTGGTAAGAAGCGACGAGGGCGAAAAACACGATAATGGCCAGTCTAGATCTGAGTTTCAAGGACCTCACGCGTACAGGCCGTAAGGCCTTCATTCCGTACATCACTTCAGGTGACCCAGCGCTCGGAGCCACCGAGCAAATCATTCTCGAACTCGAACGCAGCGGCGCCGACATCATCGAACTGGGCGTGCCGTTCTCTGATCCGATGGCTGACGGGCCTGTTATTCAAAGAGCCTCGGAGCGGGCGCTCGCCAATCACGTTAGCGTACGTGACTGCCTGGAAGTCGTGAGGCGAGTTCGTCAGCAGAGCGAAGTCCCGATTGTCCTGTTCAGCTATTTGAATCCGCTGCTATCGATCGGGCTCGATCGGCTTGGCGGAGAATTGAAGAGCGCCGGAGTTGACGGGGTGCTTGCGACTGACCTGGTGCCCGAAGAAGCCGATGACTTCCGAAGCGCGATGCAAGCCGCGGGTATCGACTTGATCTTTCTGGTCGCGCCCACTAGTACCGACGAGCGGATCAAGCTTGTGACCGAAGCCAGCACCGGATTCGTTTATGCAGTCGCGCGCACCGGTGTGACCGGAGTTCAGCAGAGCTTATCTGAGGCCGCCGCGACTCTAGTCCAGCGAGTCAGGCGATTCAGCGATCTGCCTGTAGCGGTTGGGTTCGGAATC
>DATMCM010000468.1:0-2011 GCA_035558335.1 Blastocatellia bacterium | reverse complement strand
GCGCCGCAGACCGAGCACTTCCCGATGAGCAATATCAACGAGGCCTTTGCCCGACTTGAATCAGGCAAGGCGCGTTACCGTATCGTGCTGGACGCGGATTTCTGATCCGCTTGACCATCCTCGTACACGTGAGAGGTCGGTTTCGAGGTAAACAATCATGAGCAGCACAAGGAAGACAGCAATCGTGACCGGAGCGTCGCAGGGGATCGGCGCGGGAATCGTGAAAGCGTTTCTCGAACGGGGTTTCAACGTCGTTGCCAATTCCCGCAAGGTGACCCAATCCACCGAGGTCGTGGCCTCCAACCACGTCGCTCTGGTCGACGGCCACATCGGCGAGCCGGCGACTGCCGCCAGGATCGTCGAGACAGCGCTGTCTCGCTTCAAGTCAGTCGACGTGCTGGTCAACAACGCCGGCATCTTCTTCACCAAGCCGTTCACGGACTACACCGCCGAGGACTTCAAGTCGCTCATCTCGACGAACGTCGAAGGCTTCCTGTACGTCACCCAACTCTCCATCAAGCAAATGTTAGCCCAGAAGACCGGCGGGAGCATCGTCACGATCACGGCGGCCCTTGCTCGCAACCCAATCCGGGGCGTCACGGCGGCGGTGCCGATGATCACCAAAGGCGGTCTTGAAACAATCACGCAGCACCTCGCGATGGAGTACGCCAAAGACGGCATCCGCGTGAATGCCGTCGCGCCGGGCGCCGTCTACACGCCACTTCACCGGGAGACTCCGAAGGACGTGATGGAAAGCCTGTCACCGATGGGTCGGCCTTCCACGGTCAAGGACATCACGGATGCCGTCATATACCTGACCGACGCCGCGACGGTCACTGGTGACATCCTGTATGTCGATGGCGGCGCGCATTTCGGCCGGTGGTAATTGAAAGGAGCTTTCGTCATGACCACAAACTCAACGACCGCCAAGGACCGTCTCGCCAAGCTCGGCATTCATCAATCGGATGCGCCGACGCCTTTCGGCGCGTACGTGCCCGCCGTTCAGACGGGCAACCTCCTTTTCCTGAGCGGAATGCTCGCCACCTCGGGCCATACAGCCACGGCAGTTGGCGTCGTGGGCAAAGACCTTGACGTGAAGGCGGGCCGGGAAGCGGCGTATACGGCCGCACTCCATGTGCTTGCGCTCACGAAGAAGCAGTTAGGTTCGTTGGACCGCGTGAGCCAGCTGGACAACATGTCCGCGGATGATCTGTGCAAGGCGGTCAGGAGGTTGCTGGCAGGCAGGGCAAAGTTGGAAGCATCTGGAAACGTGACCCTGGGTAACGTCCGCGCGATTGCCGAGACGGGCGTCGACTATATTTCAATTGGCGCGTTGACTCATTCAGCGAAAGCCTTTGATGCCAGCCTGGTTTTGGTCGATAGAGAGGCTTCATAATGAGTTCCGGTGGGAAGAAATGGTTCCAGTATTAGGCAATGAAACTTCAGCCGATCGGCTTTACCGCAAACTTCAGGAGATGCTGGGCGATGTTGTGCCGGACTTTGAGCTTAAACTCAAAGCAGACCTCGCCGCCGAAATCAATCAGCTGAAGATCCAAAAGAAGGCGGTCATTCTAGGCCACAACTATATGGAGCCGGCGCTTTTCCACTCCATCCCAGACTATGTTGGCGATTCGCTCGATCTCGCGCGCAAACCTCTCGTTCTCATCTGTCTCGTTGATAATTCCAATTTTGATTGTCATGGTTCCAGTTCTCCTTGCACAGATATTCATATAAAAACCAACAGGGCCCTCTCGACACCGAGCGGAACATAGGGAAGAACGCGTCGTTCAACAATTTAGTTATATATTTGCTGGACAGATGTGTCCAGAATAAGTAATGATTGAGAAATGGCTCGTCCAAAAGAGTTCGATAGAGATAAAGCAGTGGAATCCGCGTTAGCGACCTTTCGGAAGAATGGTTTCGGGGCTACGACAACTGATGATTTGCGTCTTGCAATGGGCATCGGACGTCAGAGCTTTTACGATACTTTTAAGGGGAAGAGGGAAATCTA
>DATMCM010000467.1:0-3457 GCA_035558335.1 Blastocatellia bacterium | reverse complement strand
CGATTCCAAGAGCCAGCGCGATCACAGCGATGACGGTGAAACTCGGCTGCTTGAGCAGCATCCTTAAGCCGTATCGCAAGTCTTGAAGCAAAATTTCCATCTTGCACCTTTCACGAAGGGTTTAGGGTTTAGGGTTTAGGGTTCGTGGTTCAGGGTTCGTGGTTCAGGGTTCGTGGTTAGAGGATGAGTCCGGGAACCCTTGACCCTAAACCCTGAACCCTAAACCCTGGACCCTAAACCCAGAACCCTAAACCCAGAACCCTAAACCCTGAACCCTAAACCGTGAACCCTGAACCCTAAACCCTGACCCTACTCACACCTTAGCGCGACGAGCGGATCGATGCCTGCGGCCTTGCGAGCGGGGATATAGCCTCCAAGCAGAGTCGCTCCGGTCAACAACAACCCTGCTCCCACAAACACGAGCGGATCGCCCGCCTTGACGCCGAACAGCAACGACTCCGTCAACCGGCCAAGTCCGTAGGCGGCCGGCAGTCCGACTACAAGGCCTACCAGCGCCAGCACGACGACTTCGCGCAAGATCAACCACGACACGATCCCGCGCGTAGCTCCCAGCGCCATGCGAATTCCTATTTCACGAGTGCGTCTAGTCACTGTGTAAGCCATCACTCCGTAAAGCCCGATCGAGGCCAGCAGCGCCGCAAGCAGCGCAAAGCACATCGACAAAAGAGTCAGAAACTTGTCGTTGAATAGGGATTCGTCTATTTGCCGCTCCATCGTCTTCAGGTCGAACACAGGAAGATTGGCATCCAGACGCTGCGCCTCGCGTCTCAATGACAAAGTCGTCGCCGCGACGTCCTGTTTTGTCTTTAGGTAGAAGGTTATGTTTCCCAACGTCTTGAATTGAGAATATGGGAGATAGACAAACGGTCCGGCTTTGTCTCTAACCGTAGAGTGCTTGCTATCCTTCACAACGCCAACAATCTGGATATCCGGCTGAACCTTGTCACCCGAGCCAAACGCAAACCGCAAGCCCACTGGATCTCGATCGGCGAAGAAACGCTGTTTCATGGTTTCATTGATGATCGCCACCTTCGGACTTTTTGACGTATCCGACTCTGATAGCTCGCGCCCGCTCAGCAGTGGAATGCCCATCGTCGAAAAATACCCAGGCCCGATCCAATTCTGCCTGACGTCCATGTCTTCGTCTTCGCCCGCCTGGTACCCTTCTACTGTTATGTTGGAGCTCGAGTTGGTGTCGGTAAAAGCTGGGTAGACTGCCGCGCTGACCGCATCAACACCCGGCTGCGAGGAGAGGTTCTGCTGAAGCTGATCAAACAGCGCGATGGTTCGCTCGGGAGAGTAACCGTTCAAGGCGGGCGCGACCGAAAACGCAATCAGGTTATCAGGGCGCAACCCAAGATTGAGCGCCTTTAGATTGTTGAGACTGCGGGCGAACAGCCCCGCTCCTACAAGCAACACCGTAGTCAGCACGACCTGTGAAACGACCAGTGCCTTACGAAACCGCACTTGCGACAGCGCGCCCGACACGCTCGAGCCTTGCTCGCGCAACGTGCCTTCCAGGTTCAGCCGGGTCGCCTTTATCGCCGGCATCAGCCCGAACACGAGCCCGGTAAGAATCGACAAAATGAGAGTGAAGGCCAGCAGTCGAAGATCGAGTTTTGCTGAGAGACCGATCATTCCGATGCTGTCAGGTATCGCGCTGACCAGCAGGCTGATGGTCCACGAAGCGACCAGGAGCCCGGCTACTCCTCCGATCAGCGACAGCGTAAGGCTTTCGACCAGAAACTGTCGCACCAGGCGCAAACGTCCGGCGCCCACCGCCATGCGAATGGCGATCTCACGTTGTCGGGCCGCGCCGCGAGCCATCAGAAGATTCGCCACGTTCGCGCAGGCGATCAGCAGCACCAGTCCCACCATTCCCATCAGCACAAGCAGCGGCTGCTTTGCATCGCGTTGCACAATCTGCCGGCCTCGCGACCCGGGGTCCATAAGCATTGGTCTTTCAAGAAAGCGTTGCTTGTTCTCGGTCGAAAACCTTCCCATCAGCGGAAGCTCCGCCTCGAGTATCTGCCGGTAAACGGGAGCCAGCGCCTGCTCCGCTTGCTCGCGCGACAGACCGGGCTTGAGACGGCCGATGATGGCAAGCCAAAAATCTCTGTGGTCGGTCATTCCGTCCCAGTTCGGAGTCATCTGCGCTTTCATCGTTATGGGGATAAAAATGTCGGGCTTCTGACCGACTTGCACGCCGTCAAACCCCGCTCGCGCCACGCCGACTACCGTCATCAACTGGCCGTTTACTATAAGCGTCTTGTTGAGGATCGCCGGATCGGCGCCGAAGCGACGGCTCCAGTAGCTGTGGCTGAGGACGACGACCTGTCCGGCGCCCGCGACTTGATCATCATCCTGAGTAAGAACGCGGCCCAGCGCGGGTCTAACTCCGAGCACCTCGAAGTAGTTTCCCGATACAAGCTCGCCGTTCGCACGTTCCGTCTGACCCTCGCCGGAGACGCTCAGGGCAACAGCGAATCGCGCGAGCGATCCTGAGAAGACGTTGTTGTTATCGCGAAGCTCTTTGTATAACGGATACGAAAGCGAGGCTGCGCTGTCGCCATCGCTCCAGACGCGCCCCGATTTGGGGCCAGGCGACCGCAACACAACCAGCTCCTCCGGTTTCTCGACGGGCAAGAGCCGGAGAAGTATCTGGTCGGTCAGCGAGAATATTGCCGTATTGGCGCCCAGGCCGAGCGCCAGCGTCAGCACCGCTATAGTCGTGAAGCCCGGATTCCTCAGCAACGTACGGATGCCGTAACGAAAGTCTTGTCTGAAAGTGTCCATCATCAAACCTCAGGTTTCTGGTTCCTAGTTTCTGGTTTCTGGTTCGTGTGCCGATACGAGGCACCGATTCATAGTCTCCGAACCAGAAACTAGAAACCAGAAACCTTATTCCCTTCTAAGCGCAACCATCGGATCGATTTTCGTAGCGCGGCGCGCTGGCACAAGGCAGGCTCCCAGAGCCACTCCTGCCAGAATCACCGAAACAGTCACAAACGTTGCCGGGTCGGATGCGCTCACTTCAAACAGTAAGCTCGACAGCACGCGCCCGATCCCGAGCGATGCGATCAATCCAACGCCTAAGCCTGCCAGCGCCGGCGCCATGCCTTGCCCGACTATCAGCTTCAGGACGTCGCCGTGCGCGGCGCCGAGCGCCAAACGAACACCGATCTCATGGGTTCGCTGGGTGGCAGAAAATGAAATCACGGCATATATCCCTGTTGCTGCAAGCAACAATGCCGCTCCGGCGAAAACGGCCAGCAACAGCAGGTTAAACCGCCTGGATGCAATTGACGCCGATAGGAATTGCTTCATCGTTTTCATGCTGGAAGCGGGAACTTCGCTGTCGACGGCTTGGATTGCGCGACGCACATCAGTTTGAAGCGCAAGCGGCTCGACGCCGGTGCGGATCGCAAGGCTTATG
>DATMCM010000466.1:0-2011 GCA_035558335.1 Blastocatellia bacterium | reverse complement strand
AGCTGGATAAAGAACCAGCGATCATGGTTCGTGAGCCGGACGCGACCAGGCAGCCTACGCCTCACGACATTCAACTGATGTCGAAGCACCGCGTTCTCAGCTTCAAGCCGCAACTTCGACTTGAATGGCGAGGCCAGGACGGCCAGAACGAAACAGAGCAGCCCGATCATTCCGCCAGCTTAGGCGATTCCATCACGACATCAACTCGAATAAGGTTTTCGGTACACACAGGGCTGCAATGGCGAGGCTCGCCTTATAAGAGGCCAACGCGGCCGGAAGATTGCCCTGCGATACCTGCACGTCGCCGCGCCGGTTCAGTCCGACTGCGACCTCGCGCTCATTTCCCGCCATCCGCGCAAGCTCAAGGTACTTGAGAAACCCCTGATCAGCTTCCCGCAGCATTCCCGCTAACATAGCGGCATCGCCGAATCCGAGCCAGCCTGCCAGGTTGTCTGGATCGAGAGATGTCGCTTCCCGATACCATTTCAGTCCCTGCGCTACATTGTTGGTGACGGCACTGGCTGCGAGATTGCGCGCCGCCTCAGCTTGTTCCTTCTGTGCTTTCTGTTGTTCTTTTTTTCGATCTTCATAGATTTGAAGCCAAATTCCCTCAGCAACACGGGTATTCCCCTTCTGGGCTTCCGAGACCGCGCGCTCAAAAGACGGGTCGCCATTTAATTCTCGAAGTGATCGAACAAACTGATCGATCTGCGTCGCCGTCAGCTTCGGGGATTTGGCACGAACAGCAGTTTCAATCTGCTCAATGGTTGCCATGCCGAGCACATCGGGCGGGAAGAAAAGGCCCTGCACCCCTTTGAAGACGATCAAGCCTATTATCAGGAGAACAGCCACGCGGACCGCGATCGGCACGAAGATGAAAGATCGCGAACGCGGCAGTGTCGGCAGGTCCAACGCCCTGAATGCTCCGCAAGCCGCGCTCGGATTTACGTCTTGAAGGATCTCATCGGTGATAAAATCGCGCGTTCTCGTGTAGACCATGTCGTCGGCGTCGGCCGGCTTGCAGATACGCGCATGATCGGCATCGATACCGACCGGGTCTACATGCAGCAGGCCCGGATCGCTACTGTCCGCCGCAACAATAACCCCGGCCGAAGTGCTCTGCTTTTCATAGAAGACCTTCTGACGAATAGTCCCGGACCAGTTCCGGTACCACACGTTGAGATCGCGCAGATTAGCGTTGTTTCTTACAAGGTCGAGGGTTGATGCTGACGGCCACGCAACAAGCCTCAACTTATCGAGCAACGTGGCGTGCAGCGACCCCGTGTGTGGCGTGGCAATGAAAACGACCCCTTTTACCGAATCGATAAACGCTGCTTCCGCAGCCCCGTGGGTGCGACGGCCGTCAGCAGCGCGGAGAACTTGTTTCACCACCAGACCACCGAGACTGTGGCACACAAAAACTAGCGGGAGCTCCTTCAAATCACGCTGGCCAAGAAGGCTCTCCAGCACATTCTTTGCGCGATCTTGAATCGGCATCGCCGCGCCGGACCAGTTAGTCAAAGCGACCTCGTAGTCTAGTGTCCATGCAACCAAACCTGGCATGTCGCGCGACAGCCAAACCGGCCAAAACGTGTCGTCTTTCGAGTTCCGGCGCCAGCTGTCGTAAGCGTGCCCGCCCAGCCCATGGACGAATACGACATTGACCCTGGAACCCTCCGTCCACTCGGCAACTTTGATTAATTTGGTCATGTCGAACTATCCGACTAGCGCGACGCAGACACCGGCGCAGTTTGTCCAATGGATTGTTAAAGGGCAACCGTCACTTTGACGGTATCGCTGTCACTTCCGCTTTGCCCGAAAGGTCACGCTGCGAGCCGGCGATGCGGCAGATGTGCGAATAGACCCGCGAGCTAGATCAGTTCGTAGCACCAGCTTTGTCGAGGGTAATTAGACGTCTTGCTCCCAGGGAATAAAGCTGTTGCTGGTTCGGTCTCCTCCTCAGGGCATTGAACAAACCTCAACGCGAAGCAGGACAAATGACCCGGTCGTC
>DATMCM010000465.1:0-15264 GCA_035558335.1 Blastocatellia bacterium | reverse complement strand
ACCCGGCCTATCGTCGCTCCGTCGCGGCTGAGCGTGGTGATTGCAATATTGTGTTCCTGGGCGAGCGATCGTTGGAGCCGCAACCACTCCGACAGCGCGTTACCGGTCGGCGGCTCATCCTGTGCGCACTCAGCGTTCCTGGTTATCTCTTTGCTCAAATGTGTACAGAGCTCTCTTTGGAGCTCTCCTCTTCCACGTGAATCCAGGTTGAACAGAAAGTCGCGCGTGAATTGGTTTGGCAGCCCGCGATGTCAACGCGCGGCATGCCAAAGATGGCGACAAAACTAGTAGGTTGCCGGTATGACGTGAGGATCTGGTGCTCCCACTTGCAGAATCAAATCGAGTCGCTAACTGTCTGGACGCTATAACTAATTGTTATTCCCCAGCGTCCGATTGCAACTCGCCGCCAAAGTAGCACACCGCTGAGAAAATTATCAACAAGAAGTGAGGCTACCGATTCGGGTGATGCGCTTCCGGCTCCAAACACCCGTGCCTCACTCAACGCGCCGCTCTCGCTGAAGGCCATTTCACGGCAAAAAGCCGGAGCCCAATGTAAATGCTCGAGCCGGTTTCTCGACCCGATAGCAGCGAGTCTGGTGCTGCCGGCTTCCGCAAAACCAGTACCGTTGACAAAGCACATGCCGTGTTATAGCGTTCGATTTGCTAGAGCTTTCACGCTGGGCGGTCTCGATCAGCCGAAATTGTTGTTAGAGCAACACTGTTCAGTTCAGCCAGATGTCGCCCGGATCGGTGACTCGACGAACGCGTGAACGGCTGGCGTAACGGACTCTCAACCCCCAGGTCCCAGGTTCAACGATGAAGACCTGCACACTATGCAGCAAGACCTATGGCGACGACCTTCAGGTTTGCCCAGTCGATCAAGGTGCGCTGGTGGCGGCGAGTTCTGAAGCTTCCGATGCGATGGTCGGAAGGCTGCTGGCCGGGCGCTACAGGCTCGAAAAAAAGATCGGCGAAGGCGGGATGGGCGCGATCTACAGGGCGGTGCATACGGAGATGGGCCGTCCCTGCGCCATCAAGTTGCTCACACTTTTGTCGGGAAACGACGACGCGCTTGCCCGGTTCAAGCGCGAGGCCAAGATGGCCAGCAGCATCGACAACGCGCATGCGGTCACGATCTATGATTTCGGCCGGAGCGAAGACGGCATGCTGTTTCTGGCGATGGAACTCATTGACGGAGTGGCGCTCTCGCGAGTGCTTTCCCAGGAGCGAACGCTTCAGGCGGCTCGTGCGATTCACATCGCGGGGCAGATCGCCGAAGCCCTGGCCGCGGCTCACTCGCGCGGAATAATCCATCGCGACTTGAAGCCCGACAACATAATGATCACCAGGAAAGGCGCGTCCGCGGATTACGTCAAGGTGCTGGACTTCGGAATCGCGAAGACCGTCGCCGAGGACAATGCCGACAACCTGACCAAGCCGGGATTCGTCCTCGGAACTCCGGTCTACATGTCACCGGAGCAGTTGCTGGGCGAGAAACTCGATCCCCGGTCAGACATCTACAGTCTCGCGATCATAGTCTACGAGATGCTGAGCGGCCGACTGCCGTTTGAGGGCGACAATCAACAGTCGATCATGATGAAGCGGATAACCAACGAGCCAGTTCGGATCAGTTGGGTTGTGCCGACGGTCAGCGAAGCGCTGGAACGGGCAGTAATGAATGGTCTGGCCCGCGATCCTGCCGCTCGGACTCGAACTGTGGAAGCGTTCGCAGCGTCGCTCAACACCGCGCTGCTCAGCGGCACGCAGGTTCTTGGCGGACGAGCCACGGAGCGTTTAGGCGGTGGAGATCCGGTCCTTTCGACAAAGGAGTGGGGAGGCCTCGAAACTCATCCGGACGGGCCGGCGGTGACGTCGCTCCCGCCCGCTACCCGATCCACCGATCCTGAGAGCTTGCCGGCGAGCGCTCATCAGCCGACGCCTAACCCGGCTCCCAACGTTGCAGATCACATTGCAGCCGTAAACGCGCAGCCCACCCAGTTATCCGCGCAACAAGTGCGGCCCGGCCCCCGGCCTCAACCGGCGTCCGTTGCACAACCGGCGTCAGTGGTTGTAGCTAGTGAACCAAAGAAGCGTTCGCCGTTGCTGCTTTTGGGAGGCGTGCTCGCGTTGGTTATCATTGCTCTCGTGGCTTACCTGCTCCTTTCAAGTGGGTCGGCCCCCACATTGATGGTGCGCGGCGCGCCGGCGGGCAGCGAAGTATTTGTCAACGGCGCTACAAAAGGAACGGTTGCAGCCGACGGCACGCTCAAAGTTCCCGGCCTGGTTGCGGGAACGGCGATGGTGCGAGTCAAGAAGGACGGCTTTGCCGACTTCGACGCAAACATCGACTTGCGCAAAGGAAGAGAGGAAGCGCTTGAGGCCCTGCTTCTGCCTAATCAGATGAACTACCGCGGCGCCGATATGATCCTAATTCCCGCCGGTCAGTTTTTGATGGGGGACGACAACCACTTCGATGACGAAAAGCCTGCGCACACAGTTGACCAGCCGGCCTTTTACATCGACAAATACGAAGTAACGAATGAGCAATATAAGCGGTTCTGCGACGCGGAAAAAAGCGGGCGATATCCCGAGACAGCCGTCGAGAAAGACTATTTGCTGAACAACCCGACGCTACCCGCAGTCGGTATTCAATACGAAGATGCCGCTGCATACGCCAGGTGGGCGGGCAGGCGATTGCCCGCCGAAGAGGAATGGGAGAAGGCCGCGTCGTGGGATCCGAAGAACCGAGCTAAGCGTCAATGGCCCTGGGGCGACAAGCCCGGCGGAGCAAGCGCCAACCTTGGCCGCAATCAAGTGCCGAAACTCGCTGCGGTGGGCACCTACGCCGGCGACGTGAGCGCATACGGCATTCATGACCTCGCCGGAAACGTCAGTGAATGGGTTGACACGTTCTACAACGCCTATGAAGGTAATCCGCAACCAACCCCCAAAAAGGATACCGAATTCGGCTCAAAGTTCAGAGTCACTCGCGGGGGAAGCATCCGGAGCGACATCGATCAGGCGCGCACGACGTTCCGAGGATTGGTGCCCCTGGAAGTTACCGAAGAGAACCGCAAGTATATGCTCGTGGGCATACGGTGCGCCGTCTCTGCAAATGACCCGAGAATCCAGGAATTCCTCCGTTCGCGTATCAATTAGCGTGGCAACTATCGGGAGGTACTATGCGGTCAAGATTATCGAGCTATCTGCTTGTCGGCCTATTGAGTGGCGGATTGGTAACACCATTTACCGCTGCGGAGCCCTCGACGGCTGACGGCAATCCGAACTTCTGGGACCAGCCGGTCAAGTTCACGCAGCCGGCTAAGCCCAAATCTGGACGCGTTCGACCCGCTTCGCGCCCTAAGCCTGACAGCAGCGGCCTGGAAGAGGGACCGCTCCTCGCCGTGAAGTACAACGTGCTCAAGCGCGGTGATGGCAACTCGCCCGAGCGAGTCGATCACGACGGACAGTTCAAAATCGGAGACCAGGTCAAGCTCGCAATCACACCCAACCAGAGTGGCTTCCTCTATGTGGTCCACCGCAGCGTCGGTCTCGACGGCAAGATCATCGACCAGCCTAACGTCATCTTTCCGGATCCCCGGATCAACAACGGAATGAATGCGGTCGAAAAGGACCGCGAGTATGTCGTCCCACAGTATTGTCAGGATTACCCGGACCCCAAAGATTGTTGGTGGGAGATCACGCCGCCGAACGGCAAGGAGTTCTTCACCGTCATTTTTAGCCGCGACGAAATCACTGCGCTTCCTAACAAACTAACCCGGGACGATGTAGTCAAAGGTTCAAACGCGGTCAACGAGGAGTTGATCGAAGCGATCAAGAAGAGTTCGGGGCAAATCCTGGCGCACGCAGAGAAAGGGACAAGTTCCCAGCGGAGAACCTCGAGCGATAGCGTCTATGTGCGCAACACTAACCGGAAGGATAACGAGGAATTGATCGACACGATCGAACTCAAGCACTTGTTGGGCGGAGACGATCAACCGGCCGCGCTGACCCGCGCATTGTTTGTCAAGAAGCGCTCGGATGCGATGCGAGTCCTGTTCTCGAAGAACGGCCTTCCGGTTGATCCGAGCAGGGATGTGTTCAAGGCCGGCGACGAGATAGAAGTAAAGTACGAAAGCAACTTCAGAGGTTATGCCTACTTTGTGAACATCACTCCGGAAGGAAAGAAGTGCTTGATCGCGCCTTGCTCGCGTGCCGAGATCAGCGAGATGGTTCCGGGCTCGTTATACAAACAGACGGTTGGCTTCGACGAGGAGAAAGGGACGGAGGTGCTGCAGGTTGTGTTGTCGCGAGAGCGAATCAAGTTCCTCGACGATGCCATCACCAGCGCGGGCTGTTGCGATCCTTCGCGGCCCTGCGGCTGCGAGCTTAGCGCCAACGCGGCGAGTGCGGCCGCTCAGCTAGCCAGCAACGCCGCTAACAAGAAGGGCGGCATTGTGGTAAACGATATTGTGGCGGTCGTCCCGCAAAGCGGGTCCGGTGGCGTCGGAACTCGCGGGATCAAGCTTGCGGCTGGAAGAGACAAGCAAGAAGGCTCATTCGTGGCAATAGAAGACGAGAAGAACGACAACCGGCTGGAGGCCGGGCAGGCGGCAGTATTCGAGATCCGATTGAACCATAAGTAATCTACAACTCATGCTCAAAGCGCCAATCGAACCACGAGCGTCGAAGCTAGGCATCGTGATGGTCTTCGCCGTCTGCTCGATGTTCTTCGCGCCGGGCGCTTCCGGACGACAGCAGTCACCAGGGGCTCGGGAGAAGAAGGAAACGCCCTTGTCTCCAGCGGCGCGGGCCCGTATTCGCAAAGCAGTTGCTTCGGTTGGGCTTATCCTCGTTCGCAACTTCACCGACCCGGCTGGGCAGAATCCAAGACCCCGGGGATCGGCCGTGGTCGTCCGAGCCGACGGAGTGGTTGCTACTAACGCGCACGTCATCACCGACAGCAAGACAGGTCAGCCGTACGACGAAATCCTTCTGTCGCTTGCAGCCGAAGGGTTTGCTCAATCCAAACGATACCAACTCAAGACGCTGGTGATAGACAAGGCCGACGACCTCGCCCTTCTGCGTGTCGAACCCGACAAGCGCGCTCGTTCCTCCTCAAAGCCGGCTGTATTTCCTGCTATCGAGATCGGCGACTCGAAGAACCTTCGTCTGCTCGATGACATCGTGATAATCGGCTTTCCTGAAAAGGGCGGCTCCAGTGTTACGGTCAACCGCGGAACCGTCGAAGGAAAGGACGTACTTGGCAAGTGGATCAAGACGGATGCCCGGTTGATTCACGGCAACAGCGGCGGGGCGGCGGTGAATCTCGACGGCAAGCTGATCGGAATTCCAACGAAGGTCGTCGCAGACGATCAGTGGATCGACAAGAATGGGGATGGCTTTCCCGATGATTATCGTCGCTATGGCGCAGTCGGATTTCTCAGGCCCGCTTACCTGGTATCGTCGATCCTTGCCGGGACCCGCGAAGAAACCGCGACGGTTGCGCCGGCGAACCAGCGGCCTAAGGTGGTTGAGACTGCTAAGGCTTTTGTCATCGAGGGACGAGTAAGGTTGGCGGGCAGCGGGGTCCCCATCGCGGGCGCCGTGGTTGGACTTGTTGCAGTTGGAGAAGACGTCACCGAAGACAACCTGCTCGCCTGGGGCGGGACCGATCCTGACGGACAGTTCAAGCTGAACAGGCCCGTCCCCCCAGGCCAATACACGCTGAGAGCAAAAGCGCTCGGATACCTGCCCTACTCTCGCGATATCGAAATAACTCGCGACCAGCCCGATCTTCTCATCGAGATGCGCAAGTCATCAGGCTATTGAGCAGGTTACTTTCAACTTGCCTTTGAAGCCTTCGGCTATATACTACTTTGGCCGGCGGTGGCCCAATAGCTTAACGAAACTGCAGGCCAGTCCATCGCTGCGATCCGAAGCGTTCCGAGTTTCCTGCTAAACAATGACTTCAGGGATAACGGGTATGAACACATCAAGTAATTCGCGCAGAAGTGTGAGGGCGGCAATCCGTTCTTGCTTTGATCGAGTTCACTTCAGTGGCTTTCTTATCCGCGCGGCAGTCGTCACGCTGTTGGTCACAGCGGTGATCATATCGCCCGGCCGCCAGAAGGCCGCGCAGGATGTTTGCTCGGGTCAGGTAGGAGTAGCGGCAGGCGGAGTAGCGGCAGCCGGAGGGGTCTGTTTTAGTCAACCAAAGAGCGATCTGTTGTTCCTGATTGACGCTTCCGGTTCGATCGAGAAGCGAGGGCAGACTTACAACATCATGATTGAAGGCTTACTGCGCGCGTTGCGTGATCCGGCGGTGATCCCTCGTGACGGCTCGATAGGTGTGCAAGTCGTGGTCTTCAATGAAAGTGCAACGGTCGTCGTTTCTTTGAAAGACATCAACTCACCTGCCGACGCGCAAGATGTTGCGCACCAGGTCGAGGACTTAAAATGCGCCGACATCCTCAATCAGACTTTTCCGTGCCCTTTTGGAGAGACCTTTTATTCCTTTGCTATTCGCGGTTCCGACATCGATGCGAACAAAGCAAGAACTCTAGTCCCGAAACCAGGCGTGCACCGGACCATGATCCTGTGCAGCGATGGACAGCCTGATGACCTTGGTGCGGCGATCGTCGCCGCCGACCAGGCTCGCCTGTCGGCTACAACAGCGGGCATACCCTTTGAGTTCGATGTCCTGTTGATGGGCCTGAACTCAACCATCGGGGGCGCGCCCAATCCCGAATATCTGGCAGCGAGGGCAGCGGTAGACCAACTGGTGTTCCCGAAGCCCGTCGACGACCTACCAGGCGCAACGCTCACCATCGAGGCGGGGAGTTGCAACCAGGAAGGCGCAACCTTCGTGGGAGCCGACTGCCAGCGACAGTCTGATGAGTTCTCCAACGCTGTCAGGCGCCTCATTCGTCAGGGAGTCACGCCGCAGTCAATCGTGGTTGGGACAGATGCCGACACGGCTCCGGGCGCGGCGCCTTCCGGCGATGGCCCGGTCTCGCTGAGACAGGCCATCGAGTCGGCAAATTGCAACGGTGGATCAACCAACATAACTTTTGACGCCGCCCTCAAGGGCAAGACCATCCATCTTCTTTCTCCGCTTTCGATCTCGCAGCCTGATGTTGTGATTGATGGATGCGACGGACCGGATTGCGTGCCTTCCATAACGCTGGATGGCGGCGGGCAAACCAGCGACGGCATCATTATGCGCTCGAACCACATCACGCTGAGGGGTTTGAAGATCGCCAACTTTACAAATTCCGGGATTCTTTCGACGCCTGTTTGCCCATCGGATTACATCTCGCGCAACTTGATTCGAAGCATTACGTTCGAGAACAACCCCACTGCGGTTCTGATTGCCGATGATAAGTCTGCGCCGCGTGACGGCTTCAATGAACAAATAAAGATTTCTCATATCATTGCTTCACGCATGGCTCAACCTGCCGACAAGCCGCAGACCGCTTTGATAGACCTTGGAGGGGATGGACCGACGCCAAACGATCCCGGCGATCCCGATGAGGGACCAAACACGCTCCTGAACTTCCCGGACAGCCTCAATGTTGCCTCGGGCGCTAACGGTTCCGTCAACATCAGCGGCACTGTCAGCGGCGCAACCGCGCCGGGTGCTGTCGTCGAGATTTACTCGATCACTAAATCGCATGTAGCGTCAGGCAAGCTCTTCATCGACGGAGTCGCCTTCCTCGCAGAGGCAACGGTTGGAGACAATTGCCCGCCAATCAACGACCTGCCCTCGTGCACGTTCACCGCGACCGGAGTGCCGCCGTCTCCCACGGGCAACTACACCGCGACGGTAATCGACTTGTTCGGGAACACTTCTGAGTTGATGTTCAGAACTGACAAACCGCCCGCGGGGCCGTCAGCTTCGTTTACGACGCCTGTGGACTTTGGCACGGTGAATTTCAACAGTACACCGCCGACCAAGAACGTCGTCGTCACGAACAACGGCAATGCTCCGCTTCAAATCAGCAACTGCAGAATCGCTCGCTGCGCGCCGAACGACGCCGACGACACGGCACGTTTTACGATCAGCGGATGTCCGGCGGCCGGCACTTCTATAAGACCAGGCGAAAGCGTAACCATTGTGGTCACGTTCAAGACAAACGCGTGTGGCCCGGCAAAGGCTTGCCTGCTTGTGGATAGCAACGATCTGTTGGCCCCAACAATCACGGTGACGTTGACCGGCTCGGTGACGGGCAACGGCACGTTGGCGATCACCGGGGACACCGGCGCGGTAGGGCCGGTACCCGCGCGGGATCAGCGCAGAAAGCCAAAGAAGTTCAAGAAGCTCGCTTCCAAGTCGTTTAGCCTGGTGAACAACGGATGCGACTCGCTGACGCTTACATTCCAATCGATCAAACGAGTCACTGACGTCGCCAAGTGCCATATCACCGACGCCAACTCTGACGATAGCAAGCTGTGGGTCCTAACCCAGGTTACGGCGAGCGGCTCAACGATCATCACAGTGGGGCCAAACGCAACGCTGTCGATCGCTCCGGGCCAGACGCTCAATTTCCGAGCCGGATTCAATCCTGGAGTGCCAGCCGTCGTTAATAAGAACTGCCCGGATGGCAACCTCGCTGCTGAGGATGTTTTGCCGGACCAGGTGAGCTCAGTGCTTTCGATCCGAAGCACCGGCGGCAACTCGACGCCCGCGACGTTGACGGTCCCGCTGACCGGGCTGGTCACCAAGGAAGTGAAACTCATCGATCCTTCCAGCCCGGGCGACCCGCCGCTTGTGAAACTCTGCCGAAACGGCGATGAGTTTATCGTCGAGTTCTCGGTCTACGACTCGAACCAAAACGTCACCCGCGCGACCTATCAGTTCATGGACAGCGTGAACCGCATAGTCGGACAGGTGTTTGATATTGGGATCAGCGAAGCGATAGCTAGTCGAAACCTCGCTACCGGGCAAAGCTTCACGGTGGTTCAGCGATTCACCGGAGCTTCGGACAATTCACAGATTGTAAGCGTTCAAGTGAAGGTGTTCGACGGAGACAACACGACCGACGGCGCTACTGCCAACAAGCTCACCTCGGGTTGCAGCAGTAGCCAGTCGGCGCCGCGTGTGCTGCTGAATTCTTCGCCATCAGCGCGTCCGCGGCAGTAGCAGAAGAGTTGAGTGAATCGCGAGCGAGGCGGGGGAAGACTAAGCACTATGTAGCTCTTTCTTTCGGGGAAGCGACGGCTCAAATCTGTCAGCTGAAAACGGCTTGAGCTCATCCGGCGTGCGGCCGGTATTGATTAGCTCGCTTACCAGCTCAGAGGTGACCGGCGCGAGCAGTATTCCGTTTCTAAAGTGTCCGGTGGCGAGTACCAGACCATCGACGCCGGCGGGACCGATGATTGGTAGGTGATCGCTGGTATCGGGTCGCAGGCCGGACCACGTTTCGGTTACTTCGAGTCCGCCAATGGACGGCACGAGCGCGCGCGCCCCTGAAAGCAGTGCACTGATTCCATCAATCGTTACCGCCTTCTCAAAGCCGGCATAGTCCACCGTTGCTCCGATCAGAATGCGGCCGTCGCGTCGCGGGACCAGGTACACCTTGCTCGAGTGAATCACGCGCTTGATCAGATTCGCTTGACCCCTCACGGCAATCATTTGACCCCGCGCCGGCACTACTTTGACATTCAGGCCGAGCGGCTCCAACAACTGACTCGACCAGGCTCCGGCCGCTACAACCACGGCGCCCGCTTCAAGACGCTGCCCGGCCGAGACGACCCCGGTCACTCGGCTCCGGTCGGTTAACAGAGCTGATACTTCCGCGGATTCCATCAGTCGAACGCCTGCGCGCTCTATCGCGACTTCGAGCGCGTCCATCAATCGGCGGTTCTCGATTTGATGATCACCGGGGATGAAGATGGCTCCCGTGGCTGCTTCGGTCACGGCGGGTTCGACGTCGCGAGTATCACTAGCCGAAAGCCGTTCGAGCGTGAGCCCGGCTTGAGTCTGCCACGAGCACCATCGCGCAGAGTCTTCGGCGTCTTCGTCTCTCAGCAAGACAGAAAGCACGCCTTCGTCTTTGTACTCGACATCGATTCCGGAGTCTTCCTGCAAACGGGCGGCGAACTCGCGATACATCGAGCGGCTTCGCAAACACAAGTCAAAGAATGGCCCGGAGTTTGACCTTTCTGACTGTGCGGCAAGCATGCCCGCCGCAGCTCGCGAAGCCTCGCAGCCCACGCGTCCGCGCTCGATGATCACGACTTTGAGCCCGGCATCTGCAAGCTTGAGAGCAATCGAACATCCGATAACTCCGCCCCCAACGATGATAACGTCCCTGTTCATGCGAGAGTATCCTAGCAGCTTGCACGCAGCGACCGCGAGGTTGGTGGATCGACCGCTTGAAGCGTCGCTCCCCGCGACGCGGTATAATCATCAATGGAGAGATCGAGGAAGCGATGAGAGTCCTTACAAGCGATCCGGTTTGCGGTATGCAGGTCCTGCCCGAATCGTCAGCCGGACAAAGTGAACACGACGGCGTGGTCTATTTGTTTTGTTCAACAGGCTGCAAGCGGAACTTCGATGCTGATCCGAGTCGGTACTTGAGGTCCGTCACCGAGCTGGCGCAACCGGTTCCGATTCAAATCAGGTCCTCGAATCTCAAACTTAAGGGTCATACGGCGGTCGAACAAGAACCCGCGCCGGTTACAGTCGACGGCGCGAAGGAAGCGGGATACACCGTTACGCGGTTGCCCGATGACGGCGAGCCGGAGGACGCCGAAGCCGCTCAGCGCGTTGAATACCGGAACGCGTTTCTAAGGTTCGTCGTTGCGGCGGCGCTGTCGATTCCGATCCTGGTGATTGCGATGTCGCATGGCCGGGTTCCGGCGCTGAACTTCCCCGGGGTGAACTGGGTTCAGATGGCTCTTACGACTCCGGTAGTCTTGTACTCTGGATGGCCGTTTTATCGAGGAGCGTGGGCGGCTTTTCGACATCGGTTCGCCGATATGAACACGTTGATTGCGTTAGGGACGGGCGCGGCCTATCTCTATTCGGTTGTCGCGACGGTTGCGCCAAGGCTGTTCGAGGGCGCATCGGACCATGCCGGGATGGGAATGGCCAGGGAGGCGCCGGTCTACTTCGAAGCCGCAAGCGTGATCATCGCACTGATACTGCTTGGCGGGCTGCTGGAATCGCGAGCGCGAGCTAGAACCGGACAAGCGATCAGGCGATTGATCGGGCTTCAAGCCAAGACGGCGCGCGTCATTCGCAGCGGATCCGAGTTGGATGTTCCTATTGGCGAAGTGGAGGTGGCTGATGTCGTCATCGTTCGGCCGGGTGAGAAGATTCCGGTCGACGGTGTGGTGATGGAAGGCGCGTCGGCGATTGATGAATCAATGCTCACCGGTGAGAGCTTGCCTGTTGAGAAACAAGCAGGCGATGAAGTGTTCGGCGCGACGATTAACAAGACCGGCTCGTTCAAGTTCAAAGCGACGAAAGTAGGCCGCGATACCGTTCTTCAGCAGATCGTCAGAATGGTGCAGGATGCGCAAGGCTCGAAGGCCCCAATCGCGCGAATGGCCGACGTCGTAAGCGGGATATTCACTCCTGTGGTGATCTGCATTGCGATAGCCACTTTCGTCGTTTGGTTCGTCGCTTCGCCAACGGATCAGCGGCTTTCTATGTCTGTTATGAGTCTTGTTTCGGTGCTGATCATCGCCTGCCCGTGCGCTCTTGGGCTTGCGACGCCGACGGCGATCCTGGTAGGGACCGGCCGCGGGGCCGAAGACGGAATACTCATAAAAGGCGGAGAGAGCCTCGAACGAGCACATAAACTTCAAACCATCGTGTTCGATAAGACCGGCACGATAACCAGCGGTGAGCCGGTGTTAACTGATGTCCTTGCGGCGGACGGGATGGATGAAGCGGAACTGCTCAGACTGGTTGCGTCAGCAGAGCGCGCAAGCGAGCATCCGCTCGGCGAAGCTATTATTCGCGCTGCATCCGAACGAAACATCGCGCTATCGGAGGTAGAGAAGTTCAATGCGATCCCCGGCCAGGGGATTGATGCGACGGTTGACGGCCACAGGCTTCTGCTGGGCAATGCAAAGTTGATGAACGAGCGACAACTCTCGGTCAACGAATTGGATCGACGGGTGGCAATGCTTGGCGGCGAAGGAAAGACGACCGTGTATGTTGCTGTGGACGGCCGGTTCGCCGGTGTGGTCGCCGTCGCCGATCAGATCAAACCTGAGTCCAACGCTGCGATCAAGTCGCTGAAACACATGGGCCTCGAAGTCGTAATGATGACCGGCGACAACAGGCCCACGGCGGAAGCGGTTGCGAGACAGGTAGGCATCACGCGCGTTCTGGCTGAAGTCTTACCCGGGGCAAAAGCCGATGAGATAAAAAGGCTTCAGCAAGACGAGAACAAGATCGTCGCGATGGTTGGAGACGGGATTAACGATGCGCCCGCGCTTGCGCAGGCAGACGTCGGCATCGCGATTGGAACAGGCACGGACGTGGCCATTGAGGCTTCGGACATAACTTTGATCAAGGGCGATCTTCGAGGAGTAGTCACCGCCATAGCGCTGTCTCGAGCGACGATTAGAACGATCAGACAGAATCTGTTTTGGGCGTTTATCTACAACATCATTGGCATTCCAATCGCGGCGGGCGTGCTGTATCCGTTGACCGGTTGGCTGCTCTCGCCGATCATCGCCAGCGCGGCGATGTCGCTTTCAAGCGTATCGGTGGTTACAAACAGTCTGAGGTTGCGGCGATTCCGTGCCTGGTTGGAGGAAGAGTGAATTGGGACTCGGCGGAAATAGGGGTGATCGTCGCCGGCATGGCGCTGATGGCGTTTGTCTTGTGGTACTTTTTTGGCGACCGCGAGAAGGTCTCGGCCTCGCTGGGGGATGGAGGCGTGCAAGAGATCAATGTTACGGTCAAAGACGGATATTCACCTGACGTGATCGTCGTGAAGCAGGGCTTGCCGGTGCGGTTGAACTTTTATCGGGATGAGACTTCGGCGTGCAGCGAGCAGATCGTGTTCGGCGACTTCCGCATTGCTAGAAACCTGCCACCGTTCCAGACCACGGCGATCGAATTCACTCCTGAGAAGACAGGCCAGTTCACTTTCACCTGCGGGATGAACATGCTGCGCGGCAAGCTGATCGTGGAGGCCGATTGACCGCTACAGTTTTGGCTCAGCTTGACGAAGTGAGGCGGCGGCTTCTATCATCGAACACTTGTTCGAAGTCCTCTGTTCGATGCAGTAGGCTATGCCGAATGAACCGCAGTCAAAGTACGACCAGAAACTGGTCCACGTGTTGAAGACCTCAGCCGCTATCTTCGCCGAAAAGGGCTATCACTCGACCAGCATTCGCGATATCGCGCGCGCCACCAAGATGAGCCTTTCAGGGCTATACTACTATTTCAAGGGCAAGGAAGAGCTGCTGTTTCTTATTCAGGATTATTGTTTCAGTACCGTGATTGACGATTGCCACAAGCTGCTCGAAGGCGTGGACGATCCGGTTCGTCGCTTGAAGCTGCTGATCGAGAACCATCTTTATTATTTTGTGCATAACATGAATGAAATGAAGGTGCTGTCTCACGAAGCAAACTCGATCAGCGGCGATCTGTACAAGAAGGTGAACTCAAAAAAACGTCAATATGTCGACCTGGTGATGTCATTGCTCGAGGAGATTGCACGCGCCAATCGCGTCACCGGTCTGGACCTGAAGGTCGCGACGTTTTCCCTCTTCGGAATGATGAACTGGATTTACAACTGGTACAACCCGCGGAAGGATGTGGATGTTGCCGGGTTGTCGCAAAACATAACCAGAATATTCCTTTCGGGGTTGCTCGGCGACAAGCGCATCGAGGCGGAGAGGCTGGAAACCGGCCGCGAAGCCCAACTCGAGCGAAAGGTCTCGATCTGGCAGTGAGGGGATCTAAACACAAAGGCACAAAGGCACAAAGGCACAATGACAGGAAGGTATAGGTCATGACTAGAGAAGCAATGGAGAACAAGCTGATCAACTACAGCGTCGAAGAGGGCATTGCCGTCATCGAGTTGAATGATCCGCCCGCGAACACATACACACACGAGATGATGCGCGATCTGGACGACGCGATTCTTGAAGCGCGGCTCGACGAGGATGTTCACGTCGTCGTCATACGAGGCGCGGGAGATAAGTTCTTTTGCGCCGGCGCGAACATAAAGATGCTGCTGTCGGCCACGCCGCAATTCAGATACTTCTTCAGCCTGCACGGGAACGAAACGCTGCTTCGGATGGAGAACACCCAGAAGTTGATTATCGCGGCAATCAACGGTCATGCGGTCGGCGGCGGGCTCGAGATAGCACTCGCGTGCGATGTGCGAATCGCGAAGAAGGGACCGGGAATGCTCGGCGTGCCTGAAATCAATCTGGGATTGTTGCCGGGGATGGGGGGGACTCAACGGCTGCCGCGAATTATTGGCAAGGGCAAAGCGCTGGAGCTTCTCACGACCGGCCGCACCATCTCGGTCGATGAAGCTCATCAAATCGGTTTGGTGAATCACGTCTTCGATGAGGAAAACTTCTTCGAAAAAGTGATCGAGTACGCGAGGCAATTCGTTCCACCCGCCAAAGCCAGCAAAGCGGTCGGCTTGATAAAGCGCTCGGTGCAAACCGGGCTCGAGCTGCCCCTGGCCGAGGCGTTGGCCGTCGAACGCGAGTTGTTGCAGCAGCTCTTCGAAAGCGATGACGCACACGAAGGGCTCGAAGCCTATGCGAAGAAGCGCCAGGCTCAGTTTAAAGGAAGGTAGTCAGGAGTCCGTAGTCAGTAGTCGGTAGCTCGTGTTCGAGGTTCCACTCGATCTTTCGCAATCCGGGCTACGGACTACGGGCTACGGACTAATAAGGAGGACTCATAAAATGGCCAAAATGTTCATTGGAGGAGAGTCGGTTGACGCGATCAGCGGCGCGACTTATGAAGTGCGCAACCCGGCTAACGGCGAAATCGTCGATACCGCGCCGAAGGGTAACGAGGCGGATGCGCGTCGAGCGATCGACGACGCCGAAGCAGCGTTTGACGAGTGGTCGCATACGTCGGCCGAGGATCGCGGGAAGCTTCTATTCAAAGCTGCGGAGCTCGTGGTAGCCGAACGCAAGAGCCTTGCCGAGCTGCTGTGTCGCGAACAAGGCAAGCCGTTTCAGGAAGCCAGCGGCGAGCTCGAGCACTTCGATCACGGCTTGCACTTTTACGCCGGGCTGGCTTCGAAGGTGCGCGGCGCTCAG
>DATMCM010000464.1:0-8781 GCA_035558335.1 Blastocatellia bacterium | reverse complement strand
TGGCGATGATGGTGAGGTGTGATGCAATGGCCCGGTGGCAGTGTTTCTTCGGCGAGGCTACACTGGGTTATCGCTGATGAGGTGCGATCCATAAGGGGCCGAATCTCGGACCCGTGAACAGTGTTGATGACCTGCGCGCGTTCGCGGTTTACAATGATCATAGGCAGTGGTCAGTGGTCAGTGGTTAGTGGTTAGTGGTTAGTGGTTAGTGGTTAGTGGTTAGTGGTTAGTGGTTAGTGGTCAGTGGTTAGTGATTAGTGGTTAGTGGATAGTGATCTATGGTTGGTGGTTGGTGGCCGTGTGCAACTAAACCGATTTACCTCATATTCTGCCAAGAATGGTCCGTTTGCGACTGACCACTAACCACTGACCACTATCCACTATCCACTAACCACTAGCCACTAACCACTAACCACTACTTCTTCTTCGGCTCGACCTGTCCACCAGCTTGAATCCAGGCGTCCCATCCGCCCTTCAACGCTCGAACCCGCTTGAAGCCATTAGCAAGTAGTATCTGCGCCGCACGGGCGCTTGTATGCTCGCTCGGTCAAGTGCAGTAAGTAACGATCTCACGGTCGCGGGGAATTTTTCTGATCTGCGACTGAATCTCGTCGACTGTCATCCGAATCGATCCCTTGATCTGAGTCTCGGAAGACTCGTACGATCCTTCGCTGCGGTCGTCCAGTATCGTTACCGGCTCGTTCTTGGTTATTTTGGACTTCAGTTCATCGACGGTGATGCGTTCAACGTCGGCGTCCTCCGAGCCTTCCGCCGTTGTGTCTGAAGCCGGGACCTCGACTTTAGCGGGTTGTTCCTTTGCGGGCGCCTTTGCTTTTGCTTGTCCCGGTGCAGCGTGCGCGTACGATTGCGCCAGGGCTTCCAGGTCCAGCATTGAAAAGGACAGGAACACGGCAAAGAGAAGAGGGACTAACTGCTTTCTCGGCTTCATTTTTGCGGCCTCCTGGCGACTTGAGTCTGAGCCCATTCTGCCATGCTCAGTTGTCAGTTGCCAGTTGCTGGTTGTCACTTGCCGGTTGTCAGTTCGTCAGCTGCTCGGACGAGATTGGCTGAGCAAATGACTAAAAGCTCGCGATTGACACTGACCACCGCCTTTCCACTTTGAGCTTGATATGACGCCGCGAAGATAATAATATCGGTTCACATCGCGCCGCCCTCACGAGGCGCAAAATCGAACCGCCGAGGAGTTGCAATTAGGTGAAGCAGAATCGAAGCATAACGACGTTTGTTTCTTGCCTTGTGGTCCTGAGCTTTGCCATCGCGCAGGGAAGTGACCACCGCGCGAAGCTTGGCGAGACACGCAGCGTCACGCTTCCTCAATACGCCGTGCTCGACGAGCGCGCGCAGCCGGTGGTTGCATCGGGCAGCAAAGTCGGCTTCGTCGCTTCGGTAACTGGAGGCTCGGTCATCTCGTTTAGCCTGACTTCAGGCAAGATTCTTTCGTCGGTCTCGGTAGGCGAAACAATCGGCCCCATCTCGATGGTTGAGGTGGCAGGCCGCAGGCTGCTCGCCGCGCCGGCGGTCAACGATCCGGGTCGGGATAACCCGGCTACAGTAACCATAATCGATGCAACCTCGGCAAAACGGCTCGAGTTGAAATCGCTGCTGGTCCTTCCCAAGGACGCTTTGATTACCCCGGCGACTCAGGCGTTGCTGACTCGCGACGGACGATTTTGCCTGATCGCTTCGAGCTTCGACGTCCCAACGCTGTTGGCCTTTGAGATCGAGACCGGACAACTGGTCTCCCATTTCCCGTTGATCGGACGCCCTTCGGAGCTCGCGCTCAATGACGACGGTTCGCGTCGACGAATCGCAGTCGCAAGCGCAGTGTCGAACAGTGTTTCGATAGTCAACCTCGATGGCGAGGGACAACTCAGCGCGGGCGCGACCTTCAGCCTCGCGGGTGCGAGCCTGGACGATGCAAATAACCCGGCGTTCAGTTCAGACGGGCGCACGCTCTACATCGGGGCGTCGAACGGCGATAATCTGTATGCCGTCGACGTCGAGAGCGGCATTCAGCTCGACAGCATCTCGGTTTCTTCTCCGCAGCGAGTCACTGTGGCTGCCGGATTGGATGGCAACGACGTGATTGCCTGCAGCCGCATTCGCCGCCCGGCAAACGGCAAGCCCGGCGGGGTCACTGTGGTCATCAACGCCGGCTCGCGCCTCGCAGCAAAAACAGAATTCACTCCACCGGACGGCATCGAGTTCTCACGCGCTAACAACGTCGCGTTCGGCGCGGATGCGTCGGTAGCATTTATTGGCTCGACGACGGGAGTTTTGTTTGCGTTCAATACCGAGACCGGAGAGGTTGAGTCTTATCAGACGGTGGGCGGCGAACTTCGCAGGGTTGCGGTAAGCTACAAGGCGGGCGCCGTAGCTGTTGTTCGATCATCGCCGAGCGGCGACCAGGTAGTGGTCGTGAGCTTCGATGTCGTTTCTCCGGAGCAACCGGCGCCGTCGAGCCCGATCATCAATTCGATCGTTCCGGACATAACTGAGCAAGGCCGTGTCAGGAACTTGCAGTTGATCGTCGCGGGCAGGAATCTGAGCGACGGGTCATCGCTGCTGGTCAACGACACGGAATATGCAGCCGATCTCATCCAGAATGGAAGGGCGCTTCAGACCAAGCTACCGAAGTCGCTGTTCGGTCAGATTGGTTCGCTGAGCGTGCGAATAAAGGGCGCGAACGGCGTTGTCTCGACTGCCGCCGCGCTTCGAATTGTGCGGCCCGGCGAGCCGTTCATCGAAAGGATTGCGCCTTACGAGGTGCCTGGTCCGGTGGCTCCGTTCACGATCAAAGTAACCGGCAAGAATTTCCGAGCTAGCTCTGCGATATCGATCGAGGGAGTAGATCTGAACACACGGCTGAGCAAGGACAACGAACTTGAAGCGCAAGTGCCGGCCGAGCTTGCGAACTCGTTGGGTACTTTGAGAGTGCGCGTGAAGGACCTCGCAGTGTCAGATCTCGTCTCCGTAAACGAGAAGCAGCTTGTTCTGTTTGGACCTCGAATTGGCAATGTGAAACCATCAGTCAACAACATTGTGGCTGGCGACAGCAAATTGTCGCTCAATATTACAGGCAAGAACTTCCGGGAGGGAGCCGAGGTTATACTTGGGGGTGAGGTCATGCCGGCGGAACGCGTGCGGCGCGTCAACCGCTCGCTTATCACGTTGAGCGTGCCACAAGAGCTTACCCAGGAGAGCGGAAATCTCCCGATCCTGGTGCGAAATCCCGAAGGCGGTGTGTCGGGAACTGCGATACTACCGGTGCGCGGTCCCGAGATTACACAGTTTCGGCCGGGCAAACTCTTCGCTGGTACTTCAGACGTGGCAGTTGACATTCGCGGAAAGAACTTTCGGGCGCGGGCCCGGGTTTACGTTGGCGACGGAGCGAATCTGAACTTTCCAGTCGAGCGACAGCACGTGCGTTTCCAGAGCAGCACCAGGCTGGTAGTTACGCTGACCGATGACCTGAATCGCTTGTTGACCGCGCCCGGCGCGATCAAGTTTCAAGTGGTAAATCCGAATGGCGCTGAGGGTGTGCGCTCGGAAGATCTCGCGATTAATGTGGTGGGGCCGTTGATCTCCAACGCGCGCGTCGAGCCGCTGCAAGCTGACGAGTCGCTTGTGATGCTGATCATCGACGGGGCGAACTTCCGCAAGGGCGCGACTGTCGAATTCTTCAAACCGGGAATCGACAACGCGCCGATAAGTCAGCTTATACCGGTCGAACTGAAGCCGCGGCGGATCTCAGTTCTTGTTCGTGCCAAGAAGATCGAAAGGCTTGGGAGCTTCGGAGTGCGCGTCGTCAATCAAGGCGCCGTTCCGGTGGCGTCCAAGGTGTTTCAGCCGCGATTGAGTCAAAGTCTCGCGAGCAGGTGATTGATCGCAAACCGCCGAAGTTGAGTAGCAAAAGGGGACCGATTCGGTCCCTTTTTTGCCGACAAAGTCTAATCTGAGACACAATCTGTTAGCCCGGATCGTCAAATAGCCGAAGTCGAATTGTGACGTGGTTGAACCGACTTTCCGATTCAGGTCTCGCAGCTTTTCCGGCGAGATTGTGAGGGCTAGTCATCCTGGTATTGTTTTGCATTATACTACCCGCCTTCTACGTCTTTAATGTGGCGAGAAGTTGAGTTCGTTCTATCCTATGGATTTCCGCCTTGCACCGGCGGCGAAACGGCTTAGGCTCTTTCCGATATCTTATCGGAGCGATCACGGAGAACATCTAAATGGCCGGAGATAAGAAACCCACCAAACCCCGCAAACGAGCAGGCCTGGCAAAGGAAGACTCCGCGGTATCTGAAACTCTGGACGGAAAGGACGCGAACCTGGGAAAGGTAATGGCGGCGGAGCCGACCTTGGCGAAAGGTACGACTAAACCAGATAAGACTGGACAAGAGACCGAACCCGGTAAGCTGAAAGAAAGCAATCCTCAGAAAACGCCGTTTACTCCCGAAATCCTTGATAGCACGGTAATCGCGATCCCACTTCTCAAACAGCTCAACGAGGAGAAGAAGAGAGTAAAGAAAAAACCTGGGTTAAAACCGAAGCCTTTCGATGTGATCATCGACTTGAACCTGGAGTACTTTGGTGGCCACGACGAGGCGCGAACGTGGATTATCGAGACAACCAAGGCAATACTCGATGAAATAGTAGGAGGCAAAACTAATCAGGGAATCAACGAAACGAAGAGCAAACTGAGCGAGCAGTATGTGTTCGCCAGGCTGGAAGGTGATGTCATCCGCGAATTGGTTAGACGAGACAGTCAAGGCAAACCAGAACTGGAGGTGGGCGTTTCGACGCCGCAGAGTCGGTTAAAGGCGGTTTATCACATCTGGCCGGATTTCCCGATCACATCGCGCATCAACAAATCAATTAGTACGGTGAAAGCTGATGCCGCGCAGAGTTCGTTCTCCGCCTTCGGCGACGGCATCGTGTGGGCGGTGCTCGATTCAGGGATCGAAGCAAACCACCCTCATTTCCAGCTGTATGACAATCTCAACCTAAAGGATCCGCTTGCTCACAAAGATTTGACCAAATTAGGCGAAGCCAACGACGACGATGCGAAGCGCGACGCGTTTGGCCACGGCACTCACGTCGCCGGCATCATCGCGGGCTCAATGAAAGTTGGTCCACAAGGTGAGGGTAAGCCAGAAGTAAAGCAGATTCGAGCGTACTCCAGACACCGCGATCAGCACGGCGAGATCACTTACGATCCGGTGCCTATCAATTCAATTTCCGGGATGGCGCCAAAGTGCAAGCTTCTGAGTCTCAAGGTGCTCGATGAAAAAGGAGATGGCCTGGCGAGCAACCTCATAGCCGCGATCTCTATTATTCAAGAGCTCAACGGCCACGGCCGTCGCTTGCTGGTTCACGGAGTCAACATGAGTGTTGGCTATGACTTTGAGCCTGAATGGTTCGCCTGCGGCCAGAGCCCGCTTTGCGTCGAAGTTGACAGGCTGGTTCGCTCGGGAGTTGTGGTCGTAGTGTCCGCGGGCAACACCGGGTACGGAGTTGCGCAAAGCCAATTCCGTGGCGTCATTGCGGCAGGGATGGACTTAACCATTAATGATCCGGGTAATGCCGATCTTGCGATCACCGTCGGCTCGACTCACAGAGATATGCCGCACGTCTACGGCGTTTCTTACTTTTCGTCTAAAGGTCCAACGGGCGACGGGAGGGCCAAACCTGATCTTGTAGCACCCGGCGAAAAGATCTTATCGTGCGCCGCAGGCAAGCGGCGCGAGGAGATGAAAGAAAAAGCTGGGGATTGTGACTACCTGGAAGAAAGCGGCACCAGTATGGCCGCGCCGCACGTTTCGGGTGTGATCGCCGCGTTTCTTTCGATTAGGCGCGAATTCATCGGGTATCCCGAGAAGGTCAAGGAAATATTTCTCTCGACTGCGACCGACTTGAAACGAGAGAAGTACTTTCAAGGCCATGGGCTTGTCGACCTGATGCGAGCAATTCAATCCGTATAAGGAGGATATGATGCCAGACCTTAAAGGCTTCCCTTACTTCGAAGTGGAGTTCAACAAGAAAGGTGAGGTGTTTGATCAGGGCCAGGTTAAGAGCCTGACGGATTTTCTCGCACAAGGCGGGACCTCGGATTTGTTCGTCATCTCACACGGCTGGAACAATGATATGGCCGACGCGCGAAGTCTCTATTCGCGATTCTTCGATTGCATGCGCCAGGTACTGGATTCGCAAGCGGTCGCCTCGATCAACTCGCGCAAGTTTGCAATTATCGCCGTGCTCTGGCCGTCAAAAAAGTTTGCCGAGCAGGAGTTGATCCCAAGCGGGGCGGCGGGCGCGGAGTCGCCGATAACTAATGATCTCTTAAAGCAAGAGCTTGAAGAATTGAAGGGCGTCTTCGATGATCCCAACGCAAATGAGGCCCTGGATAAGGCGAAGCTGCTGGTAGCAAAACTCGAAGACAGCCCGAAGGCTCGCAGAGAGTTTGCGGACCTGTTGCGCTCAGTTTTGCCGAAGCAAGCTTCGGGTGACGTGGATTCGTCGAGCGATTTCCTCAAGCTGCCGGGCGACGAGATCATCAATCGGTTAAGCAAACCCGTACCGATAGCGTTGCCGAAACCGACCGCGGGCGGAGGCGGAGCTTCGATACGCGAAGGCGCCGCAGCCTCGACCGCCGGAGGCGCGGCGGGGCTTGGCCAGTTCTTCAGCGGGATCAAATCGGGCGCGCTCAATCTTCTAAACCTTACTACTTATTACCAGATGAAGGAACGAGCTGGTCTGGTTGGCAGCACGGGCGTGAATCAGTTGCTAGCAACAGTTCGCGCTCAGAATCCGAGTATCAAGATTCACCTGATCGGTCATAGTTTCGGCGGGCGTTTGGTAACCGCCGCCGCCGCCGGGTCCGAGGGTCAACCGCCCGTCAAAGTGGAAACGATGACGCTCCTGCAGGCGGCGTTCTCCCATTATGGCTTTTCTGAGCACTACGATGGGGCGAACGATGGGTTTTTTCGCAAGGTCGTAACCGACAAGCATGTATCGGGACCAACGGTAATCAGTTTCACAGAAAATGATAACGCAGTCGGCAAGATGTATCCGCTTGCTTCATTGATAGCCGGACAGGTTGCGTCTGGTCTCGGTGACAAGAATGACAAGTTCGGCGGCATTGGCCGGAACGGCGCTCAGAAAACGCCCGAAGCTAACGACGGAACCCTTCTGAGTGTTGGCAGCGCATATCAGTTGGACAAGGGCAAGCTTTACAATCTCAACGCTGACGCGATCATCAAAGGGCACTCCGACATATGCCACAACGAGGTGGCCTACGCGATGCTCACCGCGATCGCAACCACTTAGTAGTGTGAGGGGTTTTGGCCACGACGGCCGGGCGATCAGCCGCCGACCTGAGTTGCGCGCCGGCAATCTCATGACGACCAGGATCAGAAGAGCGTGTAAACAAGGCCGGAAACTTACTTACTCTGGCCTTCTCAACACATAGCCGGCTCCGCGAACCGTGTGAATGAGCTTAGGTGAGAAATTGCGATCGATCTTGTTGCGAAGATAGTTGACGTAAACGTCGATGACGTTTGTGAACGAGTCAAAGCTCTCGTCCCACACTTTCTCTGCCAGCACCGTTCGCGAGAGCACCTGATCCGGATGCCTCATGAAGCATTCAAGCAGGGCGAACTCACGCGATGTCAGTTCTATTTGCTGCCCGGCCCGCGAAACCCGGCGCGTCAGCGGATCAAGCACGAGGTCCAGCACCTGGAGCTTCATGCTGACTTCCGAACGGTCGCGGCGGCGCAACGCCCGAATCCGCGCCAGCAGTTCGGCAAATGCGAACGGCTTGGTTAAGTAATCGTCAGCACCGCCGTCCAATCCTCGCACTTTCATCTCGACCGAGTCGCGCGCGGTCAGCAACAGGATCGGCGTCGGCACCCGTTCTTCTCTCAAACGCCGACATACTTCGAGGCCATCTAGCAGCGGCAGACTGATGTCCAGAATGATCAGATCGTAGCTTGCGGTCGAGGCGCGAAAGAATCCATCCTGACCATCAGCAGCCAAGTCCACGACGGCGCCCTCTTCTTCGAGACCGCGCTTGATGAAGCTAGCCATTTTGGCTTCGTCTTCGACAACCAGAACCCGCATCAAAATAAAGTATAAAGGATCAAGTTAAAGAAGGGGAGACTCTCGGCGAATCGCAGTTACTCTCAAGGGGAGACGAGCGCGAAGGCGACCCAAAATGCGCGCGAGGCGAGGAGGGCGCCTGCGCTGGAACAATCGAGGCTTCTTGGAGGTTTCGTCCCGACTCCCAACCCGGCCGATATGTGTTTATCGCCGATGGCACGCGCCTCTTTGGCGCGAATCCGGATGCTTGCGAACGGAGTGGAAGACTTCTCCGTGCCAGCGCAGCGTCCACATGTTTCTCGCTTCATGGCCGGTTTTCGCGCGTGCTATACTCTCACTGGTTCTTTGGAGTGGGTTGGACGGTTGCTGGCGCCGGCGATTTCAGATCTAGGTTTGAGATCGTCGACGCGAGAGGAAAGTCCGAACACCGCAGGGCAACGGACTGGCTAACGGCCAGGCGGGGCAACCCGACGACAAGTGCAACAGAGAAGAGACCAGCCGATGGCTTGGTAAGGCGAAAGCCGTACGCCAGGCACAGGTGATGGGTGAAACGGTGGGGCCGCACGGCTTAATGTAAGAGCCCACCAGCGCGAGTGGCGACACTTCGCGGCTAGGCAAACTCTCCGTGGTGCAAGACCAAATAGGGAGGCGTCACCAGGG
>DATMCM010000463.1:0-4663 GCA_035558335.1 Blastocatellia bacterium | reverse complement strand
GACCCTCGACGACGGCTTGCTCGCGATGTTCGCGGCTTCGTTCCTGGACGCGAATCCGCTGTATTCGAGCCGCCGCTTCGCGCGCGAACTAGGCTTCCGCGATCGGGTAGTCCCGCCGCTCGTGCTTTTGAACCTGGCGCTGAGCTTCACCGTTCACGATGTTTCTGAACAAGCGATTGCTCACCTGGCTTACATCGAGTTGAAGTTCCCTAACGCCGCTTATTCGGGCGACACTATTTCGGTCTATTCTGAAATTCTCGGCGTGCGGGTCTCCGAGTCGAAACTCGATCGCGGCGTCGTGCATCTTAGGACAACCGCAATCAATCAGAACGGCGTAGTTGTTGTCACGTTCGAACGCAAGGCTCTGATACCGACGGGCAACCTTGAAGGCCGGGCGCATCCCGAGCCTGCCCATTCCGCAACCGGAAATACCCACCCAATCGCCGAGCCCACAACCAAGGCTATTTTTCCCTCGGAACTCGCCGGCGAGATCAAGACCCCCGCGTGGCCCGGCCGGCCGCGAGGCTTGTTCGAAGACTTCGAAGAAGGCGACCTGATCCTTCACAGCATCGGTCACACCGTCGGCGAAAGCGAGCACATGCAGTTGACGATCTTGACGCGCAACAGTCACCCTCTGCACTTCGACGAAGTGTATTGCCGCGAACGAAGCTTCACAAAGACGCGAGTAGTTGAAGGCGGGCTTGTGTTCGGATGGATCGCTTCGCTTGCGAGCCGCGACACGACTGCGAATGCGTTGTGGGAACTGAGCTACGATAAGGGGAGTCACCCGGCGCCGGTTCTGGGAGGCGACACGCTGTATGCGGCCTCGCGAGTGCTTGAGAAGCGCAACCACAACGATCTTGCGGGCGTCGTCCGCTTTGCGCTAGCAGGAGTAAAAAACGAAACGCCCTCGAACTTGATTCAAGGTGGCGTGGATCTCTTCGAGAGCAAGTTCGAGCAGAAAGTCTTCGAGATCGAGCGCGAAGTCTTGTTGCCCAAGCGCGAAGTAACTCGCTAGGGCGTGCACTGCCAGGCTGTAGCGGGGCTGAATCAACACCAGTTACCGCACCCACATTTCAATGTGAACGACCTCGTTCAAAGCGGCCTGCCAGCCAGGTTCACGCTCGATAAAGCCTCAGGCTCCTTTAGTATCGACACGTCCTTCTTGGGCTGCGGAGCTGCAAACATCCGTTGGGCATAAGCTACGTCAGGAGCGTCTCAAGCGCCGCAATTGCGCTTCACATGTGGCCGACACATTGCAGTGGTTGGCATCGAACCCGCGGGCTTTCAACTGTTTCTCCCAAAATAATCTCGGCACATTGATTGCCAATTTTGCGATCGATCACCCCGATCGAAGGAGGTGTCTCGTGCTTGTTTCAAAGAAGCTCAGGATTATGGTGTGCACTCTGGGGATGGCGCTGCTTCCATACCTCTCGATGTCCGCAGGCATTGTCGGCGCAGAAGCCCAATCGAAAGACCTGGCCGAGCGAGCAAAAACAATCTTCACCGACCGATGCTTCAAGTGTCACGGCCAAAACGGAGTCGCAAGAAGAAACATTTTCGTACTGGACCGCGAGCGCTTGATCTCTTCGAAAACGCTGCAGCCCGGCAACCTTGAATCTCCGCTTCTGCGAGCCGTCGAATCCGACGAAATGCCCCTTGGAGGGCCGCCGCTCGCTGCTGAAGAAAAAGCCGCCCTCCGGGACTGGGTTGCAAGCGGGGCTCCCTCTTGGAAGCTCGAATCCAGACCAGCGGCGCGCCCTTTCATAAGCGACCGAGGAATCCTTGCTCGACTACGCGACGATTTGCTGAAAACCCCTGACCGCGACCGCCAATACCTCCGTTACTTCAGCATCGTTCATCTCTACAACGCCGGAGCGGATAGTCAGGATCTTGCGGTTCATCGCGTAGCCCTGACGAAACTCGTAAACAGTCTTTCGTGGCACCGTGAGATCACCACAGCGACGCCAATCGACGAGGCTCAGACCCTGTTTCGTATAGACCTTCGCGACTATAACTGGACGGCCGCGACGTGGAATTTGATTCTCAGCGTTTACCCTTACGGCGTTCGCACTCCTGACTCGGAGATCGTTGGTCGACTATCGGGCGTGGCGATCCCGTATGTCCGCGCGGATTGGTTTATTGCAACCGCGTCAGTTCCTCCGCTCTACCACGGACTGCTTGGTTTACCTGGTAGCGTGAGAGAGTTGGAAAAACTGCTCGGGATCGACGCGGCGCGCGACATCGAGGAAGAGAAGAACGTCGCGCGAGCCGGCATTCGCGCGAGCGGCGTCTCGCAGAACAATCGCGTGCTAGAGCGGCACGTCTCGCCGTACGGCGCTTACTGGAAGAGCTTCGACTTCACCGACAACCTCGACGAGCAGAACATTTTTCGCGACCCACTGCGTCTCAACCCGGCCGGCGGCGAGATCATTTTCAATTTGCCGAATGGTCTGCAGGCTTACTTCTTGATCGATCGGTTTGGCAGGCGGTTGGACGTCGCGCCGATAGCAATCGTTTCGGATCACAATAATCCGGACGACCCGGTGATTCGAAACGGCCGCTCGTGCATGAGCTGTCACTACGAGGGCGTGCAGAGCTTCAAAGACGACGTCCGGCCGGTGGTCAGTCGTATGGGAGTGAGCTTCTTCGAACGCGACAAGGCGCTCGCGCTTTATCCGACTCAGCGCACGCTCGATCAGTTGATTGAAAGAGACCGCCAGCGCTTTGCAACCGCAGTCGAAAAGTGTGGCCCAAACGCGACAACAGTTCAAAACGAGCCGGTCAACACAGCAGCACGAAGGTTCAAGACGGAGCTGTCATCGCCTCAAGCGGCAGCAGAAGCAGGGCTCGAGTTTGAAGAGTTTCAGCGCCGGCTGCGAGCAAACGCCCGGCTTGTAGCGCTCGGGTTCGGGCAGCTATTGGTGGCCGACGCCGGAGTGAAGCGCGACACTTGGGAGCGGAGCTACGCCGAGGTTGTTCGAGAATTGGGGCTTGGAGAGTCTATCCGCAATTCACCTCTCGTGTTTCGGACTCCGACTGCGTCCCGTATCCAGTCGGCTGCGGTTCCAAACCAGGGGATCGTGCGTTCGATTGCAACGACGACCGATCCCATTGATATGTTGCGTTCAGCAAAGACGATTCTGGTCCGCTCCGACACAATGTTTCTGAAACCGAACCAGCTCGAAGACGAGTTACGTAAACAGCCGGAGTTCACGGCGATGGGATTGGTGTTAGTCAGAGACATGAACGCAGCCGACCTGATCATAGATCTGGACCGCCCGGTGTTTACTTACACATTCACGTTCAGCGTGACCAACCCGGAGACCAGCGTGCTGGTGACGAGCGGCAAGGTGACGGCCTTTGATGGCAACCTTGCGGCTCCAAAGATTGCAGCGGAGGTGGTCAAGCGGCTCCGGGCCGCTCGCCCGGCCTCCAGCTTGTAGACACGCGGTGTTTGAGTCGATTGTCGCGACACGAAAGAGCGCCCTGAATCCTGATGCGTTCTTCGTGCAATAGACGTTTAGTCAAACCAGCGGCGCGCTCTTCCACCGCTTAATGTTTTCAGCAACAAACCCCTCGAGAAGTCATCGCCAATAATAGCCCATCAAGGAGTTGTTTTAGGTTCGCGGCCCGAGCGAATCGGATTGGCGGGTTCGCTTTGCGACTAGTCCGCACCCGGGGGTGCGGCATTCCGTCCGATCAACCCTGAAACTGCCGCAACCGCCTGCTCTGCTGACACTCGCCCATGCCCATAGTGCGGATCCCAGGTCTTATTTTTATCCCCATTGCCGAATACTGGCGGATCGGTGCGTGCGGTTTCGATCAAGATCTCCCGAATGGTGTCAATATTCAGTGAGATCTTCCTGGCCATTGCTTCCGCCATCATTAAGGCTACGACACCGGTGACGGATGCCGCAGACATACTCGTGCCGGATTCCTGATGCCTTTCCACGAGAGTTCGTGAGTGAGCTGCAAAAACGTCTTGGCCCGGTGCTGAGATTTCAGGCTTCTGGCGACCGTCCCGCGTTGGACCCCTGCTGCTGAATTCGCACAACGGGAAATCGCGTTGGTGAGCATCATATCCGCCCACGACGATGGACTTTTTCCCGCACGCTATTGAGCCAAGCGTGGAGTCATCATTAATGTCGCAGGTTGCGGAAGGCTCAAATCTTGACTGGCCCGTTTCATCTCGCTCGATCCATGCGTTGAAGCGCCCACCGCCCTCGGCGATCGACGCTCCGCGCAGTCGCAAAGTCCAAATTCCCGGAGCAATATCCTGCTCAAAGAATACGTTGATGGTATTGTCCTCATCATTCGGGCCATCTTTGCGATTGACAACTACCATCGTACTCGTTTCACCAACCGAGAAGCTGGCTTTCTCGCCGAATTCGGCGGAGAGCTTAGTCAAGCCGTTGGGTCTGACGACTTCAACGTCGAAACTATCATTTTTGGAGTACCAAATCTCCAGCTCATTGATCGTGGTATCGTTCGGGAATATCCTCCACTTTAGCTCCACCGGATTGTTCAAATCAGCTGAGACGACGCCAGTGGCGTGCAAGTTCTTCCCGGACAAGTTCGAGGCAGCAATGACAACGGCTCGGTTGGGCGCTTCCTCCACCAACCGGTCGATCGCCATTTCAACCAGGGTTTTCCCATCATG
>DATMCM010000462.1:0-15454 GCA_035558335.1 Blastocatellia bacterium | reverse complement strand
TTGCTTTCTTACTGCTTGGTCTTGTCGCCTTAGTCACCGGCGGCCAGACGCAGGAATCTATCCATCGCTTTACACCTGTGATTCCCAAGACCTGGGACGATGACGCGATGGCATCGCTCGAAGTGCCATTGGCCAATCCCGTAGGCTCGCCCAAACACGTTTCCGCCGATTATTACTATCGCATCCCAGTGCGGCCGATCTACAAAAGCTATCCCGTCTATGCGCCGGGTCACGAACCGCCCGGCTACATGGAATGGCTCAAGAAGCAGGAGCCGGTTATCGTGTGGGACGAGGGCGTTCACAAACCTCCACTGCAGACTAAGGAAGACTGGATCAAAGCCGGCGAGATCGTCTTCGATTCTTCCATCGGATTTAGCAGGCCGAGCAGGGGCACTACCACCGTCGCCGAAGTGCAAGACCCGGCCTGGTACGAGAAGACCGGCGCCTCCGCGGCCAAAGACGGCACGATGCGGCTGGCCAGCTATGTCATTCGTCAGAAAGGCGTCGTCGAGGTGGTTCCAGGCGGCTGCGCCACGTGCCACACCCGCCTGATGCCGGACGGAAGCATCCTGAAGGGGGCGCAGGGCAACCTCGTGGCTCCGCACGTGTTCGCTTACAATGTCCGCAGGGATGCGGGCATGGGGAAGGACGCGGAGCAGGCGCTGGCCGGATTCCGCGCTCTCTTGAAAGGCTTTTATGCCATGCCTTGGTTGCACCCCGATCCAGCGGCGACCATCGGGCAGATGTCTGCCGATGAGATCGCTTCCCGCTATGAGAACTTTCCGCCGGGTGTAAACCCACGGCATCGTGGCAGTGCGTTATATCCAATACAGGTGCCTGATCTGATCGGCGTCAAGGATAGGAAATACCTCGATCGCACTGGCCTCCAGCAGCATCGCTCCATTGTCGACATGATGCGATACGCCGCCCTGAATCAAGGAGCCGACAACCTCGCCAACTTTAATGGCTTCATCGCAAGTGGCGGCCCCGGCTTTGACAAGCTACCGGATCCGACGACGCGGCGCCGCTACAGCGACGAGCAGCTTTATGCCCTGGCGCTTTACATTTATTCGTTGCAACCGCCGCCTAATCCCAACAAGTTCGATGCGCTGGCCGCGCAAGGACAGAAGATTTTCGAGCGCGAAGGCTGCGCCATGTGCCACACGCCGCCGCTCTACACCAACAACAAGCTGACTCCGGCAGAAGGCTTCACCGTACCCGCGGATCATCTGAAAAAGTACGATATCTTGCCGATCAGCGTCGGCACGGACGCGAACCTGACGTTGAAGACGAAGCGCGGCACGGGCTACTACAAAGTGCCGTCGCTTAGGGGCTCGTGGTATCGCAGCATGTTCGGGCATAGCGGCTGGTGCGCAACGCTCGAAGACTGGTTTGATCCGCGCCGCACGCGCGAGGATTACGTTCCGACAGGTTACAAGCCTTACGGTGTGAAGACGTATGCAGTGAAAGGCCATCCCTTCGGACTTAATCTGTCAGCAGGTGATCGCAACGCGTTGATCGCGTTTCTCAAAACCCTTTGATAAAGCCGGAACTCTGCAAGAGAAGCCGGGATTAGCAGATTGACTTAGACTGATCAGGATGATTAATGACCCTCCGGGTTTTGCCCGGTTTGGTTCATGTGACCTACATGTGGCCGGACTGAGTGTGAACCGGTGGGAATTGCTGTCACTCGATGCACTGACCGTTGGCTGCGGCTCGTAGTAGATGGAATGTTTAGCCGCTAGTTATCATCAAACTGCAATGCCTCCAGTGCGGCTGTTAACCGGAGGGTTGTAGGTTCGAGTCCTACCTCAGGAGCCAATATCTCAAACACTTAGAGGCAGCTGTTAACCGGCTGCCTCTAGTTGTCTGACCGGTATGTGACCGTTGATCAGGCAACGCAATCGAAGACGAGCATTGTGTCGCCGTTGCAGTCCAGCGAGTAAATCGCGGCGCCTTGCACGACGGTCGCTGTCGCGGTCCCCGGAAACGTCACCGGTGGACTGACGAAAATGATCGTGCGCTCGATGCCCGATGCGAACGAGTCAGTGAACTGGCCAGTAACGCCTGCCGCGATCGTGTTGCTATCAGCGCTCGCGATCTTGTCCTTGTGGTTGATCTTCAGAATCGTGTAGCCGCAGCCGTCGTTCCAGTTGTTCATGATCTGGATGCTCGTACGGGTCGCCTGTTTCAACACACCCATGAATGGCATCTCGCTCCCCTTTCTCGGACAAGGGCTCGCCCTCTGCGACGGAGCCGTCCGCGATGCGGAATCTGTCGTTGACCTCTGACAGCAGCCCGCGAGGGTCACTCGTTCTGGGTCGCGCGTCGTCCGGCCGGTGGAGGGTACTCATCAACGGTCTCTGCCGGAAGAATACGGAAGAAAGCACCTGGATGAATCGAAGAGACCGCATCATCTGCTTCGAGACTCGGATCGATCCAATAGTATCCGTTTGGGAAATCCGGCCTGTAGGGCGGATGAGCGATCACGAATCTCGCGGGTAAGACCCAGACATCGCGCGTCCCCCCGATGGCCGTCCGCCAGACGTAAGCCGACCGGTAGCGTTCCCATTCGCGCACAAGCGCCTGGCAAAATGCGTGGACTGTATCGTACTGGTTTGGCCTCTCCAGCCCGTATCCCTCCCAAACCCAGCGAGCCGCCATTCCACGGTCGGCGGTTGGGAAGAGAGAGAAGGATGAGAGTCTGGCTGGCCGCGGCCAACTCTCCGGCGCCGTAGCCTCAGGACCCGGTTGGGAAGAAGCCCTTGCCTCCACCCTGCCAGAGAAGAACGAGAAGGCCGCACCCGAAGCGGCTGTCAGTCGAGTCAAGAATCGTCGCCTCTCCATTTCCAGCTCCTTTCGAACGTGGACGATCGCGCCTACTGAGACCCGATCGCCCTCCTAACATTGCAAGGGGTGATCCCCTCCGATCAGTTCGCGATCGGCTTGAGAAGATGCCTCGCCGTGTACTTGCCAACCCTGCTGCCGAGCGCGGCACCCACCTCGGTGCTGTTGCGGAAGTGCATCCCGCCCCACACACGTGCGTTGCCCTCCTCGGCATGGATCTCCTTGACGCTGGTGTAGATACGAACCGCGCCGCCGTTGCCCTTGAACGCTAGCGGGAACTCATCGCTGCCGAACCACACCTTGTAGAACCCGAGCGCGCTCGCGCCGACCGTGGTATGGGCCGCGGGATATTCGGGGTGGGACGGCGTGACGATGAAGGGCGTCCATGCCGTATCCGGTTCGGTCTTGGGGTTTCCATCCGTATCGCCGGCACGGATGGCAGTAACCGGGCGCCAGGACATGTACGTGTACTTCGCATCCCAACAGGCGATGAATGCATTCGTCACCGCTGCAATGCCAATTGCCTCGAAACGAGCGGCGCTCAATAGGTCCATCGAGCTGGCCAAGCTGCGGATGTTGGCGCTCCACAGGTCGGTTGCCGATGGCGACCAGAACAGTGCAGTTGCAGACTGCTCCTGGGTTCGGCTCGTCTCGGTGGCCCGACCGAGGTCCTTAACCTCGTTGTAGTCGATCTTGTAGGTCCTGCTATCGAGCGCTGGCGGAGCATCGGGACGGAAGCGCGCGGGGTCGTCATACCCGAACGGCGTGACGAACCGGAGGAACGGACTCTGCGGATCCCCGAATGCGGGTGGAGTCGGGATCCACACACCGGGGCCACTGCCGGGCGTGTAGCCTTCGAGCTCCGGATCGTTGCGATGATCTCCAACGCGCGCCGCGAGGACCGCATTGGCTGCGGCCTCGCCGACCACGATGCCATCGGCAATCGCTTCAGGGCTCCCGAGAACGCCGGCGATCGACGTGTCGTAGGCGGTGTGGATCGCCGCAGTTTGCGTCGGGAACTCGGTGAGAGCGACGATGTACGCTGCACGGATCGCCGCAGCTTCCGGTGATGCACCTGGAACCGACAAAGGCTTCGACGCGAAGGGTCGGTAAGGCCCGTCGAGGACGGCGTTCACGGCGTCGAACATCGCCAACTGCACGATGGTGATGCGGACTTGCGTGCGTCTCGTGTTCTCGGGAACCGATGCTCCGAGCGACGTGAATCGGCTGCCCCAATCGTCGAGCACTTGCGGTCCTGTGAGGGCCCTAACGGGCGTGACTGGCGCAAACAGGATCGAGCTTGCAAGGATCGCAATGCTCACTGCTGCGAGCGAGTAGTTCTTGAGCATTTTCATTTTTCAGTCTCCTTTCTTTACAGTGGTTGGCTCCTTTGAAGGTGTGCTCCACCGGCGTGATCGTCACCCTGGTCGGCATGCGCGTCAGCGGCAGTCAATCCGAAAACATGTGGGTCTGTTCGCTCACCGAATTCGCGCCTCCCTCGCAATTCGCTTCTCATATAGTTAGGCGACACGAGGGCGAGAATCTCATCATCAGGGTTGAGAGTTTCACGTTAAGGGTCGTTGAGGCGGGACTGGTTTCACGAGTGGTATACTGTCCCTCCTCACCAACCTCTAATCAGAGGCAGCCAAATGGCTACGCTTTCGCAAAAAGACATAACCGGCCTGTTGCTGGACTGGGGCAGCGGTGATAGAGCTGCCTTCGACAAGCTGATTCCTCTCGTCTACAAGGAACTGCGCCGAGTGGCTCATCAATACATGCGCCGAGAACGCGCAGGGAACACTCTCCAGACCTCGGCGTTGATCAACGAGGCATACATCAAACTTGTTGACTACAATAGGATGCGGTGGCAGGACCGCGCACACTTCTTCGCCGTAGCGGCGCAGGTCATGCGTCGAATACTTGTGGAGCGTGCCAGAGGCCGCCGCCGGCTAAAGCGAGGTTGCGCGGGACAGCGAGTATCCCTGGATGAAGCGGCAGGACTGGTTGATGAGCGTGCGGCTACCATCATCGCTCTCGACAACGCCCTCACCGATCTTTGCGCTATTGCCCCTCGCAAGGCTCAAGTGGTCGAGCTGAGATATTTCGGCGGTTTGAACATTGACGAAACTGCTGAAGTTCTCGGTGTATCTTCCCCAACCGTGCAACGCGAGTGGCGCGCCGCAAAAGCCTGGCTGTATCGGGCGATCAGCGAAGAAATCGGTGATGAAGTCTAAACGTCACGAAAAGTCAGATAAGATCTTCGAGCTCTTTCAAGGTGCCCTCGAGGTTGACCAGGATAGGCGTGCTGCTTTCCTTGACCGAGAGTGCGGCGACGATGAGGAGTTGAGAAGAGAAGTGGAAGCGTTGCTGGCGTATGACAAAAGAGCCGAACGATTTATCGAGTCTCCGGCGATTGAAGAGGCTCCCGAATTGATGGCCGACAATGAAGGCGACAGCACTGTGACGATGGATGCGGTTGGCCCATTCAAGTTAGTTAAGAAGCTGGGATCTGGCGGGATGGGCGAAGTGTATCTTGCTCGGGATTCGAGGCTCGGACGCAACGTTGCGCTCAAACTACTCGACCGCGATTTGATTGCTGACAGTGGATCGCGTACGCGTTTCCTGAGGGAAGCGCGCCTCGCTTCCGCGCTCGATCACCCGAACATCTGCACGATTCATGAGATAGGCGAAGCCTCGGGCCTTCTGTTCATAGCTATGCAATATGTCGAGGGAGAAACCCTCAAGCACGTGATAGCAAGCCAGCCGCTGGCTCTTGAGTTTCTGCTCTCGATCAGCTTGCAAGTATCAAATGCTCTGGCCGCAGCGCACGCTCAAGGGATCATCCACCGAGACATCAAATCGTCGAACATAATCGTCACGCCGGGAGGGCAAGCTAAGGTGCTCGACTTCGGTCTGGCCAAGTCGTTGGAAAGAGAAGACGACGAATCCGAGTTGACTTACGCCGGAGCTGTTTTGGGAACGCCGACCTATATGTCACCCGAGCAGGCGCGAGGCGAGCGGGCCGATCATCGCAGCGATATTTTTTCCTTGGCCGTGGTGATGTATGAGATGGCTACGGGTCGTGCTCCGTTCAAGTCCAAATCGCGGGCGGAGACGATGAACGCGGTGATCAATCAGCCTCACACCCCAGTCGCGGAATTGAACAACGAGGTGCCGTCTGAGTTATGCGCGGTGATTGACAAAGCATTGGCAAAGCAGGCCAACGATCGTTACCAGTCTGTCGGCGACATGAAAAACGAATTGCGCCGTGTGGCGAAGATCGTCGGTGTCGAAGGGTACAACTCTTCGGACCCGCTGATGGTGCCGTACGTTCCTCCTCCATCGTCCGGAAGATGGGCGCGAAAGAGGGGGTCCATCTCACGGCTGTGGCAAGTGACCATCTTGTGCCTCTTGTTGTTTATGGTGGCAGCGATCATCTACGTAATGTACTTCCGCAACGCATCCTCGCTCTCGGCGGGCGAGATCAAGTCGCTGGTGGTGCTGCCGCTTGAGAATCTTTCTGGCGACCCGTCGCAGGATTACTTTGCAGATGGAATGACCGACGCGCTGATCGGCGATCTCGCAAAGATAAGAGGTCTGCAGGTGATTTCCCGAACGTCAGCCATGCACTACAAGGGCACTAAGCAACCTCTGAATGAGATCGCCAGGGAATTAAAGGTTGATGCAGTGGTTGAAGGTACCGTTCAACGTTCAGGTGACCGCGTCCGAGTCCGGGCGCAACTCATCCGCGCGGCGACTGACCGGCATTTGTGGTCAGAAACCTACGAGCGCGACTTGCGTGACGTGATGGCGCTCGAAAGCGAAATCGCTCAGGCAGTGGTCCGTGAGATACAGATGAAGATCACGCCCGATGAACAAGCGCGTCTGACCGATAGTGCGGAAGTCAACCGCAAGGCATTGGATGACTACCTGCAAGGTCGTTATCTTTTGGGCAGGAAAGAGCAGTTACATAGAGCCATCGAGTATTTCCAAAGCGCAATCAAGCAAGATCCGAACTATGCTGCGGCTTACGCGGGATTGGCTGCCTGTTACAACACCAGCCAATCGGTCGTCATTAGCGAGCTGCCACCCCCTGAAGCAAGGCGGCAGGCGGAGGAGGCCGCCGTGAAGGCCCTTCAGCTTGACGGCACGCAGGCCGAGGCCCACGCCGCGCTTGGCTACATTTATCATTACGATTGGAACTGGGATGCGGCGGAACAGGAGCTCAAGCGCGCCATTGAACTCAACCCCAATTCCGCTCAAGCCCACAGCATTTATTCCCTCCACCTGTCGGCGAATGAAAAACGCGCCGGGGAAGCTATCGCAGAAGCCGATCGCGCCCAAGAGTTAGATCCGCTCTCGCTCTCGACGAGCACGCTAAGAGGCTTCGTCCTCACAAACGCGCGTCGGTATGACGAAGCCATCGAGCAATTACGCCGCGTCATCGCACTGGATCCAAACAATTATTTGGCGCACTGGTTTCTGGGATTTGCCTGTGCGGACAACAGGAGGTTTGACGAAGCGATCGCAATATCTGAAAGAGCAGTTGTCTTGTCAAGCAGAGCGCCAGGCGCGCTCGGGCTCCTGGGAATGTGTTATGGCGTCGCCGGGCGTAAAGCTGAAGCCATAAAAATCTTGAATGAGTTGCTCGAACTCAACCGGCACCGTTATGTGACGCCGGTGGCGCTGGCCTACGTTCATATTGGCCTCGGCGCCAAGGATCAAGCCTTTGCCTGGCTGGAGAAGGCTTATCAGGAACGATCAAATTTCATGGCTTATCTCAAGGTGAACGCGATCGCAGATCCGCTGCGCTCTGACCCTCGATTTGAGGACCTACTGCGGCGCATGGGCATTCGGTCGTAGCGGAAACTCTCAGTTTGCATCGTCGCGAGCACGACACAAGACGAAAGTATCTCTCCGCTAATCCTTGAGATCAGATTCTGAAATCTCAGGGCCTTCGAGAATGGCTCTAAGAGTTCCGATCGGAAGAGTGCAGCCGCGATGCTCTGGCAAATGACCTTCCAGGTTTTGACCGGTGGAATTCATGTGACCTATATGTGACCGGACTGAATGTGAAAGGGTAGGAATCGCTGTTACTCGATGCGCTGAACGTTGGCTGCGGCTCGTAGTAGATGGATTAGGATTGAGGCTCTTGATGCGCCGTGCAGCCGTTCGCTTGGACGCTACGATCTGGTCGCTTAAGAATCGGGCCCAGTCTTGTAAAGTCATCTTACCGGCTATCTATCGACGATAAACGCATCGAAAGGCGGCGGATTAAGGTGGCCGGAACCAACAACGTGTCTCTCGCGATGCCTTCTTCGATCTGCAGATAGATCGAGTGTCGAGTCGATGGCAAGCTTCCCCTGACCTTCGCCTACTCGTCTGCGCCGTGCAGGGTGGCTGTCCACACACAATCAAACGGCACTTCTGCCTGACGATTAGCGATCCGAACCGATTCAGCATCCGGAGCCTCGTACACGCAGATCATTCGCTTTTTATCCGATGACAAATAGCTTCTTAGAAAGCGGACCCGGTGTTGGTCCAGACACCACGAAACCTTGTCCCCCTGGGCTTGCAGATCTTCAAACTCAACCGCCTCGTCAAACGACCTCTCGACTATTACCTGCTCCACTTGACTCTCCTCCTGTCACGTCTTCGTTCCCGAAGCGCGGTTTTAGTTCCTCCAGGACAGCTTGTGCAGCCTCTCGGGCGTGTGTCGAAACCGCGGCCATTGATTGGCAGCGCAGTTGATCGAGGTGCAACAGCAAAGCTGTCTCATCATTCAATGCGGCCGCCGCTCGGGCCAACGCGACCCTGGCGAACACTATCTCACTCGACCGCTCGAGCTGTTCCGCGACCGCCAGCGCTTCCGAGGCTCGCCTGCGAGCCAAATCGGCGTGGCCCCTACGCAAGTCCACGTTAGCAATCCGAGTCAGTGCGTAGGCAAGCCGGTGCTTGGCATCCGCGATTCGCAGCTCGTCGAGGGCTTGCTCCAATTCAGGCTGAACCTGCTCTTCTCCCATCGAATAGCAAGAGGTTGCGCGGAGTACGCGAGCAAATGACGACTCGCTCCCCTCTCGCAGCTTTTCTCCGATCGACACCAGCTCATTGCTCACCGCGCGCGCGCGAGCATAACTGTCACGCTGAAGCTCAACCATCAGTAGATGCTCCAGCGCTTGAAACTCATCCAGCCGGCTGCCTTCGGCCCGAGCGCGAGTGCGAGCTTCCTCGAATAACGCGACAGCCTCTCCAAGATGCCCTTCGTGGAGTCTGAGCATGCCTTGCGCATCGGGGATAGCCGCGGGCTTGATGTCGAGCCTGGTCGACAGCGCGCCTGCTTCGAAGATCATTGCCTCAGCCTTTTCGAGATCGCGTTCCAGCAAAGCGAGACAGCGCGCCGCCTCAGCCATCGCAATCACCTGCTCTTTCCGGCCCGCATACTGACTCACCTGCTGCGCCCGCAATGTATCGCGTTCGGCATCGGACCAATCGCCCCGCTCCCAGTGCAGATAGCTGAGCACGTGAAACGCCAGCCGTGCATGTTCAGGACAACCGTAGTCAAGCGCGCGCTCCGCAAGTGCCTCGATCCTGCGGGCCGCCTCGTCCGCGGGGTCGGGTCGCCTTGCCGCAAAGCTTATGTGAGTCAGCTCGATCATCCGCTGAACTTGTTCCGGCTCTATCAGTTGTTCGGCGTAGGACATTCCCCGGCGGGCGAATGCCGCGGCCTCAGTGTTTGCAAACAGACGCAGGCAATGACGGCCCGCCGCGACACAGGCCCGCGCGGCCATGCCCGCGTCTCCTCCAAGCGCGGCGTGATGTGCAATATCCAGGGAGATCGTCTCATCGGGCCGCCCGAGGTCATTCAGCACCTGAGCGACTCGCCTATGCATGAGTTGCCTTCGAGGCTGGGAGAGGTCGGAATAGACGGCCTCGCGAACCAGCTTATGCGCAAAGGTATAGGCCCCCGCCTGACCGTTGTTATCGGGCGCTTCTCGGAGCAGCACGTGCCGCTCGAGTGTCTCAAGAGCTGAAGCGAGTTCATCGACGTCCAGGGAAGTTAGTTCCGCGAGCCTGCTCACGTTGAAAGAATAGCCAACGATTGCGCACCAGCGCAGAACGTCACCTGCAGCAGCAGGCAGTCGCTCGACGCGAGCCCGGACCAGTTGCGTAAGCGTTGCCGGCACGTCCGGCTCGTCGCGGAGCGCGCGCGCGAGTTCGAGTGCCAACAGCGGATTCCCCTCGCTCTGTTCAAACACACGCTCAGCGTCTGCCTCAGGCGCGACTCCGCGGATCAGTTGGGTCGTCTCATCTTTGTTCAGAGGCCCCAAGACAATATCTTCTTCTAGCAGACGGTCGCGGCGAAGGCTGCGCAAGACGCGAAGCATTGGAACGTTGTCGGCAAGTTCGCCCTCGCGAGCAGCGAGCACTACCATAACGGGTCGGTGACGATTCATTCGAATCACATAGTGCAACAACTCGGCAGAAGCTTCGTCGCACCACTGAACGTCGTCCAGAACCAAAAGCACGGGAGGTGCGCTGTGCGCACGCGCCGCGATCAGATCTACAACCGCCCCGAACAACCGGTCGCGACTGGATTCGGCAGCCGAATCAAAGGGTAGCTCCGGCAGGAGGACAGCCAGATCCGCTCCAATCGTCTGCCCCACCGCCAAAACCGGAACGCGTCGCAGGGCATCCATCCATGGAACGTAAGGCCTCCCCCGTTCAGCCTCGTATGCGCGGCCATTCATCACAGTCCCGCCGCGCCTCCGTGCTTCGGCGATCAGCTCTCTCAGGAGCCGAGTGCGGCCGACGCCCGGATCTCCGGTCATCAGAACCACCAACTCCCTGCGCCCGGCTTCGGTTTCTGCAAGCGCCGAGAGGAGACGATCTCGCTCGGCCTTTCGACCCACGAGCTCTGCCGGTGTGAGCGGCCCAGTCTCCCTCAGAGCGCCCGTGTTAGCCTGCCGTTGAACGTGAGGAGAAAGCTGAGGTGCTGACTGCTCTCGCAGCGATCTGCGAGCCTCATCGAGTTCTCCCGACAGGCGGGTCCCCAGCTCCTTGAGAAGCCGCGTTGCTGCTTCGGCCTGCTCTTCGGCCTCGTGCCGGTGGCCAGTCAGCGCAAGCAACCGAACCAGCCGGGCCCAAGTCGATTCATTGAGCGGATCTACCTGCACAAGCACGCGTGAGTGAATAAGCGACGCATCAGGCTGAGAAGAAAAACGCGCCACAAGCTCGTTGAGCACTGTCACGTGCTCGGTTCGGGCCTGCTCGCGCTCGGCTATGCACCAGCTGTGGAAATCATGAAGATCGGGAAGATCGAGTCCTTCCAGGAACTCTCCATCGAATTCTCCCGCAAGCTTTTCCAGTTCCTCTGTGGATGCTTGATCGATTCCTTTACCGATCTGATCCCTAATCGCAAACAGATCCACCCGTACGTCCAGAGGATTGAATCCAACAGTCTCTCTGTCTGCCACGATCCGTTGTTTGTCGGGCCCGTCGACCATAGCTCGAAGTTTGCTCAGGCTCCAGCGAAGCGCACCTCGCGGGTCGTCTGTAACATCCCAGAGCAGCGAACAGAGCCGTTCTCGCCGGTGCGGCCGGGCGGTAACGACAAGGTATGCAAGCAAAGCGCGGGTCTTCTTTGACTGTGGCAGCGGCACGCTGACGGCGCCACGACTGAGTTCAATCCCTCCCAACAGTTTGATGTTCAGCAAGTTACGCTTCGACATATCCCTTCCGTGTGAGACAGTCACCTGCCGATCGAGGAAATCCGCCTTGATTAGGCCGCATCTTATTGCATTTTCCACGGTGATTCAAACGCTGGCTCAAACCATACGGCTGCACAATCCTGACCGTTGACAAGGGATCGAAGCTAAGTGGAAAGGAGAACATCGAGATGAATCACCAATTCACATATCAAGCGACGCTCGCCGCGTCAGAGAAAATTAACTGGAGAGTAGAAGACATAATCGGTGGAGAGAGAAGGCTGAATTTCACCAAGCCGTTTCTGCCAGAGTCGCAGGCTCGCGTCGAGCCGCTCTCGTTCCTGAGCCCGAGTGAGAAGCTGACTTTGAATCAGATAAGGGGGCACGGTTACCTCTACACGTTTGGTCTGGTGGAGGAGTTCATCCTTCCTTTCGTGCTGGATTACGCAAGGCCGCAACTACGCGGGGACGACCACCGCGTTCGCGCGCTACTTCGCTTTGCGGGCGAAGAGGCCAAACACATACATCTCTTCAAGCGATTTCGCGAGGAGTTCGAAGCGGGCTTTGGGACCGTCTGCGCAGTCATTGGCCCGCCTGAGGAAATCGGCCGAGCCGTCCTGTCGCATCACCCGCTGGCTGTCGCGCTGACAATCGCGCACATAGAGTGGATGACCCAGCGCCACTACACGGACAGCGTAGTGGATGATCAGAACCTTGACCCACAGTTTAAGAGCCTGCTCAAGCACCACTGGATGGAGGAGGCCCAGCACGCCAAGCTCGACACCTTAATGGTGGAAGCGCTGGGAGAGGCTTGCAGCGACAGTGATATCGACCGGGCTATCGAAGAGTATCTCGAGATTGGCGGGTTTCTCGACGGCGGTCTGCAGCAACAGGTTCAGTTTGACCTGGAGAGCTTCAGACGGGCTACGGGACGCGAGTTCAACGACAGCGAGCGTGAGATGTTCATCAGGGTTCAGCAGCAGGCACTTCGCTGGACTTTTCTCGGATCTGGCATGACCCACCCAAACTTCCTGGCCACTCTGGAAGGCTTGCGGCAAGGAACCCGGGCAAAGGTCGAACAGATCGCAGCCGCCTTTTGTTAAGAAGGCAATTACCGCAGAACAAGAACGAAAAAGGAGAACTACCATGTCAGAAGCAACTGTAAAAGCTGGAAGCAGAGTAAACGGCATCGATGTCGATGCGCTTCAAAATGTGATTCAACAAATCGGCGAGGATCCCGAAAAGGGAATTGTCGAGTTTCGAGTAAAGTCGCAATGGGCTGGGCAGGCTCGCAGCGAGGCATCAGTCGAGTCGTACACCATTGGAGGCCAGACGATTCCTCGCAGTTTCAAGGTTGCCGTGGATGAGCCGTTTGAGCTGTTGGGCGAGAACACCGCGCCTAATCCCCAGGAGCTGCTGATGGCTGCGCTCAATGCCTGCGTGATGGTGGGGTACGTTGCCGGCGCAGCGGCCAGGGGAATAAAGCTCGAAAAGGTGGAGATCGAAACGAAGGGCGAGCTCGACCTCCGCGGGTTTCTTGGAATCGACGAAACGGTGAGGCCGGGCTACGAGAGCATTCAATACGTCGTGCGTATCAAGGGCAATGGCACTGCCGATCAGTTCCGCGAGATTCACGAGACCGTGATGAAGACTTCGCCAAACTATTTCAATATAGCGAAGCCAATTCGGATAGACGCCAGCCTCGAAGTGGAGCAGTAGGCTGGTAACTTCAACATCATAGCTGCGTGCCGAGGCGGTCCCGCAGCCCGTTGGAATCAGCGGGCTTCAGGGATCGCCTCTGCTGATTGATCGGCAACGAGTCGTCGCCGCGATTCGCCGGGTGGGGCGCTTCCTCACGAGTGCTTCTGTCCATGACTTCGGATCCGTCGCGCGGAGGCGAGAAGTGCAGACCAAAAAAGGAGCGAGAGGGCAGGTTTCTAGAAATTCCAATTCTGCTGTTTCAAAAATCCCCCAAGATCTGTCCAAGCTACACCAAAATGATCGCAAACGTTCGGGATCTTGGCGGCGTTAGGTTTCGGGTGCTCTTGGGTCACGACCGTGCCACCCCTAACTGCTGCCGCCGCGATAACGAAGGGGTCGGCCACCGGCGTTCCTTTTAACAGGGCTTTTTGGCTGATTAGCGCTTTGAAGTGTTCGACCCGGAAGATATTTGCCACAAACTCTAGCTCTTCGTTTGACGGCGTGGCAAAAATGTCCTTGTGATTCTTGGCCCACTCCAGGATAAAGCCCGAGTCATTGAAGCTTTCCAATTCCGTTAATACCTCTCGCGTTGAGATCAGCAACCCTTCATTCACCAGTTGTTCGATGCCGATCCACACAGACTCGAAGGTAGCAGGGTAATAGTGCCTCAGAACGCGGAAGGAACTTGTATCGAAAACATGCATTAGTTGTTCGGGCGAGTTACCTTACTGCTAACTCCTCGAGGCCTGCGACGCTTTTTGTCTTGACGCCCAGATACTCGGCGACCTGTTCAAGGCTCAACTTGCCTTGATAGTACTTGCCAAACACGAGGCGCAGATAACGATTACCAAGGTATGTCGCTTGGGTAGCGTAGTAATTGCCGCCTGAACCTTCCTCCTCTACCTGCGCAGCCCATTCAGCGGCTTTCTCTTCGTAATCGCTCTTGGTAACAAGACCCTTGTCGAGCACTCTTCGAAGGACGGCCTCGCGGCTCACTGAGTATCTGTTAGCCAGACTCTGAATCGATCTTTCGTCTAGTCGAACAACACGTTGAATCTGGACATCGAAGTCATCGGAGGGAATGAGCAGTTCTGCGGCAAACATGTTGGAGAACTGTTCCATGCGCCGCTCCCGCGGTGGTAGCTCGGTAATGTAGCTAGGGTCGAACTTAGAAATGCCGTTTATGTGAAGTAACAAATGAGCAAGCTCGTGAAACAGGCTGAAGACCTGACGGGTCTTGGTTGTGCTATTACTCAGATATATGATTGGAAACTCAGAGTCGAACAGACAGAAGCCGGAGATTTCCTTCTGCTTGAATGCGTGCTTGAAAACGAATACGCCCTTGTCCTCTACTGCATCGCGCCAATGCTTGAGAGCGACCTCACTGTTCCGCCATTCCGTCTGCACTTCCAGAGGTACGCCTAAGTATTCGCGCACTCGCGCAGCTGGTTCGCGAATGTTCCCGTTGGGCGTTAATTGACTGTCCCGAAAGATTAAGTGCTCCGCTTGGTTTTTGCCGTCGGTCAGCTCGTTTAACGATAGCTGGAAGGCATGAGCGAGGCGAATCTGATAACGAGTATCGGCTCTAAGATTGTCCAGATCGAAATCAGGGAGAGTTCGAAACTCTCTTTCTGGGGTCGGCTCTAAGGGTGGCTCCGGCCAGAAGAAGACGGCAAGCGGCCGCTTGTAGATCGAGTAGGCAAGGGTCTCTAGCTGAACGTACGTGGGGGTCGATTCACCCGATTCCCAGGCAGCAATTTCGTTCGGGTCCCTCTTGAGACGAGTCGCAACGTCTGCGAGGGAGTACCCCTGTGACTCCCTCGCCCATCTCAGAACTGACCCTTGTACGCCTTCGAGCTTTTTAGACATTTTGACTCATTCGCTAGGAAGCTCTTAGACCGCTCACTTCACACATATACTACCGGCTCCAAAACATCAACGCATAGAAAAGCAGCTCTCTAATCTGTCCTTTGGGCATTGCTCAGCTCCCACTGCGTTACTACAACCGCCCTCCGGCCGCTACAAGTCAAATTCAGCATCTCCTACTTGTTCAATTCAAACGTTCACCCATCATCGGCGAAGGTCTTTCACGATCTCTCGGGCCGCATTTGCTCCTGACCCGCCGGTCAGTCCCGTGCCGGGATGCGTTCCGGAACCACACAGATACAAGTTCTCAATCGGCGTGCGATATCTCGCCCAAT
>DATMCM010000461.1:0-19175 GCA_035558335.1 Blastocatellia bacterium | reverse complement strand
CTTACAGTCGCTGATGTCTTCGATGCGATGCGAGAAGACCGGCAATACCGCAAGGGAGTCAGCCGAGACCAGGCATGCCAATTCCTCCAAGAAAACGCGGGTTCGCAGTTCGATCCCTGCGTCGTTGAGGCTTTTTTGTTGAACCTGGCCGCATACGAAGAGGAGATTGTGACGCATAAAGCTTCACAGCAGCCGCTGCTCACTCCCACCACCCAAGCCGGTCTTTCGGAAACCGCGCGCAAGGCAGTCCCAGCAGCGGGACTGGCCCAGGCACCGACTGAAACGCCGGATTACATAAAACATATTCACTCGGCGCGCGCCGAGGTGACCGCCCTTTACGAGATGGCGCAGACGTTCAGTTCTAGTCTTGATGTACAGGACGTCGCTACGCTCACCGTAAATCGCATCGAGCGGATGATTCCGTTCACGACGTGTGTGGTGTATCTGCGCCAGGTCGATGATTCCGCTCTCGCTGCTTATGCTTTCGGCGAGAATGCAGATCGGATTCGCGGCCACAGCCTCGCGTTAGGGCACGGCATAGCTGGATGGGTCCTCCTCAACGGCCGGCCGATGAGCAACACAGATGCGAAGCTCGATCTAACCGAGCTCATCGGTCGATTCGAAACAAGCTGCCGCACGGCGAGCGTTTATCCGCTTACGAAAGGGGCTGAAACGTTCGGCGCCCTTGGACTGTATTCCGGCGAGATTGATTCTTATAGCAGTGACCACCTACGGTTGCTCGAATCGGTATCCGGGCTCGCGTCCACGGCGCTTCAACACGCGATCCTGCACGAGCAAACCAAGGCGAGTGCGCAGACAGACCCGTTGACCGGGCTGGCTAACGGCCAGGCTCTCTACTTGCGATTCGATGAAGCCGCGGCTGAAGTAAACGAGAAGGGCGGTTCACTATCACTGCTGTTGTTGAGTCTGAGCGGGTTGCGCGATGTAAACGACGCCTTTGGTTATAAGGTCGGCGATCGAGTGCTGGCTGAAGTCGCAGGGCGTCTCCAACGTGCGATGGACGAGACCGGATTGTTATGCCGGATCGCCGGCGATGAATTTATTTGCCTGCTAAGAGACTGTGACCGGGCTCTCGCAATCGGCCTGGGCGAGCGCGCTCAGGCGGCGGTTGAAAACTTCGCTATCGAGGCCAGGCCAGGCCAATACGCGCGTGTAAAGATGGGGTTTGCGGTTGCCGAATACCTGAGCGACGGGGAGACAATCGACGAATTGCTTCGTCAGGCAGTCGTCGCCACCCGTCAGCGAAAGAGCACGGGCAAACTCGTCGAGATTGTTCGCGACCCCGCTGAAACGCGCCTCGCGTCTTAGTCACGAACGCGCGATTGCAGCAACTGTTCAGCTTGACCGCGCGAATCTAGCATTCCGCCTCTCTTTGGATCGAGATTCAACTAAGCTTGTAGCCCGCAGAGATGTTCAGCGTCTCGCCGGTGATGTTACGCCCTTCTTCTGAAGCCAGATACAACGTCATCGCCGCGATGTCCGATTCCTCTGCCATGCGTTTTAGCGCGGTCGGCCCGACATAGTCCAATTCGACTTCTGCGTAGGAGCGGTTCATCTGTTCGGCCCGGCTTCGGATTACCTGCTCGATTCGCGGGCCGCGAATCGGTCCCGGAGCGATGGCGTTGCACGTAATGTCGTAGCGCCCGGCCTCCTCAGCCAGCGTCCGAGTCAGGCCGATCATTCCCCACTTTGACGCGCAATAGGGGCTGCGCCAGGCGTAGCCGTTGAGACCCGCCACGGATGTGATATTAATGATGGAACCGCCGCGCCTTTGAATCATGTGCGGAAGCGCATGCTTGGCGCACAAAAACGCGCCCGTCAGGTTTACCGCCAGCGTGCGTTCCCAGTCCTCCAACTTGACCTCGGTAACAAGCGCAGTCGGCCCTGCAATACCGGCATTGTTTACGAGCACGTCAATCCGGCCAAACTCGTTCATCGTGGCTTCGACTAGAGCGACCACCTGATCTTCATCGGCGACATCGGCGATCCGTGATAGTGCCCGTCCTGCATGATTGTTAATTTCGGCGGCTGCCTTTTCTAGCGCGTCTTTGCTTGTCCCGGAGACTACAACTGCCGAACCTTCCGCAGCAAAACGTTGCGCGATCGCCAGACCGATGCCCCGGCCACCTCCGGTCACGATGGATACCTTGCCCTCAAGCCTCATTCTTTCCTCCAGCGCTGAAAGCCACAAGAACCGCGCAATGATAACGCATCACCCGCGAATATTGTAGCTGCGCGGCTGGCCGACTCTGCGCAGCGCAACTGAGTGGTCGGCCCATAGGACAACGCCCATTGTATTAACTCGATGCGGCGGACCTCTTAGTGATTGTCTGCGTCGTAATTGACGCTGGGCCTCGGGCCTTTGTCTTGGACATTTTCCGGCGTCACCTCGGCGTGGGTGTTTGAAACGGTGTGGCTGGTTTCCGTTTTGGACAGTTTTTGCGTGACACGTTTTGTCAAAGCTCGCCGGGGTGATGGCACATTGTGTTAAACAGATCGTCTTGTCCAACTGTGAGTGAGCGCTTGAAGCGGGCATAGACTAAGCATTGCCGCAATGTGCGTCTTTTGACGCGTGTTCAAGCGTTCGACCCAGTCGGCACAAGGACAGCAACTGCAGGGTCGAGAAAGGCATCAAAGTTGCTGAAAAGGTCGCCGAAGCCCCTGATCGGGTATCAGGGGCCGCCGGTTGGAACAAGCCGGTGAAGCGAAACTGAGTTGGCGGGCCGATGAAGTCAACCAGGAGGCGAATGAAACGAAGGGTGAGGGAGCAACAACAACGGGCGCAGAAAGAAGGCTTGAAAATGGTTAACAATGCAAAAACAGAGAAACTGGTGCCGCTCAACATCGAGTCTAGAAGCCCCTTGGCGGAAGAATTCGAATCAGGACTTCGCGCCCGAGTGATCGGACAGGACCGCGCGATCCGCAGCATCACTTCGCTGTATCAAGTCTTTCAGGCGGGTATGTCGTCGCCCTCGCGCCCGCTCGGGACCATGTTATTCCTGGGACCCACCGGCTCGGGCAAGACTCACGTAGTCGAAGCGGCTGCCGAAATCCTGTTCGGCGATCGAAACGCGATGATAAAGATCGACTGCGCGGAGTTTCAGCATTCGCACGAGATCGCCAAGCTTATCGGATCGCCTCCGGGCTATCTGGGGCATCGGGAGACCACACCGCTGCTAACTCAAGAGAATCTCGAGAAACACCGTACGGATCGCGACCCGTTCACGTTTGCCCTGTTTGACGAGATCGAGAAGGCGTCGGACGCTTTGTGGCAATTGCTTTTGGGGGTGCTGGACAAGGCGACTTTGACGCTTGGGGACAATCGCCGAGTCGACTTCTCGCAGGCGATGATTTTCATGACGTCGAACTTGGGGGCCAAGGAGATGAGCGAGTTGATCACCGGTTCGATCGGCTTCGCCCCATCGAAAGGCGGGAAATTGGGCGCGGATGACTTGGACCAGAAGATCTATCGTACGGCTCACGATGCGGCGAAGCGGAAGTTCTCACCCGAGTTCATGAACCGGATCGATAAGGTCGTAGTGTTTCGCAGCTTGAGACACGAGCAGCTTGGTCAGATCCTCGACCTCGAGTTGGCCTCGGTTCAGGAGCGAATCGAGGAAGGCGCGGGAGAACGGTTTACCTTCACGCTTACAGGCGAGGCGAAGGAGTTCTTGTTGAGCGAAGGCGTCGAGTATCGCTACGGGGCGCGTCATTTGAAGCGCGCGATCGAGCGGTTCGTAGTGAATCCGCTCGCAAACTTGTCGGCGACGCGCCAGGCGCGGCTCGGAGATGTTGTCGTGATCGACTTCAATCCCGAGACGCACAAGCTCGATTTCTTCCGGGACGACGCCGAAGACGTAAAGGCCGCAGCCGCGGCCGACCAGGCCCAAACGATACAGGGTCAACGGAGTCGGCCTCGAATCGCGGCTTAACACAGATTCATCACAGGGCAACCTTGAAGGGCTGGCGAACTCCTCCTCGCCAGCCCATTCTTTTTGGTACGTGCATGTTTAAGCTGGTTTTGTCAGATAGGATCGCAGCTCGGGCGACGCGACGCTCCGCCGGACAAGCGCGTTCTTTGCAGTCCATTGTGCCGGCGGGTCAAGCTCGACAAGAAAGCGCACTTCGCCAGACTCAAGCGTTGCTATCGGCACGCCGTCTCGATACAGCGCGCGGTTGCCTGAGTAGGCCGCCAGCTTGTCTCCCGGGGTGACGATGCCGATAAGGTTCAGGGGATCTGCGGCGCTGACCGAAATCAGACTGTTCTCCGAGGGAGCTCGACGTATCGCTCGGAGCATCCCGACCGCTTCGGTTAACGCAAACTGCTCGCCCGAAAATCCAGTCACGAACCGGCCACCTCGAATCTCACCCCTCGCCTCCAGGCGATGAAAAACCCTGAGTAGCTCTCGCCACGCAAGCTGAAAGCCTTCGCGCTCCAACACCCGTTTGAACACCACGCCGTAGCGGCGCAGCAATATTCGTGCGAGCTTCTCCATCGACGATTGATCGACCGAAGACGCCCCGTGCCGGCCAAGCAGCGACCATCTGCCAGCACTCGTCATATCGTAAGCTGGGTTGCCGCGCCTCTTCGCCGCGTTCGTTCGGCGGTTCGCAGGGGTGAGCAGCGCGCGCATTCCGGCGAAGCTGTCCGCGGTTACCAGTCCGCAAGCAACAAGCTCACCCAGTGCCTCTTCCACCTGAGTTCTCAGAAGACCGATTCCATCTACCAGGTCGGCAAAGAACGACGCGCCACGTTGTAATAGGAAATCATAGACCGCCTGTGCTGATGAGCTGAGCGACACTTCTTCTCTAACCGTGCCCGGAAACAGCGAGTTCCATAACGAGGCGTCTTTTCTGTCGAGCAGCGAGATCGGCGTCGTCCTGACTGGTCCCGACGACTTCGCGCGATCGCTGCCGTTCTTGGGCGGAGTCAACCGTGCCCACACCACCTGACCCGATAGGCACAGCGAATCGAGCCACGCTGGATCGTAGTCGGCCATTCGGGCCGGAAGTATTTCGCCCTCCCACGCCGAAGCGGGCGCCTCGAAGCCTTCGAGTTGATCGATCAACCCGGCGACAGCATCGGGGCCCTCGACCTGATGATCGGGCGTGACCTTCTGCCACGCCAGCAGAAAGCGCACTAAGTCGGCGCTCGACACCGGCTCTATCTCCTGCCTCAGACGGTTAAGCGTGTAGCTGTGAATCCTCGCCAGCAAGCGCCGAGCGCACCACTCAATCTCATTCAGATCCGGTGTGAAACGGCCTCGAAACACAAACCCCTCGCCTTCCAAGCTCACCAGGGCCGCTTCAATCGAGTCGGTCTTCAAGCCCAGCGAATCCGCCAACGCCTGCGCAGTGACTGGCCCGAGCCCCTCGAGCCTTCCGCGAATGATCTCGACAAGCGCTGACTCGAAGCTCCATCTCGCGTAAGCTAGTACGGCGGGAGCGGCGATGGGCGGCTCGCTGGACGCCGACGCGAAGATAGCTTTGAGCTGCGGCAACCGCTCGGCTGCAACCCACAAGCTTGGCCCTCCGGAGCTCGTGCGATAGATAGCTGCGCGGCGATCTGCTGAAAGCTCTTTCAGATAGGGCTCCCAGTCTTGGCCCTCCGAAGGTGTTAAAAACCCAAGTTCCACCAGCGCGTCGTGTAGCTCGTCGGCTCGATCGACCTGCGGCCATACCTCTTCGCGGACTCGCTCGATCGCTCCCAGGTCCAGCGCACCAAGGTCGGAAGCCGTTTCAGGATCCAGCCATCGCCGTTGGAAGACCGCGCGCGTCCTCCGCTCTTCAAGAGGCGCATCGTCAAGGAATGCATACGGCCGAGCGTTCAGGATCTCTTGCGCGAGCGGCGAAGCCTCGACCACATCGCGAGCGATCAGCGTCTTTTCGCCGCGCTCGATCGACGCAAGCAACGCTTCAAGGCCTTCGATGTCCATTGCTTCTTCGAGGCAATCACTCATAGTCTGCTTTACTAGTGGGTGATCCGGAATCTCGATATTGCCGCCCGGCAAGTTCTCAGCACATGCAACCTGATCAGGAAAGACGGCTGACAACAGCTCGTCCGCGTCCATTCGCTGGAGTTGCGCGGGAATCTTCTTCCCGCCGCGCCGCCGCGCAACCGCGAGCGCCCGAGTCGTATTCCACCGCCAGCGTATCTCCCACATCGGGGCCGCGCAGATCGCTTGGATGAGTATCTCTCGAACGGACGACGAACGCAGATACCTGAACACTTCATCGAGCGCGAAGCTGTGAGTTGCACCGAGGGACAACACAATCGCGTCTTCGGTGGCCGCGGCTTGCAGCTCGAAGTTGAACTTGCGGCAGAACCGCTTGCGAAGCGCCAGCCCCCACGCGCGATTCAACCGGCTACCGAACGGCGAATGAATCACCATCTGTTGTGAGCCGCTCTCATCAAAGAAACGCTCGATCACCAGCGTCTCTTGCGAGGGCATCACTCCGAGCGCCACCTTCGCCGTGACCAGATACTCGACTATTTGTTCGGCTGCAGATGAGGACAGGCCGATCTCGTCGATCAGCCACGAGAGCGCCGAGCCGGCTCCCTCCGGGAATGCTTCTTCCGTGAACCGCCCCGCAAGCTCGGTTCTGAGACGCGAAACCGAGCCCGATAGCTCGTGCGTTCGCGAGGGCGCCTCACCGAGCCAGAACGGGATCGAGGGAGGCTTTCCGTGTGCGTCCGCTACTCGAACCCGCCCGTTCTCCACCCTCAAAATCTCCCAGGAAGCGTTGCCCAACTGGAAGATGTCGCCTTGCATGCTTTCGATGGCCCAATCTTCATTGACGGTACCGATTACCAAATCGGTTGGCTCCAGCACCACCGTATAGTCAGCGTTGTCGGGGATCGCGCCGCCCGATGTGATTGCCGTCAGCCGCGCGCCTTTTCGCCCGCGCAGTCGGTGGTTGATCATATCGTGGTGCAAATAAGCTCCGCGGCGTCCGCGCCGAGTCGCAAATCCGTCGCGCAGCATCGTGATGACTGCGTCGAACTCGCTTCGCTCGAGACGGCGATATGGATACGCACGGCGAATTGTCTCGAACAACTCCTCTTCGACCCACTCATCGCTTGCAACTGACGCGACGATTTGTTGAGCGAGTATGTCGATGGGTTTCTCCGGGATCGACAATAGATCCAGTTCGCCTCTTCGAATCGAATCCAGCAGCGCCGCGCACTCGATCAACTCGTCCCGCGTGGTCGGAAAGATTCTTCCCTTGGGAAAGCCGGTTACGCTATGGCCTGATCTTCCAACCCGCTGCAACAACGTCGAAATCGCGCGAGTGGAACCGAGCTGACACACAAGATCAATGTCTCCGATGTCGATGCCAAGCTCCAAAGAAGCCGTCGCAACCAGCGCACGAAGCTCCCCCGCTTTCAGTCTTTGCTCGGCGACCAATCGCTGCTCGCGGGCGAGGCTTCCGTGATGAGAGGTGACGTTCTCGTCACCGATTCGCTCGCCCAGGTAACGCGCAACGCGCTCGGCCATTCTTCTGGTGTTAACGAAGATCAGGGTAGTTCGATGGGTGCTAATCAACTGCGCAAGACGGTCGTAGACCTCATCCCAGACTTCGCCCGACATCACCGCCTGAAGCGGCGAGCCGGGCACTTCCACCGTGAGATCCAACTCGCGCCTGTGACCGGTGTCGATGATCGTACAGTCGGGAGTCCCATCTTCGTCGATGTTTGCCGAGCCCACCAGGAACCTCGCTACTTCTTCGATCGGTTTCTGTGTTGCCGAAAGCCCCACGCGAACCAGATCATCTCCCACAAGCGCTTGCAGTCGCTCTACCGAGAGCGCTAAATGCGAGCCTCTCTTGCTGCCGACCATCGCGTGGATTTCATCGATGATCAAGGTGCGCGCCGTCCGAAGCATCCGCCGCCCGCCTTCGCTGGTCAGCAGTATGTAAAGCGACTCGGGCGTGGTGACTATGATGTGCGGAGGCCGCTTGGTCATCGCCGCGCGCTCGGAGGCCGGAGTGTCGCCGGTGCGAACCATCGTGCGAATGTTGATCTCAGATAGGCCGAGCGTCTTCAGCTCCTGCTGTATGCCTTCGAGTGGTTCCTGCAGGTTTTTCTGAATATCGTTGGAAAGGGCTTTTAGCGGAGAAACGTAAACGACGTGCGTGGCGTCTTCGAGTGAGCCGGCAAGCGCCAGCCTGACGAGATCGTCGATGGCCGCTAGGAACGCCGAGAGGGTCTTACCAGAGCCCGTCGGTGCTGCGATCAAAGTATGCTGGCGGTCTTTGATCGAGGGCCACGCTTGCTCCTGCGGTGAGGTGGGCGCGGCGAATTGTTTAGCGAACCAGCTTGCGACCGCGGGGTGAAACAGGCTTAAGCTCATCTGTCGATTCCTTCGTTTGCGTGCCGGGGAGACGCGCTCTTAAATCTATCGCACCGATAAATACGAAGATCCGTCCATACTGTTAAATACGAAGATCCGTCCATACTGTTCAATCGTACCATCGAGCGGCCGGCTCGTCCCGTTTGCGCCTGTTGAAAATCTCTCGAAAATAATAGATAATCTACGAACGGCTGTCAACGGGTCGGAGCGACCGCGGACTCATCAGGATGTGCGTGTCTCCGCGACAAAAATACAGCCGAATCTCTATCGCGAAGGCGGAGTCGGTCAAGTGAGACAAGGTTGACAGCAACTTGCGATTGAAGTTTGCTTAATCCCTGGCCTACACCAGGTTTCCTGCAGGAGGTTTCTGAACCCGTGGAACAGCAGCCGACGAATCATTTACCACGCGGGCGAGGGACCCCCGAGAATCCTCCCAATCGCTTCGAGCGGCTTGCTTACCTTCCAGTCGTCGAGTCGGCTGACCATCAAGAGCGCGGGGTCGCGACTCAATACTTGAAGGACGCGTCCCGCTCGCTCTTGACCACCAACGACAGTCCGGATGTCGGATTCGACGCCAGCATCAATCCCTATCGTGGCTGCGAGCATGGGTGCATCTACTGTTATGCGCGGCCTTACCACGAGTATCTCGGATTTTCAGCTGGGCTCGACTTCGAGACAAAGATACTCGTCAAGGAAGACGCGCCCGAGCTGCTTCGCGCGGAACTCGGCTCGCCGAAGTGGCAGCCGAAAGTCGTCGCCATCAGTGGAGTGACTGACGCCTACCAACCGATCGAGCGAAAGCTGCAGCTCACGCGGCGATGTCTCGAAGTGCTTGCCGAATTTCGCAATCCGGTAATCATCGTGACCAAGAACCAGCTCGTTACCCGCGATATTGATCTGTTGAAGGAGCTGGCCAGCTTCAACGCGGCTGCGGTTTGCGTATCGGTCACAACTCTCGACACAGAGCTTGCGCGAGTTATGGAACCGCGCACTTCGACGCCGACAAACAGGCTTGCGGCGATTCAAGCCCTGTCGGAAGCGGGTGTGCCGGTTCGAGTGCTTGCAGCGCCGATCATCCCCGGCTTAACGGATCACGAGATTCCGTCGATCATCCAGGCCGGCGCGAAGGCTGGCGCAAGCCATGCGGGCTACGTCGTCCTGCGTTTGCCGTACGGAGTCGCGGAGCTGTTTGAGAACTGGTTGGAAGAGCACTTTCCGGATCGAAAGAAGAAAGTGCTGAACCGAATTCGCGCGATGCGCGGTGGGAAGCTCAACGATCCGAACTTTCGTACGCGGATGAAAGGCGAGGGCGTGTTTGCCGAGCAGATCAGATCTATGTTTACGCTAGCCTGTCGCAGGTTTGGAATCGAATCGGGGTCGCGGGAGTTGTCGATTGCATCGTTCAAGCGACCGCCGGCGCCGCAGATGAGCTTGTTCGATGTGTGAAAGAGTTGTCCGTCGATCTTGCCAGCGGTTCAACTGTTTGAACGATGAACGACCACTCTAACACCGGAGGTCCACGAGACAGATTCCCGGTCACCCGATTGTCTGCGGTCGTTGCCGCCTCCAGCGCCAACCCGGAAGAGCGCACACGCGCATTCGAAGTGCTGGTTTCCGCTTATTGGATGCCGGTTTACAAGTATATTCGGATCAAATGGAACAAGGCCGGGGAAGACGCCCGCGATCTAACTCAAGGCTTCTTTCTAGAAGCAATCGAGAAGAATTTCTTCGGCCGCTACGATGCTTCAAAGGCGAAATTCCGGACTTTTCTTCGCACTTGTCTCGATGGTTTCGTCGCCAATGAAAACAAAGCTGCAAGCCGGATCAAGCGCGGAGGCGACGCAACGATTCTCTCGCTGGATTTCGACGGCGCGGAAGAACAGTTGAAAGTCGCATCGCCTCCCGCCGCAAACGCCGTCGAGGAGTACTTCGACAAGGAGTGGTCGCGAAGCGTCTTCAGCCTCGCGCTTGAAGGCTTTCGCGAGCAGATGCTCGACGCCGGCAAAGAGACCCATCTTCGTCTCTTTGAGCGATACGTGCTTGATGTTGATGACGACGCGCCGAAGACGAGCTACAAGGCTCTCGCAGCAAGCTTTGATCTCTCAACAAGCGATGTAACCAATTATCTGGCATTCGCGCGTCGCGAGTTCCGGCGAATCGTTTTGGAAAAGCTTCGCGAGCTGACCGCGACCGACGAAGAATATCGCCGCGAAGCTCGCGCGCTGCTTGGAGTAGACCCGCAATGAGATGGCTCTCGGACAACGCGGTTGAACGTCTCCGCCAGGAAGCCGATCTGCCCGATCTGGGGAGCTCGAAGTACCTGGTGATTCACAAGGTTGGCTCGGGCGGGATGGGTTCCGTTTATCTCGCGCAGGATGTTGATCTTGGCCGCAAGGTGGCCGTAAAAGTGATGAACGAAGTCGATCGGACCGGCGCGCTCGCGTCTCGCATGACGCGCGAAGCCCGGATCGTCGCGCTGCTCGAACATCCTAGCATCGTCCCAATACACGACGTCGGTGCGCTTGACGACGGGCGCGTTTTCTACGCGATGAAGCTCGTGCAGGGCAAGCGCCTGGATGAGTTCGCAAGCAGTTCCAGCTCGCTCTTCGATCTGCTGCGGATCTTTCAAAAGGTTTGTGAAGCAGTCGCGTTCGCGCACGCGCGCGGCGTCATCCATCGTGATCTCAAGCCCGAGAACATAATGGTTGGGCCGTTCGGCGAGGTGCTTGTGATGGACTGGGGCGTGGCCAAGGTTCTCGGCGACAAGCCAGCAGACGCAGCCGCGCCAACAGACGATGAGGTTGAGCTTCGAGCGATTGAAGACGCCGATCTGATCACAACGCTGCCCCTTGCCGGGGCTGTCGAGTCCGGCGATACCGGCACCGGAACGGTAATCGGCACTCCCGCTTACATGCCGCCCGAGCAAGCAATGGGCAAGACCGACTTGCTCGATCAACGCAGCGATGTTTATGCGCTGGGCGCGATCCTGTACTTCTTATTCACCGGGCGGCCGCCCTTCGAGTTCGCTCGATCGAAGGGAGACGCTAGTGAGCAGGTCAGTCGCGAGCGGCCTCTCCGCCCTCGACAGATAAACCATAAGATCCCGCGCGCGATCGAAGCGGTCTGTTTGAAAGCGATGTCCGAGCGGCGCGAGGACCGATACGCGAGCTCCGAAGAGATCGCCGGCGACGTGGTAAGGTTCCTGGACGGGCAGCCAGTCTCGGCCTACCGGGAGAACGTCTTCGAAAAGGCGGGCCGATGGCTGGGCAAGAATCGCTTCATCGTTCTGCTGATCGTCGCCTACCTGATCATGCGCCTGCTTGTTTTTTTCTCGGTCGGACGCTAAAGAAACCGCGGCGCGTGTTTAATAGAAGTTCAGGAGAGAAAAAAAGGAGAAGAGCAAATGTCGAAAACGGTGCTTGGTCTGGTGCTTGGAGGAGTGTTGGGGATATTTGACGGACTGACCGCATGGTTCACTCCGGCAGTCAGAGATCGATTGGCGGGGATCGTGGTGGGGTCGACCATCAAGGGATTGATCGCCGGAATACTGATCGGCTGGTTCGCTAAGAAGTTCAACTCTTTGCCGCTTGGAATCATCTTCGGGCTTGCGGTGGGGTTCTTGCTCGCGTTCATCGTAGCCTTCCTTCAGAAGGATCATTACTTCGCGATAATCCTTCCGGGTTCCATCCTTGGCCTGGTTGTCGGCTTTGCGACGCAAAAGTACGGACGGCCCAGCGCGCAAACGGCAAACGCAAGTCGGTAGGAGGACATACGCAACCATAACCAACTTCCGCAGTGTGAAGAAAGGATAGGTGTATCTATGGGACGACCTGTTGTGCATTTTGAGATCAATGCCAATGATTCGAAAAAGCTCGGGAGCTTTTACTCAGAGCTGTTCGACTGGAAGATCGATACCAACAACCCGATGGGGTACGGCCTGGTCGACACCGGAGGCGAAGGAGGTATAGGCGGCGGCATCGGCCAGTCCGACGGCCACGCTCCTGCCTACCTCAGCGTGTACGTCCAGGTGAACGACCTGCAGGCTTATCTCGATAAAGCCGAGAAGCTCGGAGGAAAGACGTTGGTGCCGCCTACAGAGATTCCAAACACCGTCACGTTTGCGATGTTCCAGGATCCGGAAGGGAATATGATAGGGTTGCTCAAAGGTTGATTCGGCACCAATTTGGTTTGAGGGGCTGTAATGCCTCCGTTGGGCGGCGGAATCATTTCATACCGTGCGTTGACAGGAGCATCGCCGGTGGCCATCCTGTCGACGTGACCAAACAGGAAGTAAGAGAAGCCGTCTGGAGCTTGATGCAGTCGGAGCACGTGACTCGCTTTCCCGGCGCGCGCGGCCGCATACCGAACTTCACCGGCGCGGAACAGTGTGCGACACGAGTCGCTGAGCTTAAAGCCTGGCAAGCCGCCCGCTTCATCAAGTCGAACCCCGACTCGCCTCAACGCGCGATCCGTCACCTCGCATTGAAGCAAGGCAAGGTGATTTACATGGCGGTGCCGCGGTTGCGTGAAGAAAAGTGTTTCGTCGAGCTTGACCCGAAAAGATTGGGCAACAAGCTTTATGCCGCGTCCAGCATCAAGGGCGCTTTCGAGTTCGGCCGCCAGGTCTCGGTCCGCGAGATGAAACCTATAGATTTGATCTTGTGCGGCTCGGTGGCCGTTCGCCGCGATGGAGCGCGGATCGGAAAAGGGGTCGGTTATTCGGACCTGGAATACGCGATTGCGCTGGAGCTTGGCATCATCGCCGCCTCGACGCCAATCATCACGAATGTGCACCCGCTTCAAATCGTGACCGGGCGAATCGCGCTCGAGCCTCACGACATCCCGGTGGACTTCATCGTCACTCCCGAGAAGTCGATTGCGACCAGGACGCGGCTCAGCCGGCCGCGCGGTATCTACTGGGACTACCTGGACGAAGAAAAGATCGGCGCGATTCCATTGCTGAAAAAGATGCGAGCTAGCCGGCGCGTCCAGCGCTCGCTATAATCGCATCTCTTTCAGTCCTATCACTCGAGGAGGAATCGACGATGCTCTCAGTAGGAGACAAGGCGCCGGAGTTCAAGCTGACGGACGGCGAAGGGAACAAGGTCAAGCTATCGGACTTCAAAGGCAAGAAAGTTGTTTTGTACTTTTACCCCAAAGACCTGACGCCCGGCTGCACGGTTGAGGCTTGCGCGTTTCGTGATGATATCGGTGCGTTGAAGAAACTGGGCGCGGTGGTGCTGGGCGTGTCGGCGGACAGCGAGAAGACTCATCAAAAGTTCACCGCCAAGCACAACCTGAACTTCCCGCTGCTTGCCGACGTGAACCACGAAGTGTCGGAGAAATACGGCGCCTGGCAAGAGAAGAGCATGTACGGCCGGAAATACTGGGGCATAGCGCGAATCACTTACATAATCGACGAGAAGGGCAAGGTGGCGAAAGCCTACGGGAAGGTAAAGCCCGCCGACCATAGCGAGGAAGTGATCGCAGATGTCAAATCGATCGGCAAATAGCTCAGCGGTCTTGAGAGAGACAGCGATTTCTTGCTGCTCTCTGAATGCCTTTGCGCAAGTCGGGTGACTAATGAACCGAGTATTTTCGGATCAACCCCTTAACCACGCCTTGAATGGTCACCCGGTCGGCTTTGACAATGATCGGTTTGTATTTCGGGTTTGCCGGTTCGAGCCTGACGTTGTCACGCTCCTTGAAGAACGTCTTCACTGTCGCGTCCGAGCCGTCAACCAGGGCGACGACCGTCTGTCCATTCGTAGCCGTCTGGCGTGACTCGCATACAATGACATCGCCCTCGCGTATCTGCTCGCCGATCATCGAGTCCCCTCGCACTCGAAGCGCGAACAACCTGCCGCCGCCACGTCCGAGCATATCCCGCGGCACACAAACCGTTTCATGGCTCAGGATCGCTTCGATGGGCTGGCCGGCTGCGACTACTCCCAGCAACGGAATCTCGAACTCGTCCTCCGAAGGCTCGGCTCTCACCACTTCGATGCCGCGGCTCACGTTTGGTATGCGACGAATCAAACCCTCGCGCTCCAACCCCGACAAGATATGGTGAACGCTAGCAGGCGAGCTCAGGTTGAACTGCTTGCCGATCTCGGCGATCGTTGGCGCGTAACCAAACTTGTCGCTGTAGCGGCAAAGATAATCGTAGATCTGTCGTAAGCGCGGTGTTACTGGCATCTAATCCTCCGTTTCTCTCTTCAGTCACGCCCTGCCGAAAATATCCGACGACCGAGATCTGAAAATCTGTCGAAGATTCTCGAACATCCTGAGAACGATGTCAAGCGAATTCTTCGACAAGCTTGTAAGGGCGGCCCTCCGTGGCCGGCCCCTCGGTGAACACTCGGCGAGGTTGTAAGACAACAAGATAGGAGCGGCCACGGAGGGCCGCCCTTACAAGCTTGTATCATTGCCAGCTCTCCTCCTTTGTTTACTCACCGGCGAACCTGCCATCCGCTCGGTCCCGAAAATAGTTGTTGACAAGTGTCCTGTTTCTTCGTATATTTTCGATCTATTTTCAGGCAGGAACCGAAAATTAAAATAAGACGGACGGAGAAACCCCAATGACTTTGCAGCAAGCGATGCGAACGAACCTGAGAATCGAGCCCGGTCGACGAGTGAGGACCTTTGGCGGATGGTGCCGCCGCGACCGAGTGCTTTTGGACGGATGCGAGATCGGAAGGATCCAGACACGCCGCGGAAAGAGCCGCACGGAAGTGATGACCATCGGAGCGGCGGGCTTCGTACCCGGGCACGATGTTGACTGGCTGGTCAGCGAAGCGGAAACGTGCGGTGTCGTCGCGTTGCGCAGGGGCGCACTCGGAGCTGCCTACAATCGCGCGCCTGCCAGGCTGCCACTTGAGCTCCTCAAGCGAAGCGCCGGCTAAGAGAGCGCGCGAGGCCGCCAGGTTGCCATGGATTTGGTCGCTGGATCGGCTGATCAGCGACAAAGAATTTGCGAGCTTGCAGGAACGGGAGACGCCTCCCTCTCACATCTTGCCGCTTCCGGAGCCCTTCTTAGATCCGAGCTCGCAGATGATTTGAAACTCTTTTTCGGTCACCGGCTGGACCGAGAGGCGGCTTCCCTTCTGAAGCAAGACCATCTTCTGCAGCGTCTTGAGACCGCGCATCTCCGGCAAGCTGACTGGGCTGGCGAACTTGCTCTTGAAGGTCACTCGGACGCAGTACCAAAGCGGCCGGCCGGGAGTCGCCTTGAGATCGTAATGGCTGTCTTCAGGGTCAAACTGGGTTGGGTCGGGCTCGGCGGGGCCGCTTACGACCATCACACCAACCGCGGCGGGCGGGTCGGCGCTCGAGTGATAGAAGAGCGCTTCATCGCCGACCTTCATTTCCTTCATCATAAAATTGCGAGCCTGATAGTTTCGGACGCCATCCCAGAGCGTGGTCTTCTTTCGCTTAAGGTCGTCAATCGAAAATGCTGAAGGCTCGGATTTCATCAACCAATATCGTTTCGCCATCTTCCTCTCTCTTGGTCCTGGCGCAGTTTTAAGCTGCAACATCTTAAGGCTGGCTCAGACCGCGTAAACTTTTAGTCCTTCTTTTTTTGGGCCTGGGTTTTGCCGCGCCCGTTGATTTGGACTGAGCCGCGTTGCTGTCTCGGGAGCCCCACTCCCACATGCCGAACATCGCCTTCTGCGGAATGGCGTGGCCCACCTGCCTGGCGAGCATTGATATCTGACCTCGATGATGCGCATCGTGCGAGATCGAATACCCGATAAACCCCGCGACGTCGGGCTTGAAGTATTTAACTCGCCCATCTGCCGCGAGCGCCGCTGCGATCACCCGCGAAACATCTTTTCCACTCCTTGCTAGGGCGGTAATGGCTTGCTGGGGCGTAACTGTCTGGCGATCGAGCTGATTCGGGATGGGGCCTTCCTTGTTGATGACCTTCAGCCACATCACGCGTACGTTGTGAATGTGAGCCACTATCGCCGCGATTGTTCTGCCCTTGCCCCCCGGAGGCTCGGCGCGCCACGCCTTCGGGTCGATGTTTTCGATCAGATAGCGAGTAATGTTGTCGTTGGTCGCATAAGCGTTCAACAATGCATCATTCAGCACGAACGGTTTGGCCTCAGCCTTTGCCACCTCGGCACCTCGATGAATTGTGGAGTTGGGCACGCAATCAGGAATCAGTTTTTACAGTTGGCTCCACGCGTTGTCAATTGAGCGCTAAGGGCCGCACTCACTTGCCGCGAGGATTCTTCAATCCGGTTTCAAGCTTGTTCCGAACTTCGCGCAATACCCGGGCGCCCAGCGCGCCCTGGTGCTCGCGGAGAAACTTGCGCGCGGCACGCGGATCACGCTTCGCAAGTTCGCGGAGCGCCCACGATAGCGCCTTCTCGACCATGTCATCGCGATCGTCGACGAGCATGCGACAGATCATCAGCGTGCGTGACGGGTCTCCGCTTCCGCCGCGAGCCTTGCTGTTGAGCGGGACCGTAGAGACCAGCGCCGCGCGCCGCCACCATCGATCCTTGGAGCGGGCCCAGCGCTTGATCAGCGAGTCGGGCACCTGACCCTCACGCCAGGCAGGTCCCGCGAGATACAGCGTAAAAGTGTCCACTGACTCCCAGCTATTCAGACCGGCGCCGAATTGCTCAAGGGTCTTGGCCGACAGAATTCCAGCTGCACGGCGGTGATTGGATACCAGTTCATAAGCAAAAAAGCGATGCATGAAATCGCCGCGCTCGAGGAGCTTCAGGCCCAGGTTAAGGACGTCGCGTGCTTCAGCGCGAGCGATTTCCTTGGAGAACTGTCTGCGCATCGTTCGGATGCTTTGCGTGTCGCGCCGCGGCAGCTCCCGAATGCTGCTATCGATTCGCGCAATGATCTCGTAAGGATTCATTCAAAGATGCTTATAGCTTGATCGAGATCTGCTGGCAACGCGGATCGCGAGTTATGAGTGTCGGCTTAACCCGGATTATAGAGGCGCCACTTACGTGGCGGTGGATCGTAAATAATACTACTGAGTATCGACTAATATGCGCTGGACGATCACCGCTCCTTGGTCGGAGGAACGAGCTTTGCGGTCATCAGTCTGGATAGCTGTCGTCATGGCGCGCAACTAGCGTGATTGCCTGCTGCAAAGCGGCTCCGTGACCGACGACAAGTCATGAGTGTCCGCGACACATACACGAGTTGTCGCGATCTAAGAGAGATCGATCGCAGGGACATGGAGACATAGGAATTGCATGTTTAGAGGAGTCGACACTGAAACGAAGGAGCACCAAATGACCACGGTTGAGACGATTTCACGCGATGAACTGACTGAGAAGATTGCAAAGCACGACAAGTTCCGACTGGTCGAGGTACTGCCGGAAGAAGAGTATCACCAGGCACACCTGCCCGGCGCGATCAACCTTCCGCCCGATCAAGTGTCCAGGCTGGCGTCGAAGCGCCTGCGAGACCGCAATGCCGAGATCGTACTCTACAGCGATGGCTCGGCTTCGCACCCGTCAGAGGAAGCCGCTCGTGAACTGGCGGAGAGAGGGTATACCAATGTGCGCGATTACGCTGAGGGAAAGCAGGATTGGATCGACACCGGTCTGCCTGTTGTGAGCGATAAGGTTGAGGGCGATAAAGAAGATTGAGTAGGCCTCTGACTTAGGGCGGTAATTCGAACGCGAGCATACGCAGGCGCGGCGCCGGCGAGACGGGCTCTTGAGCGCAATAGTTGTGTCGCTGGGGGCAAGCGATTCGCCGATGCCGCCATTTCATTCGACTAGACACACATCTTCATAAACCTTGATCAAGTACCTGGGGTCACGCTTACATTGAATCCAAGGTTGAATCGCTAAAGCACACTCGCTAGACTTCAATGAAACTTAACTGCGAGGTGTTGATGAGTTACTGCTCCATTGCTCCAGGTCATCCGTTCCACGGGCCTTATCACGAGAAGGAGTACGGCTTTCCGATCCGCAGTGAAGCGCGGTTGTTTGAGCGGCTTGCGCTGGAGATTAACCAGGCAGGCTTGTCGTGGCTGACGATCTTGAAGAAGCGCGACAGCTTCCTCGCGGCCTTCGATCAATTCGATGTCGATCGAGTTGCGGGCTACGGAGGGCGCGAGCGATCAAGACTTCTGCGTGACGCCGGCATCATTCGCAACGAGTTGAAGGTCAACGCTGTGATTGAAAATGCGAAGCGCATCGTGATGCTTCGCGAGACGCACCGATCATTTGCCAAGTGGCTTGACTCGCATCATCCACTGACTAAAGAAGAATGGGTGAAACTGTTCAAAAAGACCTTTCTATTCACCGGCGGCGAGATCACCGGTGAGTTTATGATCAGCACAGGCTATCTCCCGGGCGCACACGATCTTACTTGTCCGATATATCCTCGTATCCTCGAAAAGAACCCACCGTGGGTCAGAGTGCCGCGCCAAGAGGCGTAAGAGCGGGCCGAGTTCAAATCTCGCGTAGTGCCTTGGTGATCGGCATCCGGGCCGCCATTCGCGAAGGCAGCAGTCCTCCCAAGAGACCCAGAACCGCCGCAAAGATCAGCGCCGAAATAAAGAGATCCGGAGTTATCTTGAAGCTGAACGCCACTTCGCTAAAAGTTCTAAAGTTCATCGTCCCGGTTGCGATCCCGTTCACCGGCAGCGCGAGCAGGCAGCCGACGACTCCGCCGATCAGCGCGATGAGCATCGACTCGATCACAAAGCTCAGCATAATGCTCGCCTTCGAAAACCCAAGCGCCCGCAACGTGCCGATTTCGCGTGTGCGGTAAGCCACCGCCGCGTACATCGTGTTCATACCGCCAAAG
>DATMCM010000460.1:0-2370 GCA_035558335.1 Blastocatellia bacterium | reverse complement strand
GCGCGTTGTCAACGCACGATGTGAGGAAGATGATTCGGTGTTATTAAGACCGCGGCCCGAGGATAAGCCTCGTATCGGATGAGATGAGTCAGAGAGAGAGTGCCGCGTCGTGCCGGCCCTGCTGGTTCGCGTCGCTGCGCTCAAGCGATCGCGTCGTCAAGAATCTGTTTCGCTATTCGCTCGCGGTCTTTGCGGCGCCGGACCTTGCGACGGCGGTCGGTTCCTTCGTTGTCGATCCAGGTGACTCCGTCGATCACGATGAGGGTGTCAGCGGTGTAGCGGATTGATCGTCGCCGTTCTTCTCGCCGGCGCTCATTTTTGCCGCGTCTTTCGATGCCGTTCCAGAGAAACATAGTTTCCTCGCCGCCCGGCTCAGTGAATTAGTCGCCGGGTGTGGTTTCGTTCAGGTGGATCTTTTCTCCCACCATTTTTAAGCAGCGCTGAGGGGCCTGGTTACCGGGGCCTGATACACCTGCTCAGTTGGGGCGCTACCGCTCTCGTACCCGGCGGGGTCGAGAGCCGCAATCGCGGCTTCTTCCTCGCAGAGGAAAAGGCGCTCTCTGATGCCGGTTGCCTCTCGCTTCAGCACTTCAATGCGCTCCACAACCGAGTCGCGATCCGAGCGGAGCGACTCAAGCCTGAACAAGAGCCGGTTGATTTCTGTCTCGTGCCTCGCAATCTCTTTGCTGAGGAGGTTCTCCTCCTCTTCGAACCCCGCCGCGCGGCGCGCCAACCCTGCCGCTTCGTCTTCAAGTCCTTCCGCCATTTGCTCGAGCATCCACGCGCTCAATTGGGAATTCTCAGAATCACCTTCTGTCTGCCCGTCATCAAAGTTCGTCATGTAGCACCTGTTAATTGTCGAAAGTTCTCGAGCCCGAAATCGAAGGCATTTCCCAGCTCGGATTGCGGCTGCTCGGCCGTGAGAGCCTGAACTACTAATCAACGGTCGTGCCGCACGACAGGCTCACGATAGAATCGGCTAAGAGTGCGCCCCTGGTTGAGTTAGGGCGTTGGCAAACCAGCTGTTGATTCGCCTTACATCGAGTGGTGGCCGGTCAAACTGAAACTGAAGCCGGCGACGTTCATTCAGTATGACCGCTTTGAGGTGATTAGTGGCCGGGATGGGTTACAATCCGGCGCGCGTTGAAGAATCCAGATCTGTTCGATGGTCTCTTGGAGAAGACGTGGCTTCGAACGCCACTATACGCCATTGGTGGGTTTCAGTTCTCTCTTCGCAGCCTCAACCAGAAGTCACCAGTCTCGTAGGACGGATCGACTCCCTCGTAGCGGGCGGTTATGTCGGCCTCCTCCAGCACGTGACCCTGGAGCCAGATGTTGGCGGTGATCGTAGCGCCAATGCTGAGTCGCCCGGCTAGCGCCGCGCGGCTGGCCAGCACCTCAACTCTGAGTTTGCCTGCATCGACGTATATCCAGACAAGCGCAGCAGCGGTTGCCGGGTTTTGCAAGTCGCGCCAGGCCAGCACGCGGCCGCTGACGATGTAATCGTTCTCGCAGGCTTGCTCAGCGAATTCGGTGATCCGCTCGGCTAGCTGGAATCCGGGCGTTGCTTCGGCCTCTCGTTTCGACCCTCCTTGATGCACGCGCGCGCTGTAAGCGATTCCCGCGAGCGCAACGCGCAAGTGTGGTTCCCGAAACACCCTCTGATCAAGCTCGGTCATGTTCTGCAGCTCAAAGATGACCTCCGGCCCGCCCTGAAGCGTTCCTCGAACGACCGCTTCGCCATCCTCCTGGTATTCGGTCAACTCCCAGGGCAAGACAACTCGGACGTAGCGGCTTCGAAAAGCGGGGCGGCAATCCGCGTAATATGCTTCGGCGCCGTGCTCATATAATACCGACCAGACTTCGAGACCATCTCCCAACTTCCAGCAGCGACCGTCGAGCGCGGCGTCTCCCCGTTCGACGCGGCTCCGATGGCCGTTGAACTCGACGTCCTCGACCAGGAGATTGTATGAATCTTCGTCGGCAATCTCGAACCCTACGGCTTCAAACAACTCCGCCATCATGGCGCCGCTCTGCGCTTCGCGGTCGGTCGTCTGTTCTATAACTGGTTTGGGCATTCGGGGCAGGTTCCTGGCTGGTTATTGCTTCTTCGTTTCCTCGGTTATCTCGATGTTGAGTGTGTACTCGCGGCCATCGCGAAGGATCTTTATCGCGACTTTCGCGCCAGGGGCTTTGCCCGCAATGATCCGGTTGAACTGAACGTAAGAAGTAATCTGCTGTCCGTCGATTGATGTGATCAAGTCATCTTTTCGCAAGCCGGCCCGCGCCGCCGGCGTTCCGCGCTCGGCTCGCACTACCAGCACACCTATCGACTCGGGCGGCAGCTTGTAGAGACCGCGCAGATCGGCA
>DATMCM010000459.1:0-2552 GCA_035558335.1 Blastocatellia bacterium | reverse complement strand
GTGTCAAAGCAAAACAGGAGGAGGAACAAAGTGAAGCGCCAGCGTCGTTTTGGGACCGAAGTGGAGGCAGCATCAATAGCAGCGGCGCAAATCAAGACACTGATTGACAGTCTAAACCGCTGCCGACAGTCGCTTGATTGTGACATCGCGACTGAAGAGGAGCGCACGAGATGTTCGGACGATAGCGACCCGGCTTATTCAGTTGTTGCCCGAAGCCTGATCCCACGACGCGATAATGTGGCTGCAACCAATGCCATTTTGCAAGCGCGGCTTTCAAAGACAGAGTTGCCAACCTCAACAGGCATCGGCTCGGTGCCGGTGCAACTACTGCAGCCTGCATGAACTACAGCATGCGGATGTTCTGAAAGGTCAGGCTACTGCGTTCAACGGGCTGGCAGCTTCTGGGCTTGCGCAAAGGAGACGCCTGCGGATGGCTTCCTCAACAAGTGCGAGACCTTGCTTGGCTTCACGCGCTTCCAGCTCCGCAGCTTGCGCACGGAACTCAACCGCCGTCAGCTTGTCTTCAGCGGCTACGATACGCGATTGGGCGTCCTTTAAAGCTCTGGCCGCCTCTTGCAGCTTGCAATCGGCCTCATTGATAATTTCAAGTCGAGCGCGTTCGGCACCCTTTAGTCTTTCAACGGCGCTCTTGCACAACGACTGGGCGCGGGCTTCGGTCTCTCGGGCGTGATTTTCTATGCTGCTGAAGATTTCGGCCGCTTGGTACACGAGATTGAGAGCTGTCGCGCCGCAGTCTGGTGCCGACGGCCGACCAAAGCTCAGGACATTTTCGCTCTGACCGCCTGTCGCTCTGAGACTGTGCTGTGTCATGTAGTTCAACGCCTTTGAGGATGACTACGGGCAGAGCATGAACAGGTATGGTAAAAGGACCGTTAAGCGAAGCGGATAAGCCGATTAGATGCTCCATGCGCCTGCCGAGCCTCTGGGTTTTGACGGCATTAGCAATCGGCCTCGAGTCGTGTTCGCCGGAGCGCCGGATACACTGAACAAGAACGCGCAGACGGTCTTACCTTGTCACCTTGCTATCGCGGCGCAATCGCAAGGCGCCGGGGATCTCCCACCCGAAAAGTGACGCTCAGATTTGCGTTGGCGCTTCTTTGAGATGTTGCAACCTGACGCATTCGGCCGATAGTTCGTGTGCGCGACGACGCCCCACGGTATGAAAAACGAGCGCGAAAAGTGCCGTCTTCAAGTCGCCCCACGCCTCAAAGATCGCAAGAATAACGGCAGTTCTTTCATCTCGCCGCTCGGATCACTCGACTTAGGCAGATCTCGAACGACACTAGTGGGACGTGTCGGTACGACCGACCCGGAGTGCGTCGGTGGTACCCTCTCGTCGGGGACGTTCGCGTTCCGGGCCGCGCCGCGATCGAAAATATCACGTCGCCCCGGCCGCCGAGCGGCACAGTATTTGAAAATCATTGGACCGATAATGGCGCCGAACGCTAGCGCGCCCGCGAGCAAGGCAAGCAGCGGGCGGTCTGAGCTGACCGTGGCCTCTGGCGCCGCAAGTCGGGCTGTGGTGAGGACGGGCGGCTCCTCATCCTGTGAGTCCATTCTTGAATGCCCATGGGTATCGGGATTGCTCGTCAACCCTGGCTCGCGATCAGTCGAGCCGGACGAATTTGGCTCGTTAGGCCAGCGCGAGGAAAGAGCCCATCCCTGAGAGTTTACACCCGCTACGGCGTCTTCGGTTGCCTCTGGCAGCGGCTGTGCGGTGGGGTTAGCTACAATCGGACGTTCAGCGGATGGCTCTTCTATCAATTGCTCGGCGTGGGAGTCGGCCACCGACTTGAGAGTAGGTATTTCCGCTCTCTGCTGTAAAGTCGGCGTTGCAGACGAAGACGGTTTCGGCGACGCGACCTGGCGAACCTTCAGGCCTTCGGCCCCCAGATACCAGCATTTGCGGTGCGTTACACGGTTCAAGTTGTAGTACCAATGGCTGCCCTGAGGCGCTTGGCCCTTCGGGCCGGTGATGCAATCGTCGGCCGCGCGCGCAGAGCTGCCCGCTACGGTGGTTAGGGCGACGCATGTGAGAAAACTAGCGAAGACTGCTGACACGAATGTCGTCGTCCGGTTTGCCATTCGTTCCTCCAATGCTATTCGGCCAATGTGGGCCCGCTTCTGCCCCCACGTTCTCCGTGACAATTCGGGTCACAATGGGTCGCAATTTCGGACGGCTCACGGCTATATTCGGGCTCGCATTGGCTGTTTGGACTGCATCGAGCGACGGATGAGGTCTTGCGAATGTGATGCTCTCGTACATCAAATACGAAGCGCGGAACTGCATGTACGGCAAGCGGTGTGGCGGTTTACCGTCTAGCAGTCTGCTGAAAAACCTTGAAATGGAGAGTTTTTGTATTCTCGCCGGTGGTGTTGGGGCGGCGCGGTGGAGTTGGATGTAATTTTGCAGCCTGTTGTTGGGTTTGACGCGGGGGTGACTAAGCGGCAAGCAGTTTGGGAATGCGGATCAGGTTATAGGCGATGAGATTGAGCAGGAAGTCGGCGGCGACGCGAGCGATGCCGCGATG
>DATMCM010000458.1:0-20023 GCA_035558335.1 Blastocatellia bacterium | reverse complement strand
CTGACCAACAGACCGCGTTCGCACTAGAGCAGAGCAGCATCGCCGATCAGCAGCGTCAACGTGCAGAGGATGGGCTGAAGCAGGTTGAACTCCTGAGGCAAGTCGCTCTGGCTGCGCAGGATGCGAAGGAGGCGCGACCGGGCCAGGCTCAAGGCCCTGTGCTGTTCGCCATTGAGGCTGCTCGAAGAACCTCAGATCCTTCTCTCGAAACGGATCAGGTACTGCGGCAGGGTCTTGCCTCGTTTCCGCGTCTGCTCCCTGAACCCGAGCCTCGGGGCAAAGCGGTGCCTCATGGAAAGCGAGTCGCAGACGTTGCATTCACCACGACCGGGCGATACTTCGTCACCGCAAGTGGTGACGGGATAGTGCGGATGGCGGAGTCGAATACCGGCGAGCAAGTCTGGCAAGGGCGGCACGACTCTGGGGAAGTGAATGCCGTCAGCGTGAGCGCGACCGGCCGCTACGTCGCAACCGCAGGTTCAGACTCGACCGCGCGAGTCTGGGAAATTGTGGGCGGTAAGGAGGTTAAGACGCTGCACCACGGTGGACCAGTGAGGTCAGTCGCCTTCAGCCCGGATGGTCGGCGTCTCGCAACAGGGAGCTCAGACGGGACCGCGAGGCTGTGGGATACCTCGGACTGGAGAGAGACTGCAACTATGCCTCACGGCGGCGAGGTTTTGGTTGTTTCATTTAGTCCGGATGGCCGGTACGTTGCGACAGCGTGCTCTGACGGAAAGGCGCGACTCTGGGAGACTGGAGCAAACAAGCCGACCGCAGAGATGCCTCACGGCGGTAGCATCCAGGCTGTCGCATTTAGCGCAGACAGCCGATACGTTGCCACTGCCGGCACGGACAAAATGGTGCGGCTCTGGTTAGTAACGACTGGCAGCAAAGTTTATGAGGTTCCGCATCAAGCGGCTTCGATTGCACTCAGTCGGGATGGGAGATATCTCGCGACAGGGGGTTCGGATGGAACGGTGCGCGTCTGGCCGGTATCACTACAATCGTCGAATACCTCAACGGGAGCTTCAGAAAAGGGAGATCCATCGGGAAGGGGAGATCCTTCGAGTAACCGCCCTGTCATGCGCCGCCTGGAGCTGAAACACTCGGGTGATATAACGGCGATGGCTTTCAATCCAGACGGACGCTATTTGGCAACCGCCAGTCTCGATGGAACGGCGCGGATTTGGGATGTCACCACCGGCAGACAATTGGGACTAATGGAACCTGGCGGTCCTGTAACGGCACTCGCATTCCGGCCACCACCGGATTGGGGCTACCTGGTAACCGCCACTGCAAACGGTAAAGCCCAGGTTTGGCAGCTTCTCAGTGGTGCTGACATTGCGAGAGTCGGACCCCAGGGAAATGCGGTGGCCGTTGCCTTCGGCGAGACCCGTAACGATCCGCAGACCCCTCCCAGTCTTTTGATGGCTAGTCGAGCGCGTCAAACAAGGGACCCGGCAGGGTTCTTGCCGAACGGGTTTGTACAGGTATGGGAACTGGACGGCAAAGCAAAGGGAAGCCCGATTCTTCTTGACAGATCTGTCAACGGGATGGCACTCAGCATGGGTTTCGTAGCTACCGCTAACAACGACAAGACTGCACGCGTGTTCGACCTCAAGAATGGCCGTGAGGTCACGCGGTTTGCCCATGACAATGCCGTTTGGGCGGTCGCGTTGACGGCTGATGGACGATACCTGGCCACTACGAGTTCTGACGGAATCGTGCGCGTATGGGACGCCAAGAGCGGGAGCTCACTGGGCGACATAGACAATGAACATCGCATGTCGTCGGTAGCTCTGAGCCCCGACGGGTTACTGGTGGCCGCAGCTTCTGAGACGGCGGTACGGATATGGGATCGGCGGACGCGACGGGAGGTGACGCGTCTGGATCAAGTAAAATGGGCTATAGCCCTGGCGTTCAGCCCGGACGGCCGTTACCTCGCTACCTCCAGTTCAGGCGAGAACATGGTGCGATTCTGGGAGCTCAAGAAACGACGCGAAGTGGGCCGCATAGACCACCCAGGACCGGTAACCGCCTTGGCATTCGACCAAACGAAAGGCTTCGTCGCTACTGCCGGTATCGACGGAACTGCACATGTGTGGCTGTGGCGACCAGCGGAGATCGTTGAGGACTTGTGTAGGCGCCTGACGCGAAACATGACTGGAGAAGAATGGCTCAAGTACATGGGGGACCAGCCCTATTCCAAGACCTGTGACAACCTGGGTGCTGATCCGCGCCTCTTCGAGGTAGGAGAGAGTCTGGCCGCCGGGGGCGACGTCAAGAGGGCTACTATGCTCCTCAGGGCGGCGATACGTCTGCGGTCGGAAGGGTTGGAGACTGATCCCGTGTTCATTGGTCCCGAGTTCAAAGGAAACCCGGAAGAGCATGCTCACATGATTGAGGCAGTCGCTAAAGTCGACCTCTTGGCTACGTCAGGCAGGATACAGCAAGCCGCTGAAGCTTACGCACGAGCGGAGAAGTTCTCTCAAGGAAAGGGAGTTGACGCTTACTGGTGGAACCAGATCTGCTGGTATGGCGGGCTGTGGAATCGACCCGCTGACGCGATTGCTGCCTGCGAGAAGGCAGTCAAGCTGGCGCCCGAACCAAATCGGGGAGCCTTCGCTGATAGCCGTGGGCTTGTAAGAGCACTCTTGGCCTTTAGAGAAGGAGCGATTGATTCTGAGAAGCTCATCAAAGCAGCAATCACCGATTTTGAGAAGTACGTAAACTCAAAGCTCATCTCGGAGGACTCGCGAGCTCGACGACGCAAGTGGATCGCCGAACTCCGTGATGGACGTAACCCGTTTACCGCCGAAGAACTCAGATCGCTGCGAGAACGTTGAGGCACTGCTCCGTCCCTCTCGGATATCGAAAGAATGAGACTAGTCTTCAAAGGAGCGCTACTTGGACGGGCTTGTACGAAGTTATGGTAACTTCGTCGGTCGTCGTTGCCAGCGTTGGAAATTGGATAGATTGATTCTGCGTGACCGCGATCGGGAGCGGCGGAGTTATCGGTGATGCCGCCGCACTTGGGAGGGTGATGCGGCTCGTCCACGCGACGAAGTTCTCGAGCCGCGATGCGAGCGCACCACCGGCATTTCTCGATACCGCCCAATCCTTCCACGCGTTCCACGGCGGTCGCGAGATGCTCGCACCTGCTGTGGAATCTTAATCGTCTGGCCCTTCCGCAGCTCGCCACGCGTGGACATACGATTCAAGCGAGCAAGCTCCTGCACCGAGATTCTATTCTGTCGAGCTAACGACGCCAGCGTCTCTCCGCGACCCACGCGATGCGAGGCCATCTGAACTCGGTAAGCGGGCCGGTAGCCATCGGCGATATCATCCGCGGGAACGATCACTTTGCGCACCCGCTTCTCTTCGGGCAAATCCGCGTAGGCAACCTCGAACTGCTTCTTCATTCCCTTCGGAAGCTTGATCGCGTAGCGCTGACCGAGCGGAGATGTTCCGCGCCGCAGCTCCGGGTTCAAGTCCTGAATGACCTCATACGGAACGCCTATGAGATCCGCCACGACTTTCAGATCGGTTTGTCCGGGAACCTCGAAGCTCTCGAAGTTGAGGGTCGGGTCCGGCTTCACGTCAAAGCCATAGCGCTTCTGGTTCTTGCTGATGACGATGATCGATAGAATACACGGAACGTAGTTGCGAGTTTCCTGCGGCAACAGCCCGCGCTTGTACAGCTCCCAGAAGTCGGCGTACCCGCTTTTCGCGACTGCGCTGTCCACTCGGTTCTCACCCGAGTTGTAGGCGGCCATCGCAAGCAGCCAGTCGCCCGCGAAATGATCGTGTAGCCAGCGAAGATATCGCGCCGCGGCTCGCGTTGCCTTCTCGGGATGAGAGCGTTCGTCTATCCACGCGGTCTGCGCCAGACCATATCGAGTACCGGTCGAGGGAATGAACTGCCAGATCCCCTTTGCTGCCGCGCGCGAGAGCGCGTTCGGCTTCCAAACGGATTCGGCTTGCGCCAGCCAGATAAGGTCAACCGGAACTTTCTCTTCCTTAAAAATCTTTTCGACCATTTCGCGATACCGGCCGGATCGCTGAAGCCCCACCTCCATAGTCGATCGGCCTCGACCTGCCGCGAAAAAGTTGATGAATTGAAAGACCGGCGGCGCAACTGAGAACTCGAAATCGTACTTGCCGAATATCTTGACTCCACCAGGCGTGACCGCTGCCAGTTCGGCATCCTTGATTTCTGAAAGCTCGTCCAACAGCGACGGCTCAACGCGTTCTTCATCAAGCGGGTGGGCGTCGCCAGGTTGCGCTTCATACTTATGAATTCGTTCAATGAGATTTCTGTAATAAGAATTTAGCTTTGCGTCCGCTTTGAGGTCGATTCCTGATTGAAGGATGATATCGAGAGATTCGTCGAACATCTTACGCGCGGCATCGGGCAGGCTCTTGGCCCACGCCTCTTCCCCGCGATGGAAGGTCTCTTCCGCGCGTTGAATGATCGAGTCTGGACTGGTTGCTGTGACTTGCTTTTGAGACTGGGTAACGGCTTGAACGGGTCTTACGGTTCCGGCGAGCAAGAATGAAAGGAGCAACACAACAGCACTACTACCGACCTTCCTTAGTCCTCCCACAGACTTCACCTCGATTCTAATTTTGGATACTGACCTGAACTCTGCAACTCAGTTGATGAAGGGCCGTCGAGCTGCAGCCTCCCCGAACTCCGCTCAGCGCTCCTGCAAGTGTCTGGTTTATAACACGTTGGTTTTAGGCGCGTCAACAATCCCCGGCCGTCGCAACGAATTTGAAACAATTTGAGCCTTGGGCGGTTTCTTTGCAGTCAAGCCGGACTCAGACGAGCACAAGGCAGTCTTGAGAACTTGCTGAACGGACTCAACGAAGACCAGGTCAAGCTCTTTGAGCAGCTCTTTGGGTATCTCTTCCAGATCGCGCCGATTCTGCTGAGGCAGCACTATCGTGGTGACGCGGGCGCGTCGAGCTGCCAGCACCTTCTCCTTTACACCACCAACCGGCAACACGTTTCCTCGCAGCGTGATCTCGCCGGTCATTGCGACTGAGCGTTTGACGGCCTTTCCCGAGAGCGCTGAGACCATCGCGGCTGCGAGAGTAACGCCCGCCGAGGGTCCGTCCTTGGGGATGGCGCCCTCCGGAACGTGGACGTGTACGTCGTACTTGTTGAACATCTCGGGGGCGATCTCCAACTCATCCGCGCGAGCTTTGGCCCACGAAAACGCTGCTTGTGCTGATTCCTTCATGACGTCGCCGAGTTGCCCGGTGAGAAGCAGTGCTCCCTTCCCCGCGGTAAGTAACGCCTCGATAAACAACACATCTCCGCCCGCCGGGGTCCACGCAAGCCCGGTTGCTACGCCTACCTGATCCTTCTTCAGGACTTCATCCGGATGAACGTGAGGGATACCCAGAAACTCCTGCAAATTGCTGCCTGAGATTCTTACCAGCTTGTCGCTTCCCTCAGCAACACGGCGCGCTACCTTGCGGCAGACTGTGGCGATCTCGCGCTCGAACTGCCGCAGCCCGGCCTCGTGAGTATATTGCAGGATGATCCCCTTCAGAGCCGACCGGCTTATATTCATGTGCTTAATGGTTATGCCGTTGGCCTCCATCTGTTTGGGTATGATGTGCCGGCGCGCAATCTCGACTTTTTCTTCTTCGGTGTAGCCCGCAAGCCGAATCACTTCCATTCGATCTCGCAGCGCAGGATGAATCGTATCCAGCACATTAGCCGTCGTCATAAACATAACGTTCGACAAATCGAATGGAGTGCCGAGATAGTTATCGCGAAAAGTAAAGTTCTGCTCAGGGTCCAGCACCTCCAGGAGCGCCGATGACGGGTCGCCGCGAAAGTCCGCTCCAACCTTGTCGATCTCGTCGAGCATGATCAATGGGTTGTTGGTTCCAGCCTGTTGAATTGATTGAACGATGCGGCCAGGCATCGCGCCTATGTAGGTACGCCGATGGCCGCGAATCTCCGCTTCGTCGTGAAGCCCTCCAAGACTCAGTCTTTGAAACTTGCGATTCAGCGCGCGAGCTATCGAGCGCCCGAGGCTCGTCTTGCCGACTCCCGGCGGGCCGACGAGGCAAATAATAGGGCCCTTCACTTTGTCCTTCAGCTTTCGCACCGCGAGCGACTCGATGATCCGCTCCTTGACCTTCTCCAACCCGTAGTGATCCTCGTCCAGGATCGTCTGCGCGCGTTTGAGGTCGAGGTTCTCCTCTGACGCCTTCGACCACGGAAGCGCAACCATCACATCCAGATAGTTGCGAAGCGTCGCGGCTTCGGCAGCATCGGGATGCATTCGCTCGAGCTTTCTTATCTGGCGATCGACCTCTTCTTCGACGGCTTCCGGCATCGCGGCTTGAACCATCTTTTCGCGGTACTGCCCGATCTCTTCGGCAAGCTCGTTGCCTTCTCCCAGTTCGGTCTGTATAGCCTTGAGCTGCTGCCGCAGGTAAAACTCGCGTTGCGTTCGATCTATTTCGCCCTTGGCCTGGGTGTTGATCTCCTGTTGAACGAGCAATACATTGATCTCGCGGGCCAGAAGCTCATTGACTCGTCGCAGTCGATCGGCCGGGTTAAGCCTTTCGAGCACGCCTTGAGCGTCGGTGACTTTCAGCTCCAGGTTTGAGGCGGCTACGTCAGCAAGCCGTCCCGCGTCCTCGAGATTCGCTACGATCGCCATCACTTCTGAAGAGATGTTCTTACCTAATGTGATCGCCCGCTCAAGCGAGGCGCGGACGTTGCGGATGAGGGCTTCCATCTCCAGATCGTCCCCGTCCGGATCGGTATCTGCGAGCGGATCGATATGCGCAACGAGGTGCGGCAAGTTCTCTTCGTAGTGTGTGATTCGCGCGCGACTCAAACCTTGCACGAGAATGCGAATGCGCCCGTCAGGCATCTTTAGCATTCTCATAATTGCCGCCGCCGTTCCGTAGCCATACAGGTCGGGCCCCGCCGGCTCCTCTTTCTCCAGGTCGCGCTGGGCAACGAGCATGATCATTCGATTTTCGGCGAGCGCCTGTTCGACCGCGCGGATCGAACGCTCACGTTGGACAAACAACGGCACGATCATGTAAGGAAAGATGACGATGTCCCTCAACGGCAAAACCGGGAGCGAATCTGGCAGCTTTACCTGCTCGTCAGGTTGCTCTATTTGAACTTCTTGAGTTTCAATCAATGATGACATAAGTGTTATTAATTCCCGATGCGCTTAAGCCACAAGGCCACCCGGTTCGTCGAGAACGGTTTTCGAGCGAGCCTGGCCAACTGATTACTTTCCTGGCTCCTGCGCATCAATGCATTCTATCTGACGCGACCCGACCGAACCAGCGTTCTAAGTTCGCTCATGAATTCAGAGACATCTTTGAAGTCTAGATAGACGGACGCAAAACGGACGTAAGCGACTTTGTCGAGCTCCTTTAGCCGCCGCATTATCATCTCGCCGATTTTTTCGGTGGAGCGCTCGCGCTCGCGCGATTCCTGAACATACTTCTCGATCGAGTTGACCAGCGCCTCGACCTTCGCCGTTGGGATAGGCCGTTTCTCACAGGCCTTCATGACGCCGGCGAGAACCTTCTCGCGTACAAACGGTTCGCGGGTACCGTCCTTTTTCACGACCATATAAGGAATCTGGTCGATGCGCTCGTAGCTCGTAAATCGCCGCTCGCACTTTAGACATTCGCGGCGACGGCGGATGGTATCGCCCTCGCGGCTCTCGCGCGAATCCACAACTCTGTCTTCGAGGTGGGCGCAAAAAGGACATTTCATAATTGTTCTCTTCGATTGTAGAAGTCGGGATCCACCATAGCGCTATCGGTTTGCGGGAAGCGCCTCAACCGGTTCCTGCGAGTGGCGCTCAGCAATCTCCTCCCGACGATCGACCTCTTCGACCTGCTGTTCTCCCATCCGCTTAAGCCGGCCAAGCGACAGCCCTTCCTTAGCAAGGTAGTACATTCCGAAAAATGTAGCGGGGGTGAATATCACAAGGTGCAAAACTATAGCGACAGACGCGGCCTGGGCTTTGTCCACGCCGAGGAAACTAAGCGAGGCGGCGGTGGCTATGTGAAAAGGGCCCGTAGCTCCCCCGGGAGTCGGGACTACCGAGCCCAACATCGACAGCCCCATCACGAAGACGGCACCGGTAAACGGGACTTGTTCGTAGTGGATGCCAAACGCGCGAACCACCAGCAAGTGAGCAGTAGCGACCATAAGCCACAGCAGAACCGTGTAGGAAACTGTGAGCGCAAGCCCTCGCGCATCGTGCAACACGGCGAGACCCTCAGATATGTGGCGCAACAAGCTCATCACTCCGCTTGAAATCCTTCGAGGCAGGCGCTCGAGCTTTTTTTCCAAAAAGCCTAGTGCTCCCTCGCGGCCCTTCCGAAAAGATGAGAGTCCATAGATGCTGGCCGCCGCGACAAGCAGCAACACAACGCCAGTAACCTTGATCCATCCAAACAGCCGGGTTGCTTCAGCATCTTCCGAGGTGTATTCGAAGAAGATCAAGTTAACAGCAAAGAAGACCACCACCATCACCATGTCGAAGACGCGTTCGATCATGACCGTGGCGTAGCTCGCCGAAGGGTGGACTCGCTCTTTCACCGACAGAACCGCCGGTCTGACGATCATTTCAGCCGCTCGTCCCATGACAAACAGCGCTGAGAAGCCGATCATCGTCGCTCGAAACAGCGCCAGCAATGGCGGGCGCGCCATCCGGTCAAGCAGCGCGCGCCATCTGAGCACTCTCACAAGGTAGGTTCCGACCAGCAGCGCGAGCGCCAGCCCGAGCTGCGAAACGTTAGCTCTACGGACTTCAGTCCAGACTTTTGGCCAGTCGAGCGTGTGCGCGAACCAATAAACAAACAACCCGCCAGCAATAAGACTGACAATGTTCCTGAGTCTGCTGCTCACTGTTAAAGGCTAGCCCTCATGCTATACTGTCCGAGCTCAAACTTAATTCAGGCCTCGTCCCGCTGGCCGCTAGGTACTGTATCGGAGCCGGGATTCTAGCACAAAATCTGGACCCTCGGCATCCCGATGCGATCTCCGGTTGAGACAAGGCCGGGTTCTGGCTTTAGTTGGAACATTAGCTGTCACCATCTCGTTAGCGAGGTTGGAAGACTTCTGTTATTTGCGATGAAGCTTAACGATCAGCTTCAGAGAAGGCGACGGGTGGGAGCAAGACTCGCGTTGACATCGAGCGATGCTGAATTGGTTCAGCGTTGTCTGGGAGGCGACCAACAGGCGTGGGCGGATGTGGTGCGCTCGTATTCGCGCCGCATCTATAACCTCGCATACCGGTTTACTTCCAGCCACGGCGCCGCAGAAGACCTCACCCAGGAAGTCTTCATACGCGTGTACCGCTCGCTCGGTCAGTACGATGCGACGCTTGGTGATCTGTCGAACTGGCTCATGCGGCTTGCGAGAAATCTGGTCATCGACGATTACCGCAAGCGGCAACGCACTCCCACCGATTCGAGCGATGACCTTGCAGTCCACGAGTATCACCTGTCCGCATCGAGCGACAGCCCGCATCGCTCACTCGAGCGGCAAGAGCGAAGGGTCCAGGTGATTGCGGCTATACATAAGCTCTCGCCCGACCTGCGCGAGTGCGTGATACTGCGTGACATTGAGGAGTTGACATATCAGGAAATAGTAGATCTTTTGAAGATACCCGAAGGCACAGTGAAGAGTCGCATCAACCGGGGCCGAATCGAGTTGGCCAAGGTGCTTCGTAGAATGAAGGTGAACCCGGATTAACGGCCAGTCGTCGGTGGCCGGATGCACAGGTTCACTGACGGCGCTCAATGACCGTCACCCTGCGAAAAGCTTGCCGCACCGCAACCGATCGACGGGAGATCGGCACGGGGATCTATCTGGGAGCTGCGGCCAACTGCCGCCGAATTATTATGGATTGCAGGACTTTCGAATCTTACATCAGTGATTACCTCGACGGCTTGCTTGCAAAGCAGGAAGCCGATCTACTTCGGGCGCACTCGCTTCAGTGTCGTACCTGCCGCGCGCTTCTGGATGAAGTGCGGCTGGCTCTCGGTCTTTGCAGAAACAATGATGAGCTCGAAACCCCCATCTTGCTCGAGGATTCGCTTTCAAGCATCCTCGCTGAGCACGGGCCGATGACCTGCTCCCGCTTTGAAGCTCTTATAACCGAAGTCCTCGACGGATTTGTTCCGGCGGCGACGTATCACCGCTTCGACGAGCACTCCGACTCGTGTGGCGGTTGCTCGAGTCTGTTGACTGGAGTCGTCTATGCTGTGGCGGCGTGCCACTCGGTTCACACGTACGAAGAAGTCGAGACTCCCGATTCATTGCTGAGTAAACTCCTTGCGATCTTTCCTGCTCGTAGACGCAGGGTGCGTAACGTAATAGCCGCTCGCATAACGGCACTTGCGGAAAACATCATTCCCAGCCGGACTCAGACTGCACGCTGGAGCTTCGGCACTGCAGCTTCGATAGCATTCGCATCGATCGCTCTCCTGTTGCTTGGCTTTTCAGATGATGGCTCGCTGCACGGAGTCTATCGTCAAGCGCACCGGGAAGCAGCCGAGCTCTATAGCCGAGGGGCGGACATTTACGCGGAGCGAGAGCTGGTCGCCGCGCGAATCGAACGAGTTGGACTGAGCATCGGCGAGCTATGGGACACAATCGGCGGCGAACCGAATCAGGCTCCAAGGGAACAACCCGCCGCCAGTAACGAGCGCAAGAACAGCAATTCTTCGGACCCGCCTCGACAGAAGTAATGCTACGGTTCCAGCTTTTTAGCCGCAGCGCTGAAAACAAATCATCGAACCGGCGCGACACGCTATTCGTTCTAAGTTCTGAGGCCAACTGAGCGGGCCGATGTCGATTTAAGGATGTGACCATGTACTGTTCGTACCATGTTTCTAGCGTCGCCCGAGTTCAATGCGTTGGCTGCAGTCGTGCGCTTTGCCCGGCGTGCGACCATCGAATAAAAGGATACCCCTACTGTCAGGATTGCATCCTGAGAGGCGTTGAGGGACTCGCTGCTTACCGCTATCAAAGCACCGGGACGCGAAGCCGAGCTTTGGTGGCAACGATGCTGGCTCTTGTTCCCGGAATGGGAGCCGTCTACAACCGGCAGAACGTAAAGGCCGTCATACACTTCTGCACCGTGGTCGGTCTGTTCCAAATGACGAAGATTCATTTGGCGCCTGGCTTGTTCGTCCTTGCGGCCCTGGCTTTCTATATCTACTCAATCATTGACGCTCATCGCACGGCTCAACTGATCGCAAGGGGCGAGAGCGCTGCAGCAGATGAAGATCGGTTTAAGAGCGCGCTGATCAGAAGGGCTCCGGCGCTCGGCGTGATCTTCATCATTGCCGGTACTCTGTTCGTCATCAAAGTTCTTAGTCCGGTAGGTCTTGTTGCCCTGGCGAAGCTGTTTCCAGTTCTTCTGATCCTTCTCGGCGGCTACCTGCTAGCAAAATACTTCAAACGGTCGCGAGACGGAGTCGACCAGGATTATTCTTCAAAGGCTCCCTATTCGCTGGTCCCACGCCCATTCGGAGATCAAACGAGCCGCCGGCTTAAGCGTCTGTCGCGTCCAGGCGAAAGGTAACCATGTCGGCGACCAGGCGTAACAACAAAGGCCTACTCCTGCTCGCCGCGCTGCTGATGGTTTCGGGCGCCGCGCTTTTGCTTTCGTCATCACACTCCACGTTAACAGACTGGCTCATGCGATTGTGGCCGGTCTTTTTGGTTTGCGCCGGAATCGTCCGGGTGATGGGATTTGCGGCGGAGCGTAAACCCCGCTCGCCCCTCGGCGGAATGCTGCTGATCATCGTAGGCATGTTGTTCTTCGGCAACCGGCTTCATCCAGATTTAAACGTGGTTGAGGTCTATGGTCGCTACTGGGTCGTGCTGCTGGCGGTCTTTGCCGCGATCGAGTTGGTCCGCTACTACTCGCATCCGCAAGTCGCAGGCTCTCCTCCTAAGCTGTTCACCGCTGGCAAGCTTGTGGTCATCCTATTGATCGTGAGCACTGGTGTTCTGGCGAACCGCGCCGCAGGCAACTCATCATTGGTTTCCGCCCTCAGACTCCCCCGCTTTCTTAGCGGGCTGCGCGATTCGGTGGTGGGCCCGACCTATGCATTCACCGACGATCCCTTCGTAGCTGCCAATGTTGCGCCAGACCTGAGAATCTCGGTGAACAACAGCTACGGAAGCGTAAAGCTCACCGGCGGGAGGCCGGGAGTTCGAGCCATCCTGGCCAAGGGCATTCGAGCCTGGAGCCAGGACGACGCTCGGAAGATCGCGGATAAGATCAAGCTTGTTGTCACTCAAACACCTGGCGGTTTGGAGATCACCACAAATCGCGATCAGTTCAGCCAGCAATTCACCACCGACATCCAGGTTGAAGTTCCCGCGTCCGCAACCGTGACGATCAACGATAAGTATGGCTCAGTCTCGGCCAGCGGTATTCGGAGCCCGCTGGCGATCAACGCAAGCTACGGACAAGTTGATTTGAACGACATCAAGAGCGACCTAAACCTTGTGCTGAGCTATTCAGACGTCAATGCGTTAAGAATCGAAGGCGACATCAAAGTAGCTGGCGCAAAAAGCGCGCGCCTTTCAAACGTGATGGGTTCACTTGATCTGGGGGCCAGCCACGGTTCAGTCGAGCTCCGCCAGATCTCCGGGACTTCTCAAGTCAACGCTCCCTTCTGCAGGATAACGGTGCAGGGATTAGCCAGCGAAGCGGAGCTCAAGACCGAACACGGCAGCATAGAGGCCGAACAGACCTCGGCTTTGTCAATCACCGCCCCCTTCTCCGATGTCCGAGTCCGCGACATTGGCGGCGACCTTTATGTGGCATCTTCTAATGGAAAGATTCAGGCAAACGATATAAGCGGCGACCTTGAAGTGCAGGCCGCGCAAAGCTCGCTGAGCATAGACGAAGTGCGTGGCAACGTCGTGGTCGCGACTACCCACGGAGACGTCGTTGTGAAGAATTTCTACGAAGGCGCGCGAGTCGAAACCAGTTATCGTGACGTAATGCTGGCGCCGGCCGGCGAGCTTGCGGGCGACGTCGACGTCGAAAACAACCACGGCGAGATCAAGTTGGTACTACCTCAGACAAGCCGCTTTGAGCTCGACGCAGCCAGCGAAAATGGACTAATCAAACCCGTCGGGTTCGCCGAACTTGTGCAAAAAGGACGTGAGGTTCTGGTTGCGTCCAGGGGCTCGGATGGCCCTGCGGTCAAGCTGAGGACCTCTTACAAGAACATTATCATTCAGGCGAGTGGCCCTCGTCAGACTCAGGCCAGCGCAGCCGTCAACTGATGAGTCTGGCTTAGATTTGTGGCACGTTGGAGTTCGATTGAAAGGAGTTTTGATATGGGATTTCTCAGGTTCGTTATCGGCATCGTGGCGTTCATCATAGCCATGAAGCTTGTTGGCTTGATTCTCGGAATCGTCTTCACGCTTCTCCATCTCTTGTGGATAGCAATTATCGTGGCGGCGGTCGCATTCGTCGCGTGGATAATTTACAAGGCGATTGCTCCGCGAGGCGCCGAGCAAGCCTAACCATAAAGAAAAAAGCCCGGTGGTCAGCCGAAACGGCGGAAGCCTGCCTTATTCGGCGGGCCACCCGGGCCTACTCACTTTGTTGCAAATTTCGTAAATCTGTTTCGGCTTGACCCACTTCTATTGCCACCTTTTCATCCTTGTGATAGTCTCCGGCTCTGTTCGCGCCAAAAGCTCCCTCACTAAAGAAGAAAGACGGTAGAGATTAGGCAGGGTGTTGCTGTAGTGGGACATCGGCGACATACCCGATACTCTGATAAAGAGCTAAGGAGATGCTGAATGTCTAAAGATAAGCGACTGTATACCTTCCTGATCGCTCCCAGTCGAACCTCCAAAGTCCAGCAGTTCAGCATCGCCCACAACACTCTCTACGCGGCCGCGGGTGTCTCACTGGTGCTGCTTGGTCTGGCGATTTACGGCGCCGTGCGGATGACGGGACACGAGGCGCTCAACTTCAAGTATCTTGCGGCAAAAGCGGAAAACCAACAACTCAAACAATCAAACGAGGCATACCAGAACTCGTACGCGAAGCTAAAGGGACAGATCTCTTATATCGAGGACGTCTCTCGGGAGCTCGCGCATCAGGCCAAGATGGAACGCCCGATCGAGATGGACGAGCGGGTCGGAATCGGAGGTCCGGAAACGGTTGTTGGACTCGACAAAACTGCGGATCAGCTCGAACGCGAAGTCAGGCACTTGAACGATCGCTTGCGTTCCGATCTCCTCAGAGTTGCCTCGATACCGGCCGGACTGCCGGTTAACGGCTACGTCACCGACGGATTTGGTATGCGCCGGAACCCGTTCAACGGCGAAGGCCGCGAGGTGCACGAAGGGTTGGACATCGCGGTTGACTTCGGTACGCCAGTTTCGTCCACAGCCGACGGCCTGGTGATTTACGCTGCGCCACACGCAGGCTACGGCAACCTGGTCGTCGTCTACCACAGCAATGGCGTCACCACTCGCTACGGGCATCTGTCGCGGATAACGGTAGAGGCCGGTCAACGTATCAAGCGCGGAGAGCAGGTTGGGCACGCAGGGAGCACTGGCCGTTCGACTGGAACCCACGTTCATTACGAGATTCGCGAGAATGACCAGCCGGTCGATCCCGCTACTTATATGGCATCAAGATCCTAAGCCGTTCGAAGAGTTAGACTCGCCACTAAGCGCGAAGACCCAAACTATCATCAAGAGATACAAAGAGACCTGGTGCGGCTTTGTGTCTTCGTGCGAGTCGGTCTGATCTGTGACGTCGTTAAACGCTTATACGTCTCTTAGGATAAGAGGTCAGTCAGATTGAGGATGTCCAGAAGCGATTCTTGCCCGCCGCTGTCTTGAGCGTGACGAATGAGTTCCCCCACTCTGTGAGTCACGCTAGCGCCACTATCATTCGAGTTGAACTCAGCTATCCGCTTCAAATCCGCTTCGCGAGCTTTGATGTAGTCCTCGGGAAGTCGCCGCCCGCAATAACTGCAAGAGGGACTTGCCAGAGCCAGGAGCCTGCGCCGGCAGTACGGACAAGAACGAAAATCAGGTGAGCTTTCAGAGTCTGGAGAGACCGGTGCTCCGCAACCCTCGCACTTGGATGAGCCCGTTTCGAGCGAAGAGCCGCAGTAACTGCACGTCAAAGACATCACAGAATCGCCAATCGTGGGGAGTTGATGAGTTGGAGTTGCGGGGACCCGCAAATCATAGTTGAGCCGTGAGCGGGCCTCAATACTTTTGTTCCGCAAAACCAATTCACGAGCACTGGTGATCGATCCAAAGCCGTCAATGCTCCTGCTTGACACTATTTTTCGGCAAGCTATAAGATGCGTGTCTTAGTTTCATGACTGATTTGTTCCGTGCGCGCTCGCTTGCAGAGTGCGATTGACGGCGAGGCATCTCAAGTTGAGCAACTACGTTCCGATACTACTGATCCTCGTGATAGCAGCTGGTATGGCAGCGGTTCTGCTCATTCTGTCACGGGTCGCAGGGCGCAACCGTCCCACGAAGGAAAAGCTCGCGCCTTATGAATGTGGGGTTGAGCCGGTTGGAACCGCTCGAGAGCGGCAGTCAGTGAAGTTTTACCTCGTAGCGATGGCTTTCCTGCTGTTCGACATAGAGACCGTCTTCCTGGTTCCCTGGGCGGTCGTGTTTCGAGGACTCTTGAACGACCCGGCGATGAAGCGCCTGTTTTACGTCGAGATGATGCTGTTTATCGTAGTCCTGTTCGTCGGACTGGTATACGTTTGGCGCAAGGGTATCCTCGAGTGGAACCGATGAGCATCAATTCGGCGCTGCCTGCGAATACTCGCGACGCTTGATTTGAAGTAACCGCTGGTCGCCTTATGACGAACCTCCTCATCGAGTGGATCATCAAGACCCTCGTCATCCTGTTCATCCTCGTAACTGCCGTCGCATACCTCACCCTTCTTGAACGCAAAGTGATGAGCTGGATCCAGCTGCGCATCGGGCCCAATCGGGTCGGGTTCTGGGGATTGCTTCAGCCGGTGGCGGACGGATTAAAGATGGTCTTCAAAGAAGACATCATACCTACTGAAGCGAACAAATGGCTGTACATCGCAGCGCCCGCTCTCTCATTAGTGCCGGCACTCATGACGTTCATCGTCATTCCTTATGGCAGTCAGGTCACGATGTTCGGCCGAACCATCGAACTGCACGTCACGCGAATGGATGTGGGGTTGCTTTATATCTTCGCGCTGACTTCGCTGGGCGTTTTCGGAATCGCTCTTGCGGGCTGGTCTTCGAACAACAAGTACTCGCTTATGGGCGGCCTGCGGTCGAGCGCTCAGATGATCAGCTACGAGCTCGCCTTCGGGCTGTCGATTGTCAGCGTAGTGCTTTATTCGGGTTCCCTCGATCTTGTCACGATAGTAGAGAAGCAAAGCGGATGGCTGGGGCATCTGGGCTGGAACCTGTTCTCGCCTCCTTTGATCCCTGTCTTCGCGGTCTTCGTGACCGCTGCGCTGGCCGAGTGCAACCGCACGCCGTTCGACTTGCCCGAAGCCGAATCGGAGCTCGTGGCGGGTTATCACACCGAGTACTCCTCGATGAAGTTCGTGATGTTTCAGATGGCCGAGTATCTCAATCTGATCACTTCAGCTTCGATGACGACAACGCTGTTTTTAGGTGGGTGGAACGGGCCGTTTGTCGGGCGGTATCCGATTCTGGGGCTGGTTTATTTCGTCTGCAAGGTCTTGTTCTTAATTCTCATAGCGATGTGGATTCGATTCACCGTGCCGAGGTTCCGCTACGACCAGCTGATGCGCTTTGGTTGGAGCGTTCTGCTGCCGGCTTCGATCATAAATGTAGTGATCTCGGCAACCTGGGTAATGCTCAGAGGGTGATTCACGCCGAATGGAAAAGGTACTTTTCGTCATCTTCGCGGTCATCGCAATCGCCAGCGCGCTGAACATTCTGCTTCAGCGAAATCCGCTTTACAGTGCGCTTTCGCTGATAGGGACGCTCGCGTCGCTTTCGGCCCTCTACGTGACGTTGCGTGCGCAATTCCTGGCCGCGATTCAAATCGTAGTCTACGCCGGCGCAATAATGGTTCTGTTCGTCTTTGTCATAATGCTTTTGAACGAGCCGAAGGATCAGCCTCAGGTCGAGAAGCAGAAGTGGTTGCGCTACCTTGCGATTCCGTTCGCGGGCTTGTTGATTGCCGAAACCTTTTACGTGATTCGTTCAGTCAGGCCTTTAACGCTTTCGGCAACCACGGTTGATGGAGCGGAGTACGCAGTTGGCACCGTCTCGAGCATAGGACTGGCGTTGTTTACCGATTACCTGCTTCCCTTCGAAGTCACATCGGTGTTGATACTGATGGCGGTTGTTGGCGCGATGGTGCTCGCAAAACGAGAGGGCGACTAGTTGTTGGCTGGAGCGCAGGCGTCTCGCCTCATGCTTCCGGTTCGGCAAGTTGAAAACAGATGACAGGCGAGACGCCTGCGTCCCAGGGACGGCCGCTTAAGGAGAGAATCATGGTTCCGCTTTCATGGTATCTGGCTTTATCAGCCCTGCTCTTTACGATTGGGGCGATGGGGGTATTCATCAAGCGCAATGCCATCACGATATTCTTGTGCATCGAGTTGATGCTGAACGCGGCAAACCTGACGCTGGTTTCGCTGTCCAGTTTCTTTGGCGACATCGACGGTCAGCTATTCGTCTTCATTGTTATGACAGTGGCTGCCGCCGAAGCCGCGGTCGGACTCGCGATCATTATTTCGATCTTCAGGAACCGCGAATCGCTAAACGTCGACGAAGTAGACACGCTCAAGCTCTAACGTGAAAGGATCACGCGACTGGTGAAGCATCCGCTGGCAAACGTAATACTCGCCCCGCTTATCGGCGCAGTTGTTCTGGGCCTGTTCGGCAAACGAATGAGCGAGCGCGTGATCGGCTGGATCGCTTGTTCGACGGTGGCGATCTCGGCCATTCTGTCTTTCTACCTGTTCTTCCAGCACCGCGAAGCGTTGGAGCTCGGAGAGAAGATTCACGAGTATCTGTTCACCTGGATCAACGTCGGCAACTTCAGGGCTGACTTCTCGCTGCTGCTGGATTCGCTATCGGCAATCTACATCCTGTTCATCACCTTCGTTGCCTTCTGGATTCACGTCTTCGCGACTGGCTATATGCGAGGCGACAAGGGCTGCTGGAGATTCTTCGCGTATCTGAACCTGTTCATGTTCGCAATGCTGACGCTGGTGCTGGCCGACAACTTCCTGCTGATGTTTGTCGGCTGGGAAGGCGTAGGGCTGTGCTCGTACCTGCTGATCGGGTTCTGGTTCGAGAAGAACTCAAACAACGACGCTGCGAAGAAAGCCTTTGTGGTAAATCGCATCGGCGACTTTGGCTTCGTGATCGGGCTGATGCTTCTGTTTCTGAAGTCTGGCTCGATCTTTTATTTTGACGACGCGGCCCGCGGAATTCACGGCGCGTTCGACTGGGCCATGAAACAACCCGTCGACCCTCTCGCCTGGTCGGCGATCTTCGCCGGAGGCATCACCTCGATCGCGGTGTTGATGTTCGTAGGCGCGACCGGCAAGAGCGCGCAGATACCGCTGTTCGTGTGGCTGCCGGACGCGATGGCCGGACCAACTCCGGTGTCGGCGTTGATTCACGCGGCTACTATGGTGACCGCCGGAGTGTACATGGTTTCACGGGCGAGTTCGATCTACGTTCACGCTCCAACGGCGATGATGATTATGGCAATCATCGGCGCGGCGACGGCCTTGTTCGCTGCGACGATTGGGCTCGCTCAGTGGGACATAAAGAAGGTCCTAGCTTATTCGACCATCTCGCAGCTCGGATATATGTTCCTGGCTTGCGGAGTCGGGGCGTTCTCAGCCGGCATCTTTCACGTCTTCACTCACGCGTTCTTCAAGGCGCTTCTCTTCCTCGGCTCGGGCTCTGTGATAATCGGGATGCATCACGAACAGGACATGAAGCGGATGGGCGGACTGAGGAAGCTGATGCCCGTGACCTTCGCGACAATGCTGGTGGGGTGGTTTGCGATTTCGGGCGTGCCCCTTTTCTCGGGCTTCTTCAGCAAAGATGAAATCCTTTACCGTTCGTTCATCGCCAGCGGGCTGCCCGATTCTTGGGCTAAAGTGCTGTGGTTCATCGGAGCAATCACGGCGTTGCTCACCGCGGTTTATATGACTCGCTTGATGGTGTTGACGTTTCTGGGCAAGGAGAGGTTCAGTGAAGCACATCACAAAACTGCTCAGTACTCGCACGGCGGAGAGTCGCATCACCCGGCCCCGCCGCACGAGTCGCCTGCTTCGATGGTCGTGCCGCTTGTTGTGCTCGCGGTTGGCGCGCTCTTCGCAGGCTACCTTGGAGTTCCCGAAGGTTTGTCCGGCGGCAAGATCCCGAATTACTTCGAGCGTTTTCTTGAGCCGTCGATCGCTAGTCTTTCGAATACGCGCGCATCCGATGGCGAGCCGTTGTCGGAACGTGCGGAAGTGCGAGGTCAAGGAGAAACGATTACTCCAAAGTCTTCCAGTAGGGCTCATGCCTACGTCGGCAATGATGTGATCGATTTAGACTATGCCCTCGAGTGGCTGCTGACCGGGATCTCCATCGTCATCGCTTTGGGGGGCATAGCCATCGGCGTGTTTTGGTTCCTCCGGAAGCCGCTCTGGGAACCGCCGCGATTGCTCGAAGAGAAATACTACGTCGACGAAGCTTACGATGCGGCGGTCATTCAGCCGATCAAGGTCGGCTCAAAGAATGTGCTATGGCGAATCGTAGACGTTCACATCATCGACGGTGCAGTGAACGGCGCGGGCCATCTGGCGACCTTGCTTGGCCGCGGGATGCGCTATCTGCAATCGGGGCTGGCGAGAAGCTACGTGGCCTTCGTGGTCCTGGGGGCTTTGCTCATCATCGGTTATTTTGTCATGAAATGAAGAGCCACTTATAGGGGCGGCCCTCCGTGGCCGCCCC
>DATMCM010000457.1:0-5492 GCA_035558335.1 Blastocatellia bacterium | reverse complement strand
CGCAGAGACGCTGAGACGCAGAGCCGGACGCGGAGGTCAGCTCAGGTCCCTTGGAATGACTACGTGACGCATGAGTCGCTCGATGAGGTTCTTGCGGTGCTCGACCTTGCGCCGGCGGGTGAGAGGGTTGTAAGCCCCGTTGGGACTCGGAATGATCGCGGATAGAAAGGCGGCTTGATCCGCATTCAACGAAGCGGCCGGAGCCTTGAAGTAGTTGCGCGCGGCGGCTTCCGCGCCGTAAATGCCATCGCCCCACTCGATCACGTTCAGATAGATCTCGAGTATGCGCCGCTTCCCGAGGATTCTCTCCATCTCCCACGTAATCAGCGCTTCGTTGAGCTTTCGAACCGGGTTCTTGGAAGTTGAGAGAAATAGATTCTTCGCCAGCTGCTGGCTGATCGTCGACGCGCCCCTTTTGAACTTGCCTTCGTTCCAGTCTTTCTCGAGTGCCTTCTGCATCTCCTCCCAATCGAAGCCGCCGTGATCGAAGAAACGCGAGTCCTCGCCAGCCAGTACGGCGCGCACCAGGTTCTGAGAAATCCGATCGTACGGGACCCATGTCTGGACCCGCCGCGGTTCTTCCCCTCGCGCCGAGGCCTCGCTTGCCCGCTGATCCATCATCGCAGTCGAGCCTGGGTTAACGCTTCGGTATCGGACTATCTGAAAGAGAATGACCAGATGATAGACCAGGGCGAGAACAAACAGCGTCGCGATGATGATCTTCGCCCACCAGCGCCATCGCGGAGGCGATGACTTGCTCGCCCTCTTCGCTTTCCTTACGACACGAGTTTGAGCCATCGATTTATTTGACCGGGTTCACCCGCTTCCAGATGAAGTAGGCTGGGATGCCTGCAAGCACGATCGTAAACACCATCAGCGCGCCGCTCCACTCGTGCGGGTTGGGGCCCCCGGCAAACCGCGCGGCATAGTAACGCAGATCACTCCATAGCGCGTTGCCGACCAGCAGCAGCACGGCAAGAATGAACAACGCGGGAGTCACCGGATAGCCAAGCGTGCGATACCCGCGCGCCAAATCGGGCCGCTTCCTTCGAAGCGCATACACTGCAGCCACTCCACCGGCGTAAAAAGGCCAGATTCCCAGCACGAAAGTGTCGGCCAGTTGCTCGAAGCTTCGGACCAGCACAAACACAACCGCAAGCGTCGCCGCAAGAGAGATGGCTACATACGGCGTCTTGAACCGGGGATGCACCGACGCGATCTTCTTGAAGAACAGTCCTTCGTCGGCCATCGCAAAGAAGATCCGGGGACCGGTCATCATCGACCCATTCAGCGTCCCAAACGCGGAGATCATCACCGCTATCGAAATCAGATTCACGCCGGCGTCCCCAACAATTCTGAACGCCGCTTCGGCGGCAACCAGCTTCGAGTCGGCAATCTGGTTTATCGTGAGCAAGTGAAGATAAGCCGAGTTTGCAAGCAGGTAAATGGTGAGCACCGCCAGAGTGCCGCAGATCAGGGCGAGCGGAAGAAACCGTTCGGGCCGTTTCACTTCGCCGCTCATAAAGGTCACGTCGGCCCAGCCGTCATACACCCACAACAGCGAGATGAACGCCAACCCGAACAACGCAATCAGCGACGGGGCGGTCTTTGACATAGCCTCAACCAGCGACGAGTCGCCGCCGGCTGCATTGATCTGGTTCACGATCTCGGCCGTCGGTCTGAAGCTCACGCCGCGCGCTTCGACTACTTCACGAACGCGCGCCGCGGGGATGCCGGTGTTCAGCAATGCCACTATGTCGTTCTTCGAAAGCGCCGGGCCGTCGATTGAGAGCTGGTCGGCGGTTGGAGCAACTGGCAGCGCGTGCGCCGGCGCTTCGTGCTTCGCACCAATCAAGAACGTTGCCAACACCAGCAGCACCAAAGCCGAGTATTTAGTGACAGTAGTGAGGTTCTGAACGGCAGCGCCGAGGTTCACTCCAATGATGTTGAACGTCGCCGTGAGCAAGATTGCGCCAGCAGCGACATAGTGAACTGCTTGAGGATTGTTCTTGCCCAGCAGTCTTAAGAAATACTCCGCGAACACCGTCGAGATCGCGCCGAGCGCCGACGCTCTGATTACCACCAGCTCAGACCAGCCAAACAAAAACGCCGGCAATCGCCCGAAGCCTTCGCGTAGAAAGACAAACACGCCGCCGGTGTGAGGCAGCGCACCCGCGAGCTCGGCTAGCGTCAGCGCGCCGCACAGCGAGAAGAACCCGCCCAGCACCCAAAGCAGCAGGTACAAACTCTCGTCCGGGACTTTGGTGGCGATGCCCGCGGGCGAACGGAAGATTCCGGTGCCAATGCTTGACCCAACAAGAACGGCTATCGCGCTGATCAAGCCGAGCCGCCTGGGAAGCGAAGTACGACTTCGAGTTTCAGCCGTAACCTCATGCTTCTGCTGTGTCGATGTCTCCAAGTTGAGGGGAGATTAAAGCTCGCTTCGATAATCGTCAAGGCAGGACACACATGTCGCCGCACGGCAACCGCACAACTCTTTGCAAAGGAAATCCAGCACACGCAAGGCCGCTTCTGGTGTGATGAGAAGTTGACTCGCGGCTTCGTCGATCGATTGGTAAGTGCTAAATCCGCTCGACACTTGGGCCCACAGCTCACGATACGCGAGCACATCGCGCCATTCGGTACTGACCCGCCAATCGGGCACGTCGAGGCTGATCTCCTCGCCGCACAGCGGACAGCTTGCACAGTTCGTTTCTATCGTTTGAGGCACGACCTGACCGTCAAGAATAGGACCGCGAGTCCCGCGAACAAAGCGACTGACATCGCGGCTACAGAGTACTGGTGAAGGTCATTAAACTGGAGTCTAAGCGGATCGGTCAGCGGGACGTCATCGATCGGCCCGCCCATCGACTTTCGGAGCGAGACCATAGTCGGGGAGATCCAGAATCGCGACAACGCAGCCGCAGCTGTCATAACCCCAATCAAGACGAGCCGGATCGCCCTTGCCATCGAGCTCACGCGTCTCGCGCGCCAACCAGCGACTTGAAGCAAGATGAGCAGGGGCCCGATTATCAAACCAAGCGATTCGACTTTGGAGATCGTGCTGGTGACCATCGCGCCGGCAAGCTCGCGAGTAGGAAGCACCGCGAACGCGCTGGGAGCGACGGCAAAGCTAAAAAATATCATCGAGCCGAGCCACACCGCCAGCAGTAAGACTTCGATGAACGCGGCGAGCTGATGCGCTAGCCCCAAACGGGCTCCAGAAGCCATTCCTACGGCTGTTGAGTTTGCTGTGCTAACTGCCACTAGAGTTCAGCAAGTCCTTTCGTCTCAGGAATCGATAACAGGTTGGGAAGGGTGGCTTGCCCCCGCTGGATCCCTCGAAGCCCTGGCCCGGATGAAACTGTTTCGATGTGGAGCAGCGCGGGCAAGCCACCCATCCAAACCATGAACATGCCGAGGCTCGACGCTGGGCTTTGTACCCCGATCAACTCTCTGAAGCAACCCTTTCGGGCTCCCGCACTTTGTGCGCGGCTTCCTTCTCGATCGGGTGGCTATCAAGGAATTGCTCGGCGTCTATCGCAGCCATGCAACCCGTGCCCGCCGCAGTCACCGCCTGACGATAGACCGAATCCTGCGCGTCGCCGCACGCAAAGACACCGGGAATATTTGTCGCAGTCGAGCGGCCATCGGTCTGGATGTAGCCTACTTCATCCATATCGATCTGGCCCCTGAACAACTCGGTGTTCGGTTGATGCCCGATCGCGATGAACACACCTTCGGTCGTAAGCACTCGCTCCTCGTTGTTCTTGACGTTCTTGAGCCGGACTCCCGTCACCCCGGTCGCCGGACTCCCAAGTATCTCTTCAACTCCGGTGTTCCAGATGAAATCGATCTTGTCGTTCTTGAAGGCCTTCTCCTGCATGATTTTCGAAGCTCGCAACGTGTCGCGCCTGTGGACCACCGTTACCTTCGGAGAGAATTTGGTGAGGAAAGTCGCTTCTTCCATCGCGGTGTCGCCGCCTCCGACGACCACTAGAGGTTTGCCCTTGAAGAAGAAGCCGTCACAAGTCGCACAAGCCGAAACGCCATGGCCGCCCAACCCGTTTGGCGCGGGCGCTTCGCCAGGAATGCCAAGCCACTTAGCCGAAGCACCCGACGCGATGATCAACGCTTCCGCTTTGATGACGTGGTGGTCTTCCGTCTCGAGTGTGAACGGGCGCTTGCTCAGATCCGCCTTTGTCACCCAGGTAACCAGGAACTCGGTGCCAAACCGATGGGCTTGCTCGCGAAACTCTTCCATAAGCGCGGGCCCAAGGATTCCCTTCCCGAAACCGGGATAGTTGTCGACGTCGGTGGTGATCATCAACTGGCCGCCAGGGTGCGGGCCTTCGACAACCAGTGGCTTGAGGTTCGCTCTCGCCGCATAGATGGCCGCGGTCAAACCCGCCGGCCCGGAGCCAAGAATCACAACCTCTTTATGAATCGTCTCTTTCGACATAAGTCCTCGCCAGACTCCTTTCTCTGCGATCAACCGACGTTCAGTCGTCTCGATAATTATAATAGGCTCGCGGCGCAGCCGTCGAACACGACGGGGCAGTTGTCAGTTGTCAGTTGTCAGTTGTCAGTTGTCAATTGTGTGAGTCGAGTCGAGTATCTACCATCTGAGAGCTAACAACTGGCAACTGACAACTGGCAACTGACAACTGCTTAAGAAGCTGAGCGATTCAACACGAAGTTAGCCATCAACCTCACCCCGAACCCGGTCGCCCCGCGCGCGATGTAAGGCTTCTCTTCCTCTGTCCAAGCCGTACCCGCGATATCGATGTGAACCCACGGCACGTCCCCGGCAAAGTGCTTGAGGAACCAGCCGCCGGTTATCGAACCTGCGGTCCGGTTTCCCACGTTCTTCACGTCAGCAATCTCGCTCCGAATCATCTCGCCGTAGTCATCGTCGAAGGGTAACTGCCAGACACGCTCGCCGCACTGCTCGCCGGCACGGATCAACTGGTCGATCAATGACTGGTCCGTCCCCATCAGCGCAGCCCGAGTTTCGCCCAGCGCAATGACAACTGCGCCGGTCAGCGTTGCTGCGTCTACAATCACTTTAGCTCCGCGGCTGATCGCATAGGTAATCGCATCGCAAAGAACCAATCGTCCTTCGGCGTCGGTGTTGACGACTTCGATAGTCTTCCCGCTCAGGCTCCTGACCACGTCCCCGGGTTTCACAGCGCGACCGGAAGGCATGTTCTCAGCCGCCGGTATCAAGCCGATCACCCGAGCCTTGGGTTTGAGCTGCGCGATCGCTCGCATCGCGCCGATGACCGCGGCGGCTCCCCCCATGTCGTACTTCATGTCTTCCATCTTGGCGGCAGCCTTGATCGAGATCCCTCCCGAGTCAAATGTTATTCCCTTTCCGACAAGCGCGATCAACTCGCTATCGGCGCTCGCGCCGTCGAGGTCGTGGTTGAGCACAATAAGCTGCGCCTGCTCCTGGCTTCCTCGCGAGACCGCAAGCAACGCGCCCATTC
>DATMCM010000456.1:0-13369 GCA_035558335.1 Blastocatellia bacterium | reverse complement strand
CTCGAACAACTTGAAGATGCGTTTGTACTCGTCAGCCCAGCTCGTAGGTTCGACGAAACCATGATCCTCAACAGGATAGACCGCCAGCTCCCAGTTCTCCTTCTTAAGCTCGATCAATCGCTGGACCAGCCTGACCGTGTCTTGAAAATGCACGTTGGTATCGACCATGCCGTGACAAATCAACAAGGCACCTTTGAATTTGTCCGCGAAGTAAATCGGCGACGACTGCTTGTAGGCTTCGGCGTCCTTTTGCGGCAGGTTCAAAATGTTCGACGTGTACGGATGATTGTAGTGAGCCCAGTCGGTAACTGGCCTTAGCGCGGCGCCCGCGGCGAAAACATCCGGCTGAGTGAACAATGCCATCAACGTGATAAACCCGCCGTAGCTTCCGCCGTAAATCCCGATTCGTTTGGCGTCCACACCCTGCTCGCGCACAAGCCACGCCGCTGCATCAACCTGATCGTCAAGATCCTTGCCGCCCATGTGCCGATAGATCGCCGTTCGCCAGTCGCGCCCGTACCCAGACGATGCGCGATAGTCCACATCCATCACAGTGAAGCCGTGCTCCATCAGGAAGTGATGGAACATATATTCCCGGAAGTAGCTAGCCCAGTAACGGTGCACGTTTTGAGCGTAGCCCGCTCCGTGCACGAAGATCACCGCCGGGCCGCCTCGCTTCGTGGTCGCTGGTTTGTACAGGCGAGCGTACACCTCTACTCCATCGCGCGCCTTGAAGGTCACGATCGGTGGATCGATCCAGTTGTAATTCCAGAACGCGGCTGCTGGCGACGAGGTGATCTTCTTTGCCTCGGCGCCCACTCGGTTCTCGGCGATGTAAAGCTCGGGCGGCTTGTTGCTGTAGGAGTAGATCAGCGCCATCATCTTCTCGTCTGGCGAAACAAAAGCCTGATTGCCGCCAGGCATCGAGGTGATCTTCGTGCGCTCGCCGCCTTCGACTGACATCGAGTAGAAGTGGCGCTCGCCGGGATGAACCTCGCTGGTGGTGAGAAAGAACTTCGACTTGTCTTCCGACAATTGAACGCCCGTCACCTCCCACTTGCCTTTTGTGAGCTGCTTCGGCTCGCCTCCTTCGTAAAGCGCGGTGTAGAGATGCGAGTAGCCATCCCGCTCCGATTGGAAGTAGATGGTTTTGTTGTCGCGCAGCCAACCAAGCGTAAAGATGCCCGGGCCCTGGATCCAGGCGTCGTCGTGATCGCTGAAGATAACTCGTGTCTTGCCGGTGGCGGGATCGAGCGCGAGTATCCACCGATCCTTGTTGTCGCCGGCGCGCGCCATCACGACGGCTTTCGTTCCGTCTTCGGACCAGACGGGGGCAAAGAGTTGGACATCCCTGTCACGTGATTCCGGGCGCTCCCGCGTTTGGGCGGGACCGCGAGTCTGATCGGTTGAACCTTCGGTCGCTGCTCTTGCAACTTTTGTTTCGGCCGCCGGCGGAAGCTTCTGTCCATGATCGAGCCACTTAACCTCACCGGTGTCGACGCTCAGGATCGCGATGCGCGAGCGCGGCTGCGAATCGCCTACCTTTGTCCGGCTGCCGATGTCCTCGGTGTAAGAAGTCTCCGTGACATAGTTTGGCACGATTGTGTTCTTGGCTCCCTCGCCCTGTTCGTTCACTGTTGCGATCACGGTCTTCTCATCGGGGGAAAGCTGGAGCGCGGCAACGGTCTGGCGCGCGCCGACGTTGAAAGGCTTGCGCGGGTTCTCGCGTTTTCGCTTCTCTTCGTCTTCCTCGCGTTTTTGGGCTCGTCTCTTTACTATGTCGAGCAGCTCCCGTTCCTCTTTCTTCAAGTACTCCTGGCTTTCGGTTCCCTTTTGTTCGGCAGTTGCTTCCGCCCGCGCTCGTTGACCACCGCCCTGGCCGAACCCAAACCCGCCTCCGCCGCCGCCCGCGACCGGAGGCGCAGGAGTGGGACCGCCAATTCGAACATGAGTCATTTGAATCAATGATCCGGTGTCGAGCGACATAACAAAGAGGTTATTCCCGCGGGTGAAATAAACGCGTCGCTGGTCTCGGGTGAAGTGCGCGTTGGTTTCAGCATCGGTCGTCGAAGTGATCTGTCGCCTCTGGCCCGCGACTTGATCGTAAACAAACACATCGCCTCCATCGACAAAGACGGTCAGCTTTTTGTCTTTCGACAATTCGCCAAAGACGGGCGGCGCGTTCTTGGCTTCGGCTTCGGTGAGCTTTTTCAACCCGTAACCATCGCGATTCACAGTGTAGGTATCGAAGTCTTTCTCGCGCGGTTCGCTCGCCTGCTTCCACTGGAAGTAGACGCGTTGGCTGTCTTGCGACCACCGGACCGCGCGCGGCTCGTAGCCCACAAGCTCGAAGCCCCGCATGATGTTGTCGATAGTGAGGTCGAACTTGCCATTAGCCGAGCCGGCGGCCGCCGGCAGCGAGCTCGCGCCCTTACGCTGGGCGATTACGGGCGCGACCTGTGCCACTATTAGAAGGATGGTTAACGAGAAGACAACGCTTCCCTTGCCAAGCGACCGACGCTTTTTCATGAAAGCCTCCACATTCCACTGATATGGTTTTTGCTTAAGAAGAGGATATCACTTCACTCCGCCCATCAGCCGTTTGACCGGCCGACTGATCAGCAGGAGAAGGAGGCCCGTCCCTGCAGTCCACATCGCAACGGCGCCGAACAATTGGACCAGCCCCATGCTTCCCATTCTTCCCGCGAGAAGCCCAGCCATCAGATTTCCGAGAGAGGTTGCCGTAAACCAGATCCCCATCATTTGACCGACCAACCTGTCGGGTGACAACTTGGTCATCGCGCTCAAGCCGACCGGGCTCAGGCAAAGCTCGCCGGTGGTGTGGAAGAAATACGTTGCGACCAGCCATCGCATGCCGACCTTGTGGGGCGCGTTCGGATCACCAACATACGTCGAGGCCCACGCGAGCACCGCGAAACCGACAGCCAGTTGAACAAGGCCGAGCCCGAACTTGGCAGGCAGCGATGGCTGCCGTTCGCGAAGCTTTAGCCACAACGCGCCGAAGACGGGAGCGAGTAAAATTACAAAAATGGGATTAACCGACTGGAGCCAGGACGTCGGCATTTCCCATCCAAAAACGATCCGGTCAGTCAAACGGTCGGCGAATAGAGACATCGACGAACCGGCTTGCTCGTAACCCGCCCAAAACATGGTCGCTCCGACGAACAGGACAAATATCACCGAGATGCGTTTTTTCTCAACGGAATCAAAGCCGCCAAACAGAAGCTGATAAGCAAAATAGCCCAACACCAGCGTTGGAATCGCAAGCCCAAGATAGTTGGCCGCGCCAGGAGCTGAAAGCGCGATCACGCCGCTCGAATTCAGTAACGCCGCCACCACGACTATCAAGGCGGCGATACCCAGGCCTGCAATTAGAGTCCGGCTGGCGGAGCTCCTTTCCAACGGCTTCAGATCTCTGAGGCCGCCTGTCCCCAGCCGTTTGTAGCCCAGCCTGTACTGGATCAACCCCAGGATCATCCCTACCCCGGCGGCGCCAAATCCCAGATGCCAATTTACTTTCTCACCCAGGTATCCGCATAGAATCGGACCCATGAATGCGCCGAGGTTGATGCCCGAATAAAAGATCGAGAACCCGGCATCGCGTCGTTCGCCGCCTTCAGGATAAAGGTCGCCAACTATCGCGCTGACGTTTGGCTTGAGCAAGCCCGTTCCGATCACGATGAGCACAAGCCCCAGGTAGAAGGTAGTCGACCATCCGAGCGCCATGCTGAAATGGCCGGCCGCGATAAAGATTCCGCCAACAAACACTGACTCGCGATGCCCGAGAATCCGGTCGGCGATCCAGCCTCCCGGAAGCCCAGACAGGTATACGCTCGCCGTGTATAGACCGTAAATGGCGGCCGCGGTAGTATCGTCAAGCCCAAACCCACCCTTTTGCAGACTCGCGGTGAGAAACACAATGAGCAGCGAGCGCATGCCGTAGTAACTGAATCGCTCCCACATCTCGGTGAAGAAGAGAGTGCTGAGCCCAGCCGGCTGACCGCCGATCCCCGACGTGTCGTAGGCTGCTTTGATTGGTGTTTCAACGTCTGTTGCCATCTCTTGGCTATTCCCTTCTCGAAAGTGCGATCAGACTCCGGGCATTGCCTTCTTTAACGGCCTTAACAGCAACAGCAGGACAACGGCCATCACCATCGCCGCGCCGCTCAGCACAAGCCAGAACGTTGAGTGCTTCCATTCTGTCCAGAACACCGCGATCTGCGTCAGCTTGTTACCAAGCCCGGTAGCTACAAACCAACCACCCATCATCATGCCTCGGAATCGCGTCGGTGCGACCTTGGAAACCAGCGAGAGTCCCATCGGTGACAGCATTAACTCGCCAAGGGTTAGGACTCCATAAGCACCCAGGAGCCATGAGGGTGACACCTTGAACGCGTAGATGTTGTCGCCCGTTACCGTCGCTTCTCCGGTTCTTGCCGCTACAAAGAAAATCAGAAACGCAACTGAAGTCATCGCCATCCCAAGCACCATCTTGGTCGGCGTCGAGGGCTCAAGCCCCTTGCTGTCCAACCATTTCCAAAATGTGATCAGCGGTACGGTCAGAATAATGACCCAGCCAGGATTGATGGCGTTTGAGATTATTCCTCGCACGTTCCAGTTGGTGTTCTCATCCGCCCAGTAGGTGATCGTCGTGCCGTTCTGATGAAACACCATCCAAAAAACGACAACGACAGCAAACACGACTATCAATGCGCCGATGCGTCTCCATTCCGGGACGGCATCCATCACGCCCTGCTTATCGGCGGCCCTTGATTCTGAAGCCGCGCCCGGCTTTGGCGCGCGATGCTTCTCGTCTTCGAGATAGTGCTTGAACCTCCATAAGATCGTCACCGAGATGACCATTCCAAAGGCCGCTACCGCAAACGCCGGATGAAACCCGTAACTCTTTTGAACGAAGGTCGCGACAACAGGAGCGAGAAACGCTCCAACATTGATACCCATGTAAAACAGGTTGTAGGCCCGATCCTTGAGGTGGCTTCCGTCCGGGTAGAGGTTTCCAACCATCGTAGAGACGTTTGGCTTGAAGAAACCGTTGCCGATCACCAGGCAGGTCAACGCGGCATATACAAACGGGAGCGAGCGCACCGACAACAACAGATGACCGGCCATGAAAAAGAACCCGCCGATCATCACCGCTCGTCGATAGCCGAGTTTCTTGTCTGCTATCCAGCCTCCAATCAGCGGACTGCAGTAAACGAACATCATGTAGTTCGCGTAAAGCGTCGACGCTTGTGCCGCAGTCCATGCGAAGCCCTCATTCGGGTCGCGCAGATAAAGCGTGAACATCGACACCATCGTGTAGAAGCTGAACCGCTCCCACATCTCGGTGGCGAACAGGACGTAGAGTCCCTTCGGGTGCTTGTCTAAGTCCGGCTTGATTTCGGTTTCGGGGGAGAGTGTTCTGATAGCCATGGGCGTTGAGATTATAGACTTTCCTTTGCGCTGACCGCTGGAATCGAGAACGATTGACTCACTGATTGTGGACGCTCGCAGCTCAAGCTCTGCGATGAACCTTCGAGGCAGTGCGAGCCGCCCAGATTCTATATGAGCCTCTGAATGGCAGCAACCGGATTGGTACGAACTGTTGCGCAGATGTTACCAGAGGCCAGTTGACGGCTCGAATTGCGGTCGAAGCTGCGTACGGATCTGAGTATCAGAGTGATTCTCGAGGGTACTTGAAGGCCAAGTCTTTGCGCCACTAGAACAAGTATCTCAGCGCGAGCCGCACGGTGCGAGGAGAAGTGGCATCTATAGCTCGACCGAAATCGGTGCTCACGAAATCGGTGACCGGCGCTGCGAAATTGACCCGATTCTCGATGTTAAAAACATCCGCCCGGACTTCGATGCGATGTTCATCGGTCAGCGAGAATCTCTTCCTGAGAGAGAGGTCAACCGAGCCATATCCCGGTGCCGACAAGACGTTCCGGCCGAGAGGCTCACGCCCGTTCACTCCCGGCGCCGCAAACTGGTTACGGTTGAAGTACCCATCGGCAGGGCTCGAGCCGTTGCGGAGCGGGTTCTGAGTTCGCGCGCCGGCATAAGACGGACGGTCGTTCAACACGCCGTCGCGGTTAAAGTCTCCATTGCCTCCAAAGAGATCACCACTCGAATAAACCGACAACATCGGGCCCGATTGTATGATCACGATTCCGGTCAACAGCCAGTCGCTTAGAACCCAGCGCCAGCGCGTGCTCGATCCATCCATCGAAGGCCCTCGCCACTGAAAGATCCCGGCACCCCGATGGCGGCGATCGAAATCGGAGACCCCGCGTTCGAGGTCAGCACTATTCTCGTTCACCGGACCGAGCGCAAGCGAACGAAACATGCTCGGTCTGTCGACGCTTGCGGTGTCAATGGACTTGGAATAAGTGTAGTGCGCTTGAAAGATCAGCCTTCGTCTTTCGCGGCTCGTCACGCTGACCTGCATCGAGTGATAGCTCGAGTTGCCGTCCGATGCAATCAATATCGGCAGTTCAGTGGCGCTTCCGCCATTGACGGTCTCGCTTGTGCGTTGGGTTCCATCGAGGAGGGCACGGCCCTTCTGATATGCGCGGGTGAGCCTGTGCCCGAACGTCGAGTGATATCCCGCCTCAACTATCAATCGGTCGCGGATTGAATACTGGATGGCAAAAAACGCAGACTCGGTGTAAGCAGTTCGGAGGTTACGCGAGAACTCCTGCTCAATTTCGACTGCGCCGGCCTGGCCGGTCCAGGCGCGCGGAAGCGGTGAACCGGCAATCTCAAACGCTTGCGCAAAGCCAGAAGCAATTGGATAGAGTGGCGTCGCTTTGATCTCACCGTAAGGCAGCAACGTGGGTGGTACATAGAACATCGCCGCTCCACCTCGTAGGATAATGTTTTCTGAATGCGTCGGGGCGAAGGCAAAGCTTGCAAACGGCGCGATGTTGTTCTTGTCAGTGCTCCGGCCGTAGATTGCGCCCGAATAGATGTTATAGGCCGCGCCGAAATTCAGCACGAATCGCGGACCCGCGCGCCAGTCATCGTGCGCAAACGCGTAGAAATCGCTGAACCGATAGCTCTCGGGCTCGAATGATTGCACCAGCTCCGCGCGCACGATTGACCGGTTCGGATCGCCAGCCGAGCGCATCCCATCAGTCGCCATCGCGAGCATATCGGCATAGTAGATTCGGCCTTGCGCCAATCCCTGACTCGCAAGTCGTTCGTCCCGCCGAATCACCTGCGCGCCAAGACTCACCGAGTGTGCGCCGGCCACTCGCGAAAGGGTGTCGGCCAAAATCCACGCACGACTCTCTCGATCCTCCGGAAGCTCTGGCGGACCGGATGCGACATTGAGAGGACTATTCAGCGCGACAACTTGAGGCGCATCCGAGCCTGCGCCCGAAAGCAACGCTAGTCCCCTGCGGTAGCCGATGCGAAAGTCGTTGATTGTTGCGGGATTGATCAACGCCGTAAGCTGCAAGCCTCCAAGCTGACCCTTGTGTGACGCATCGAGCGGTGACGCAGGCGTAAACGCAAGTTCGCTAAAGTCATCCAGCCGGCGAGACTGATCCCCGTAGTAACGAAAGTTCAGGTGAAGCTGCTTCGTCAGCATTAGATCGATGCGAGCGACTGTAAGATTGCGCGTGAGCGAAAATGAGCTGCGGACAGACGTGTCGCCAACATCACTCAGTCCATCTCCGTCCACGTCCTGCAAACCTCCTGATCTCCCTGCGGAGAGGGGAATACGATCCCTGGAGAGCAGGCTTTGAAAAAGCGGACCCTGAATCGCAGCCGTACGATCCACGAAAGATGCCAGAGGCGCGACGATCTGCCGGCCAGTGGTTTCGCGGTCACGGGTATGCTCGTATGAAACAAAAAAGAAGGCGTGATCCTTTCCATTTACGACGCGAGGCAGCGATAGATTCCCACCCAGAGTGAAGCCCGCTAGATCGAACATAGATTGGTCACTCGCAAGCCCGCCGCGGTTCGTGAAAAAGTTGTTCGCGCTGAAACCTGTGCGCTCGAGATACCAAAAGCCCTGCCCGTGATATTGATTCGTGCCCGACTTGCCGAAAGCGGCGAGCAGCGGAGCGCTGTTCTGGCCGTAGCTGGAACTGATGCTCGTATCGGCATTCGTGAACTCGGTGTTGAACTCAAGGAAATCGATCGGAAGTGAAGCAATGAATTGCCCGTTTGCCGAGTCGCGATCGTCGAAGCCATCAAGCAACGCAGTCTTGTTCTCGAGCCGGCGACCGGCAATCGAGAAGCTCGCCTCGTGCTCCGTGACTCCAGGCTGAATCATCAATAACCGTTGCGGATCACGGTCTCTTAGCGGCAGGTCAGCGAACGGAAGAGAGAAATATGTGTAGTTGCAGACAATGCAGACAAGGCCTGTACTCCCATCCAGTGTCATCTGCGCATCAACTCGCAATTCACCAATCGCAAGCTGAAACGTGCTGTTGTGTGGCGACGCTACACGATAGGTGCTTAGCGTGACTTGCATGCGAAAATCTGCAAAACCCGGACACGCAATCAGAACGCTGTAATCGCCGAATGGCAGACCGGACAAGGCGAACGATCCATCGTCTTTGCTCTTGTCGGTAAACGCTTCGCCGGTTTGGTTGTGAGTGGCATGGACGTCCGCGCCCGCAATCACTGCGCCCTGCGGATCAGTCACGGTGCCAGTGATGGTTCCGGTTAGAACCTGTCCGATTGGCGGATTGTGCGCGTTGGCCGCTGCTGAGAATGCAAGGGTTAGGAGCATTGCAAGTAGAACGGGTAAACTCTTCCTCATAGTTCCCTCCCGGTCCTACCATTCTGCTTGATTCGTGACAATGGGCACTGTCGAAAGGAGAATGGTATAGGCGCTTTGGCTTGCACACATATTTCGCGACGATGACCGGCCCAACCCTCAGGACGCGTTCGCTCGCCGCGCTTGGCAAGCCTCGGGACGACGGCTAGACTGACCGGGTCAGTTTTAACCGCTGAGAAGGGTCATCGCATGTTTGAGTGGAACATCGACGGGAGGAGCTTCTGCATTCGCGACGTTGAAGGCGACGCGGAGTTTCACGCCATCGAAGACGTGCAAAAGGAAGCCTGGGGCTTCAATGATCTCGACACGGTTCCCGCGGCCACGTTGATGGCGACACGACACGCCGGCGGCGTCGTACTGGGCGCGTTTGAGGGAAGCGTGATGATCGGATTTGCCTACGGCTTCGCGGCGTATGAACAAGGCCGCGCGTCGATCCACTCGCATATGCTGGGAGTGAGACCTGCGTACCGCAACTTTCAGGCGGGCTTTTATCTCAAGCTCGCGCAGCGCGAACGCGTATTAGAAAAAGGTCTCGACGAAATATCATGGACCTACGATCCGCTTCAGAGCCTCAACGCGCATTTGAACTTTGCGAAGCTTGGAGTTATCTCTCAACGGTACATAGTCAACTTCTACGGAGCAGCCACGTCGAGCCCGCTGCATCAAGGCTTCGGTACTGACCGGCTGTGGGTTAGATGGCTGCTTAATACCGAACGAGTCAGGCAACTCGCATCTCGCGATGAGAGCTCCTCGGCGGTTAGAAAAGTTAATCGCGATTTCAACAGTTCTGAACTGCTCAAACTTGCCCTGGTGCTTAGAGAAGGCGACCGCCCCCAGCGAGAAGACTTCAGAAGTCCGTCGTCCGCTTCGTGCACGATCGAGATCCCGCACAACATCAATCTACTCAAGCAGCGCGATCCTCAAGCCGGAGTAGCCTGGCGTGAAGCGACTCGCCAGGCCTTTCTAACCGCAATTGACGCCGGCTTCGAGGTCATAGACTTTCTGCGCACCGGTGACTCAGCCAGCCCTCGATGGTTCTACCTTCTCACACGCGAGACCACTTGACCGCGGCGCCTGACCGGGTTGCGTCTTGAACCTTGAAACCCTGATTCTTCCTTTTCGCGTGGCTGACACATCTTTGACTGCACTCTTTTCGCTCCGATAGAATCTTGAGTCAATGCCAGATTCATTAGTTATCCGGCTGCTTTTGGTTGTGTTTGTAGCTCAGCCCCTCGCACTCGGACAGACACAGCAGACGTCCGCGCAGACGAAGCCTGGACCAAGGCCAGCGACCCGGGATCAATCCAAACCGGTTCCGGGACAGCCGAGCCCGCAAGACTCCCTTGCAGAAGCAGGAGCGACGTCGACGTCGAAGTTGGCGCTTCCATTCAAACGAACCTGGCAGCATCTGACCGGCGGAGCGACCCCACTTGCGCCGACGCTCGATGAGGGGAGGATTTACTTGCCCCTCACCGGTGGTCGCGTGTCTTGTCTCGATCGCCAGACCGGTTTGCTATTGTGGTCAACTGAGCCCGGAGGACTTGTCACCGCATCGGTCGCGGCCGGTGAAAACTCGATTTACATCACGACTCAAAACAGGGGCGAAGACGGCGTGGAAGCTGGTGGCTCGTTGCGCGCAGTGGACAAGGCCACCGGGCTCACAGTTTGGGTGCGCGATTTCCCTCGGGCGTTCTCGTCGGCGCTCGAGCTGGGCCCTGGACGGATCTATGCCGGAAGCGCCGACGGTTTCTTCTACGCACTGGATTCGAAGGACGGGGCGATCATTTGGAAAGTTGAGTCTCAAGACGTCGTTCGCGGCCGGGCGCTGGTAAGCCGGGAAGTAATTTATTTCGGAAGCGACGACGGCGTTCTGCGAGCCGTCGACCCCGATCGCGGACAGCTCATCTGGCAATATCAAACCAAGGGAAGGATTATCGGCCATCCCGTCGCCGACGACCGGGTGCTGTACTTCGGATCGGGAGACGGCTATGTCTATTCGCTTGATATCTCGACCGGTAAGCTCCGATGGCGCTCGCGCACCGGCGCGGCCATCGAAGCGTCGCCGGTTATTGTTGGCGAGCGTTTGCTCGTGGGATCTTACGACAACTTTGTCTACGCGCTTTCGCGCGCCACTGGCGACCGAGTTTGGAAACGCCGCCTCGAGAACCGCATCACCGCAGCGCCGATTGTCGAAGGCGATGCCAATCTCGTAGCTCCCCTGCACAGCGACTACATCGCAGTCTTCCTGAATTCTGATGGCCGTCGGGTGAACATCTATCAACTCGATCCGGACTTCGAGATTGTGGCTGCACCGATCTTCTCGCGCGACACCCTTGTGCTCCCGACCAATCAGGGACTGGTTGTCGCTACGGCGACCAAACCTGTCGAGCCGCAAACCAACGCGATCAAGAAGTAATCCGGTTTGAATTATGGAAGATACGCCGCAGTGCCAACTTGCAATGGTGCGGACGCTCAACGGACTCGTCGGCACTGCGGCCAAGGGGGGATCGAAACTAGGGGGCGTTAGTTCGATGTGAGGTTGGGGCGACGACAGACAACTACAAGATAATCTCGTATAAGAGCCATCGCCGTTTCGAGGGAGCTGCCGTGTATGTATCAACTCGCATACCACACGTCTTCTCCCAACTCCACCGGCGACCACCCGGATGAACAGGAGCCGCAACCGAGGGCGGTGGGTTAGATCAATTGATTGATTCAGCCAGAATGAAAGAAGCGATTCTGCAAGATGAGCTAGATTGACCGAGACATAGGGAAGGGCCTATCTAATCTCGCAACCTGTCGAGACAGCGGATGACAACCACTGTCATAGCCAGCTCCCGGCACGCGTCACTGCGCGATCGCGAGGCACATTCGTTTGACACCCTCGGCGATTGCTTCCGGTGACTCTTTCGAATAAGCCAGTCTTATCGTGTTTGCCCCGGTGTCGTCCACGAAGAAGGGCTGACCCGGTACGTAAGCCACTCCGCTTGCGATGGCCCGTGGAAGGACTTCAGCGGCGTCGACATCGCCGGCAAGCTCCAACAAGATGAAGAAGCCGCCGAGAGGTTTCGTCCAGCGGGAGCCTGCGGGCGCGTGGCGTTCCAGAGCTTCGAGCATCGCGCGGCACCGAACCTCGTAGAAATCCCGAAGCTCGGGCAGCCGTCTGCTAATCAAGCCAGAGCGAATGGCTTCCGCGACTATCGTTTGATCCAGTACGCTCGAGGATAGATCGGCGCCTTCTTTAGCAAGCTCAATCTTCCTCGCTATCGCTTCTGGAGCGCGCAGGTATGCCGTTCGAATCCCTGGAGCAAGCACCTTTGAGAACGTGCCCAGGTAAACAACTCGTTCGGGCCGGAGCGCCGCCAATGGAACGAACCGCGCTCCCTCAGGATCGAAATACAGATCGAAGTAAGCGTCGTCCTCAATGATCAACAAGTCGTGCTGGTCCGCGATTTCGATAAGCTGATGCCGGCGCTGGGTCGCAAGCGTAACGCCGGAGGGGTTTTGGAAGTTCGGAATCGTGTAGATGCATTTTACCCGGCGGCCTTCCCGAGAGGCTCTATCGAGCTTTTCGAGCAAGTCGCCGATGACGATACCGCCGTCGTCTTGCCGCACGCCAATCATTTCTGCCTGAGCGTTATGGAGTGCAATGATTCCGCCGATGTAACTTGGCAACTCGACCAGCGCTACCTCACCCGGGTCGATGATGACGCGCGAGATCAGATCAAGCCCCTGCTGAGATCCGCTAGTCATTATCACTTCGGCCGGCGAGGCGCTCTTTAGCCCGCGAGCTCGAAGGATCTCCACAACCGCATCCACCAATGCAGGCTGGCCCTTGGTAGGTCCATATTGCAGCGCCACCGGTCCGCGGGTGCGTATCACCCGTGACGCGATCTCGGCCAGTTCCTCGATCGGAAAAGTCTCGTCGCTGGGCGCTCCTGCCGCCAGTGAGATTACTTCCTTGTTGCCCAGCAACGAAGTAAGCTTTCGGATCGCGTTTGGTCGAATCCGGCGGCCCAATTCGGAAAGCATGTCCTGATATTCGATTTCGGATTTGAGCATTGGGTTGGCGCCTGTCACCCTTTGACCGTTAGCTTGATGTTCACAATGCGGTTTGGCAGCTCCGGATCATTGGACTTGATTGTTATTGCCTTGGCTTTCGGGCCCGCCACATTGCCTGTCTCGACTTTCACCTTGATGACACCGGCCTTACCAGGCCGAAGGACTTTCGGGAAGTCCACCGCTGTGCACCCTCAGCTTGGAACGACCGACTCGATGTTCAAGTCAGCCTTTCCGGCGTTCTTGACAACGAGATTGCGAGTGAGCGACTTGCCCTGGTTAACGTTGCCGAAGTCGATATTACCAAGCGGCAGAATCAGCCTTGGCCCGGAGGCCCTCGAAGCAGTTGGGGGTTGGCTGGCATTCGTATTGCCGGCAGCTTTGGAGTCGGCTCCGGGAGCCGGCTTCAAGTCTGGTTTGATCGAAGGCAGATTGGGCGCGAGCGGCGTCGGAGCAGGAGGTTGCGTGCTTCGAGGAGGAGGCGGCGTGTTTTGG
>DATMCM010000455.1:0-5048 GCA_035558335.1 Blastocatellia bacterium | reverse complement strand
CATCGCGGCCCCGACGATGAGGGAGTTTGGCATGCCCGTTTGCCCGATGGCGGCTTCGTCGGTCTCGGTTCGCGCAGGCTTGCGATTCTAGACGTCTCGCTCGCGGGTCACATGCCGATGTCTACGTCGGATGGCCGACTGACGATAAACTACAACGGTGAGGTCTACAACCATCCTGAGTTACGCCGCGAGCTTGAATCAAAAGGGTACAGATTTCGTTCGGGCAGCGACACCGAGACAGTACTCTACCTGTATCAAGAGTATGGCGCAGCGGGCGTTAGCCGATTACACGGGATGTTCGCTTTCGCTATTTGGGATGAAGCGCGCAAGGAGCTCTTCCTGGCGCGCGATCATTTTGGAATCAAGCCTTTGTATTACTGTCATCAAGGCGGGCGCTTCGCCTTCGCGTCCGAGATAAAGGCACTCCTGGAAATTCCGGAGATGCCTCGAAGGATGAATCTCAGGGCGCTGAATCAGTATCTGACTTTTTTATGGGTGCCTGATCCGCTCACGATGTTTGATCAGATCGTGAAGCTCCCGGCCGGTCACTTCGCATTCTATCGCAATGGGGGCCTGACGATAGAGCAATACTGGGACTTGAAGTTTCCTGATGCTGATTACGACTTTAAGGCGAAGGAGGCTGAGCTCGCGACAGAGCTTCGCGAGCGCTTCACTGCCTCGGTCAAAGCACAACTAATGAGCGATGTTCCAGTGGGGAGCTTTCTCAGCGCGGGTCTTGATTCCAGCAGCATCGTCGCGGCGATGTCTGAGGTCTCCGCGCCGCTGCGAACCTACACAATTGCTTTCCCAGAAAACTACCGCAAGGGGGAAGTAACTTTCGACGACACCGATGTCGCGCGGCGTACAGCGAATTACTTCGGCTGTGATCACACTGAGATCGTTGTAGAGCCGGATGTTGTTGACCTGTTACCCCGGCTCGTCTGGCATATGGATGAGCCGGTCGCTGACCCCGCAATCATCGCCGCTTACCTGGTTAATCGAGAAGCCCGCAAGACGGTCACGGTGCTGCTATCGGGAGTTGGCGGCGATGAAATGTTCGCGGGTTATCGCAAGCACGTGGCGTATGACCTCGCGAAAACGTACCAGCGGATTCCGGGCGCGCTGCGCGAGAAGATGATCGAGCCGCTCGTGATAGCGCTTCCGTCGATGCGAGGTACGTCTATCAAGGGTCACATGAGGCTTGCCAAGAAGATGGTGCGGTCGGGCTCGCTAGCTCCGAGAGAGTACTTCTTGATGAACGGTACCTACCTGACAGATGACCAGAAAGAGTTGCTTTACGCGCCTGGAGTTCGCGAGAGCATCAATGGCAATGGCTCGTGGTCGCGTCACATGGATTACTTCGAGCAAGTCAGCGGCGCTGACTTCCTGAACCAGATGCTTTACCTAGACACGAAGGCGTTCATGGTCAGCCTGAACCTCACTTACAACGACAAGATGAGCATGGCTTCGTCGGTAGAAGTGCGCGTACCGTTTTTGGATTGGGAGTTGGCGGAGTGGGTTGCATCGACCGTGCCCCCGAGCTTGAAGCTTCGGGGAAGGACGACCAAGCACATCTTGCGAGAGGCGATGCGCCCGCTGCTTCCGGCGGAGGTGTTGGAGCAGAAGAAAGCTGGATTCGGAGCGCCCGTCGATTACTGGCTCGCAAATGATCTCAAGGCGATGGTCGATGATCTGTTAAGCGAGAGCAATCTCAAGCGACGCGGGCTATTCGACCCCGCCGCCGTGCGTTTGCTGGTTAACGAGCAGCGAAGCGGACGGCAGGACTGGTCCGCGCAAGTCTGGCAGTTCTTGACTCTCGAGTTATGGATGCAAACCTTTATTGATTAGAAGACGGCCCATTTGCTCCGGGTGAGAAAAACATTGATAGCAGAGCCGGCAACCCTCAAAGGAAGAGTCAAAGCCCACTGGGAGCGTGAGGCCTGTGGGACTCGGTACGGAAACGAGACGGACCGCAGGCGGTACTTTGATGAAATCTCGGCAGCACGTTACAGACTGGAACCGTTCATCCCCGGCTTCGCAGACTTTCCGGGCGCGAGGGACAAAGCGATCCTGGAGATCGGCGTCGGCGCGGGAGCGGACTTTCAGAACTGGTGTCGTCACGCGCGCCACTCGACAGGCGTTGATCTGACCGAGAAGGCCATTGCATTGACAAGAGAACGGCTGGAGCTGAATTCAGTTCCGCGCGAACGATATGTTCTTCAGACAGCCGACGCGGAGAACCTTCCCTTCGAGGACGACAGCTTCGACCTGGTGTACTCCTGGGGCGTCCTGCATCACACGCCGGACACTAAGCGCGCGTTTCGAGAAGTGTTCCGCGTATTAAAGCCGGGCGGCGTTGTCAAAGCAATGATTTACCACGTTCCATCGTGGAGCGGGTTTATGCTTTACCTTCGATGCGGACTGGCGCGCGGCAAGTTCACCATGACGATGAAAGAAGCCATCTTCACCGATATGGAGAGCCCCGGAACAAAAGCCTACACTTTGAGAGAAGCGAGGGATCTGATTGTGGGAGCTGGCTTCGAAAAAATCAGGGCTTCGGTCAAGCTTGGGCCGGGCGATTTGCTCACGATAAAACCCGGTGAGAAGTATGACTCTCCTGTCTTTAGAATGATCTGGCGAATCTATCCGCGCTGGCTGGTGCGTTTGCTCGGAGACAGGTTTGGACTAAGTCAGTTGATCGAGGCAGAGAAACCGCCTATCGGAATCAGTGCCATAAGCGATTGAGAGAGCTGATGCCACTTCCCAATGGAACCGTAGCACTCAATCTTGGCTGTGGTCTCTCTATCGCTCCAGGTTGGATCAACATCGACAATTCTCCAAATGCGCGATTGGCGAGGTCCCCCTGGATTAGGTGGACGCTGTGGAAGCTTGGCATTCTCTCCGATCGACTTTACTCCGTCGCTTGGTCTGATTCCATAAAGACCCACGACCTGACGAAGACGCTTCCGTACAAGGACTCGTCGGTTGACTACGTATACACGTCCCATTTCCTGGAGCACCTCGAATTGAAGGACTCGCATCGGCTGATGAGCGAAGTATTCCGAATACTGAAACCCGGCGGGATTGTTCGCGTCGTTATTCCCGATCTGGCGCTCGGCGCACGCCAGTATATTGCCGCGCTTGAGGCAAACGGGGGCGACGCGGACGCAGCAAACGAGTTCTTAAACTGGTTGCAATTGAATAGGTCGGGTCTTCGCGACCCGCATCTCTGGATGTATGATGCGGCTTCGTTGAGCGGAATGCTCAGCACAATTGGCTTCTCGGATGTGATCGTTTGTGAGTACAGGAAAGGGCGTGTTCCGGATTGTGAAACACTCGATAATCGGCCGGACGACTCGCTACACATTGAAGCAAGAAAATCTTAATGGACGGCTAGAAGGTTGCCTTTGCCGCCTGGCGCGAATTCTCGAGCTCGAATCGTGATAGATCGAGTGCAACACCTTCATCAACTGTGGCGGCATCTGGGCCCTGAGTGGTTGGCTTATCGGGTCAGCTATGCGGCTCGAATGCGAACCGGTGCGTTGCGCCGCAAGATGCCAGCCACGGATTGGGATGCGAAGCCATTCGGCGCCTTCTTGCGCGATGCTGGACTCTCCGAGCCGCGAGCCTACCTTGACTATCGACGGACGCAAGGTCCGGCCTTCTTCTTCCCGCCTTCTGGTCGGCTCGAGTATCAACCCCACTTCGCGGCGTGGGATACGAACACAACGCCGTTGATTCTTGCCGATGAGCTTTCAGAAGGACGGCTGCGTTACTTTGAGCACACGCCGGTGCAAGCGACCTTTCCGCCTGACTGGCATGCAAATCCGTTCACGGGCCAGCGGGCGCCCAGCGATATTCACTGGAGCGAGATCGGGGACTTTGACAACGGTGACATAAAGATCATTTGGGAGCCGTCGCGATTCGGTTTCACTTATATGTTAGTACGGAGTTACTGGCGTACCGGTGACGAGCGCTACCCGGAGATGTTCTGGCAACTCGTCGAACACTGGCGCGACCACAACCCACCGCAGCTCGGAGTGAATTGGAAGTGCGGTCAGGAGATCAGCTTTCGGGTGATGGCCTGGTGCTTCGGGCTTTATGGGTTTTTGGATGCGCAAGTTACGACGGCTACTCGGGTCACGTCGCTTGCACAGATGATTGCGGTGTCGGGCGCTCGCATCGAGGCGAACCTTGACTATGCGCTCAGCCAGCACAGTAATCACGGCATCAGCGAAGGGCTTGGGCTGTGGACGATCGGCGCGCTTTTTCCCGAGCTTCGATCAGCCGAACAGTGGGGAAAAGCCGGCCGGCGAGTGCTTGAGGATCTCGGGAGAGAGTTAATCTACGATGATGGAGCTTTCTCGCAGCACTCGGTAAACTATCACCGGCTAATGCTGCACGATTACTTGTGGGTGTTGCGGCTGGGGGAGATATTGAATCAGCCTTTTACGTCGGAGCTGAAAGCGCGCGTCGGTAAGTCCGGTGAGTTTCTGTACCAGATTCAGGACGAAGCCAGCGGGCGAGTGCCTTACTACGGGCAGAATGACGGCGCGCTGGTTTTGCCTTTAAGCAATAGTGACTATCAAGACTTTCGGCCGGTGATTCAGTCGACGCGGTATCTAGCGACGAGTACACGGTGTTATGCGTCGGGTCACTGGGATGAAGATCTGTTGTGGCTGTTCGGGCCGGAAACTTTGCTGGCTCCGGTCGCGCAAATGGAAAGAGTAGACTTCACAGCCGAGCAGGGCGGGTGTTACATACTTCGCGCTGAAGAGGGCTTCGCGTTCACAAGGTGTGGTTCCTTTCGCCATCGTCCTGCCCAGGCTGATCAGCTCCACGTTGATCTGTGGTGGCGAGGAGAGAACATTGCTGTCGACGCCGGGACGTTCAGTTACAGCGCGCCTGCGCCGTGGGACGACCCTTTCTCGCACACGCGCTATCACAACACAGTGACCGCGGGCGGCCGCGATCAGATGGAGCGCGTCGGGAAGTTCTTGTGGCTGCCGTGGTCGCGGGGTCGGGTGCGCGCTTATAAGCGATCCCCG
>DATMCM010000454.1:0-21548 GCA_035558335.1 Blastocatellia bacterium | reverse complement strand
AGCTGCAACTCGGCGACAATCGCATCCAGGCTTCACAGGACGACGCTGTGTCGAATGTGGTCGTAGTCAATCGGTTGTCGCAACCCGGCGGCAATACTCAGCCGGACCCTTCAGCCCAATGCAGCAAGATAAATTGCGACTGCAAGAACGTGCGAGCATCGCTGACACTTGCCGAACCGATGGCGCGAGCCTTTGCCACTCCTGGGAGTACCCAGGCCCTGTTCTCCACCGCGCGCATTGGCACGTCGACTCAAGATCGGCAGGCACAATGCCTGGCGGCGGAGGAGAGATTGCGAAGGACATGCAAAGCAACCGGCAAGGTCAGCGGAGGGTGTCCACCGGCAGCCTCAGGCCCGAATGCCTGGCCAAAAGGTCGCAAGACAACCCCCTCTACAACTGTTCCAAAAAAACAAGGAGTCAACAAACTATGAAGATCGATGGAGTGACGGCGCTCGCGCTGGTCCTGATTGCTTCGTTTGCGATCGATAGGATTGTGACGGCGATACTGTTTTTAGCTTCGTTTGCAGGCTTCGTTGCCGATCCGGGTTCGCTTGAACCAGGTACGGCCAACGCGCGTGCCCACAAGATCTATAAGCTGGTTTATTTTGTTTTGGCCGGCATACTCGGAGTTGTGGTGCTAGCGTATTTCGGGAACGTCAGAATCCTCCGAGCGATGGGATTGCAGGATCCCCACCCGGTCGTCGATACGATCGTCACCGGTTTGCTGTTGATGGGCGGCGCCGAGCGGCTCTCGGGGTTCATCCAGACGTCTGGTTCAGCGGTAGAAAAACCGGAACCGAAGCCAATCCAAATCACGGGTAAGCTAATCATCGAAGACGCCGCCGCCAGAATTGTAAAATAACGGGAGAGGTCACGCTAATTAAGCCCACTTGCTCTGTTACGCGGTAATGCGAGGTTTGTCCTGAGTTGGAGCTCCAAGCCGGGCAGCCGCATGTCAGCAATAAAAGGACTCGGAATTCTTGTCTTTCATGATTCGTTGGGGTGACCGATCCCGTTCTAGCTTCTGACCTCCGAGGGCGGCTTCCTTTCCAGTTCGAGTTCGGACCGCTCGGCGTGTCTCGGTTTCAGCAGCGACCACAGCTTGCCTACCACGCCGTGCGACGCATAGACCGTCGCAATGATCAACAGCGCATAACGCGAGTAGAACCAGATGGTGACGCCGAGCAGCGCAAGGCCCAACACAATGATTCGCGGGTTCAGATTGCCTACGCCGACGTTCTTGAAGCTCGAATAGCGAAGGGTGGAGATCATCAAAAGCGCCAGGCAGGCTACGAGCACGACTAGCGCGGTTGAGAACGTCTGCGAGCCGATCGTCAGAGACCAGATGTGAACGTCATCGGTGAATCTCAACGGCCGGGGCCAAAAGTGGACAATCGAGGCGACCATCGCAGCAGCGATCGGGATGGGCATTCCAACAAATGCCTTTTTGTCGGCCTTCGGATTCTTGAGTGGCAACGGCGAAGGGCGACGTGCTTGCACGTTGAACCGCGCAAGACGGAGGGCGCCGCAAATTAGAAACAAAAACGACGCAGCCCATCCGAAATTGTGCAAATCTGGAAGCTGACCATAGCCCCATGCGAACGCCAGGACAGCCGGCGCGATTCCGAAGGAGACAACGTCGGCTATCGAATCAAGCTCGAGTCCGAACTCCGAAGTAGTGTTCGTCATTCGAGCCACGCGTCCGTCCAGCAAATCAAAGAGCGCCGCGAACCCGATGGTGATAGCCGCGCGATCGAAGTGTTCGATTGCCATCGGCAGAGCCGAGTCAATAATCGGCTCGAGGCTTCCGTGAGGATCAAAGGCGTTGGCAAGCGCTCGCGATCCAGCCAGGGACTCCATCACCGAATAAAAGCCGCAGAAGATGTTGGCGGTGGTCAGCAGACTCGGAATGACGTAGACAGCCTTGCGAGATGGCCGCGCGGATTTCCGCCTATTGCCTTCTCGCGAGACTTCGTTTGGCGTTCTCACCATCGCTTTCTCCAAGCTCAGGATTTCGGCCTCAACGGCATTCTACACTATGATACCCCGCCATAACACAGCACTTGGTTGTGAGAGCACTCGGCTGCCGAGTTTGCCGCTCGCGAAAGTTGCGTGCTAGTATCGAGTCTCCTCGTGAGGATGGTAGTCGGAGGTTTCTTTCCTTAATGGTCCGCTTTATTAAGCCACTCTCAACGGGGTTCAGTCTTTTTTTCCTGATCGCCCTTTGCTCCGAATCTACCTTCGCCCTAGCAAGAGTTTCTCTCACCAGCATCGCGCAAGATCCCCAGCAAACGCAGACTGACGACAAGGCAGAAAAGAGAAAAGCACGTCGAGCGCGCAGAGCCGAAGCGTCGAAGGATGGTAAGCCTGATCAACCGGCACAGCCCAAGGACGGTGGCTCGAAGTTTACGGGCGAAACGGTTGAAATAGTCGGCGACCGTCAGCAGAAGAACGGCGATCTGTTGGTCTGCGACGGCTACGTAATTGCGACGCTCGACGATATGAGGCTGCAGGCGGACCATGTGACTTACAACGACGCAACCGCGGACATGGTCGCCGAAGGAAACGTGATTTTCGATCAAGGCCCTGACCAGCGAGTTACCGCGCGCCGGGCTGAGATCAACTGGACGTCACGCAAGGGTACTTTTTGGGAGTCCACCGGCTTTACTGATCGCACTGAGACCGGCGAGTACATATTTTTTGTGGCCGAGCGCGTCGAAAAGACCGGACCCCTGACCTACGAGCTGTACAACGCGGAGGTGACCGCTTGCGAAGACGTCATTCCCAAGTGGCGCTTCAATGCCAAGCGCGCTGAGTTGAAGATGGGCGACCGGGTCACGCTTCACAACTCCGTTTTTCATGTGAAGACACTGCCGGTGTTCGTGCTGCCTTATACCTGGATACCGGCTACCAAGAAGGAGCGAAAATCTGGAATCCTTCTTCCCACCACCGGAACCTCGAATCAAAAAGGCCGCACGCTGAAACTGGCTTACTACCAGACACTCGGTGATTCAGCGGACATAACCTTTCGCGGTGACATCTACACCCAGCGAGGCTTGGGCATGGGAGCGGAGTTTCGCGCTCGGACGGATGAAAAGTCCTATCTACGCCTCGGGGTGTTCACAGTGAAGGACCGATTGTGGGGACAACCGGGTCCGGACCAGGGGGGCACCGCGTTTGTCGGAGACGCCGTACAGTATCTGCCGCACGGTTGGCTCGCAGTCGGGAGTGTCTCGCTCGTGAGCAGCCTGGATTTTCGGCAGGTCTTCTCGGACGACATAAGTCAAGTGATCGACCCGCGCCGCCAGTCTACTGTTTACGCTAACAACAACACCGGAAACTTCAGCTTCAACTTTCTCATGTCGAACGAGACCACAACCGTGTTCAACGCCGCGAGCGATCCGGCGGCCGTGCCCGGGGGCGGAGACAGCGTCGACATCAGGGTTCGTCAGCTTCCTGAGATCGATGCCAATGTCTTCCCGAGGCGGATTATCGATAAACTGCCCATCTACTTTTCGCTCGAATCGAGCGTTGGCGCTCTCAAGCGCAAGGAAACGGTTGAAGGCACGGTCACACTGGACACCGGGGGCGCGGTCCAGCGGTTTGATTTTCAACCGACGATAACCGTGCCGCTGGCGACCGTTGCGGGGATTGCCGTCACTCCGAGCCTTTCGTTTCGGGAGACGTTTTATACCGCTAGCATCAATCCGTCAGTTCCGCAGTTCAACCCCGATACGTTCACAGTGAATCCGACTGATCCCAGGCTTGACCCGACAAGTCCTCAATTCAACCCACAGGTGACAGTATATAATCCCAGCGTTCTCGACCCGATCGCTCCGCGAAGCATTTCCCGTCACTACGCCGAGCTAGCGGTAGATGTGAGGCCACCCTCGCTTGAAAAAACCTTTACTAATGATGACGGCAGCACTCGCTTCAAGCACCTGATCGAGCCTTACTTTACTTACCGATTGATCAAGGGTATCGGCGAAGAATTCAACGAGATCATTCGGTTCGACGAACGTGACGCGGTTGCCAACACTAATGAAATCGAGTACGCGCTGGTCAATCGGTTTTACAACACAAAGTACGCGTCTGAGTTCACCCGCAAGCGAGGGAAGAAATTTCGAGGTCAGCCAAGCCAGATGAACCCCGTTACACCCAAACGGGAGGATGACGGCAGCAAGAAGACCAAAGACTCGAAGACCGGAAAGAAAGAAAAGGCCACCGTCGAGCAGACCGCCGCAGCTTCAGACAAGCCAGATCAGGAACAACAAGCCGTACAGGCGGAGCCGCAACGAGACGCGCCGGCGAAGGCTCAAAGCGCGGCACCACCCTCCGCCACCAAGGATGAGGCGAAGACTGATTCCACGCCCGCGCAGGAGAAGAAGCCGAAGCTCGAGACTGGCACGCCGGCGGAACTGAATCGGCCCGGCTTTGGAGATCGGGACAACCAAACAGGCAAATCAAGGTCCGCAAAGCAGGCTGACGTCGACGACGCGGGCAACGAGGATTCACCGGCTCAAGCTTATGAATTCCTGACGGTGAAGATAGCTCAAAAGTACTTCTTCGACCGCAATTTCGGCGGTGCGCTGATTGAAGGACAGCGCAACCAGTTCTATCCGATCGACACGCTTTCCGGCTACACTTTTGGGGGCCGAGTGCGGAGCTTTTCACCGGTCAACGTAGCCATTCGATATCGCCCGTTGTCGGTGGTGTATGCGGATTTGAGGATGGATGTCAGCGCCGGCGACGGAGTGCGCGATCTTACCGTCAGCGCTGGTGTGCGAAAAGGGAAGGTGTCGGCTGCCGGTAGCTATAATCTTTCGCGCGAGATTCAGATTCAGCCAAACAGCTTCGAACCTGGAACGTTTCCTGGCGACCAAATCTCGACTACTGTGCAATACGGCGACGAGCTTCACGGATTTTACGGAGGCACGCGTATTGGCTACGACTTCACGGATCGGTTCATCAGCGAAGGAGACATATCCAAAGGCCGTCTGAGGAACTCGCGAAGTTACCTCGGCTGGGGCTGGGATTGTTGCGGAGTACAGTTTAACTACAACACGTTCAAGGCTGGGCTCCGGAACGAAAGCGCCTTTTCGTTTACCTTCACGCTTGCGGGACTGGGCAGCTACGGAACAGATCAGTTCTCGCAACTTGGAGGCGGTCAAGGCGGTCGTAAGCGCGGGAAAAGGAATCGCAACAGTAGCGGCGATGATGATTTGCCTTAGGGCCTGCCTTTCCGTCTACCACCCGGTTGCAACACAAATAAGTTCTGCAAGATAGCGGTGCAGGCTTGCTTCACACTCGACGCTTGCGCGCTCAACCCTTACAGGGCAATATTATTGACAGGGTTGGGCGGTGATGCTACTTTAGCCTCGACTTCCATTCGGGCTTGCCCCCCTGCTAAAGAATAAAGAGCTCTATGAATAAGAAGGGCGGTTACAGGTTCGACGACCGCAAAAGGGAGATACTTGCTGCCATCGTGCGCGCTCACGTAGCGACGGGTCAGCCGGTAGGTTCCTTTGCGCTCGCCCAGCAGTCAAGCGAACGCTTGTCGTCCGCTACGATCCGAAACATCTGCGCCGAGTTGGAGGAAGAAGGCTTCTTGTCTCACCCACACACATCTGCCGGTCGTTTGCCGACGGACAAGGGCTATAGATACTACGTTGACCACTCGGTTGCGACTGCAAGGCTCTCGCGGGCTGATGCAGCGCGAATCGAGGAGCGGCTTCTCGACGAAGATTCACTAGCGAGTCCTGACCTGCTGATGGAACGCACCAGTCAGCTGCTGTCGCAGCTGTCGAACAACGTGGGCATAGTGGTTTCGCCGTCGATCACCAGAGACATCCTGCACCACGTAGAGTTCCTTAAGCTGCCCGACTCGCGAATCCTGGTCATTACGGTGTCGAGCGGGGGGCGCGTGCAAGACCGCGTGATACGAGTCGATGAGGAATTCACACAAGACGAGCTGAATTCGACCGGCCGATATCTGGCGGAGAACTTCAGTGGGTGGACGCTTGCGGAGATTCGCGATGAGCTGCTGCGGAGAATGACTGAAGAAAAGGCGCTCTACGACAAGTTTCTACGCAACGCGGTAATGCTTTGCAGCAAGAGTCTTCAAGATGGGGACCAACCGGACGTTTTCATCGAAGGCGCTTCGAACATTATTTCCAAGCCCGATTTTGCCGACACCGAGCGGATGCGTGCGCTGTTTAAGATGTTTGAGGAGAAGAGTCGAATCGTAAAAATACTGAATGAGTGCATACAAAGCGCCGAGCGCGAAGCAGTCGCCGTACGCATCGGAAGCGAGAACAAGTTTCTCGGCTTGAGCGATTGCACTGTTATCGCATCGCCTTGCTTCTATTCCGGAGGGGGCTCGGCTGGGAGCATCGGCGTGGTCGGGCCGACTAGGCTCGAATACGACAGGCTCATTGGCATAGTGGACTATATCGCCCGACTGTTTCAACGCGTCGGAGATCCGGGGGGTGCGGCTGCAGCAAGTAGATCGCCGCGGACGCTATAGGGCTGAAGACTATAAAGAGGACGATTCATTATTGAGCATGGGACACAAGCACAACGAACCACGGGACATACCTATCGCGTTCGAAGATGAGAGCGGGCTTGAAGAACTGGACGGCGATCAGATCCTTGCGGACCATCTCCTCAATCCAGAGGAGTTGAGTGCCGAAGGGGAGGAAACTCGTAGCGAGAAGATTGAAGGCTCCGGCCTCGCCTCCGACCCCTCTGCTGATGGCGCGGATGATCCAACTTCAACGCTGCAAGAACAAATCGATACGCTAACTCGTGAGAAGGCGGCGCTCTATGACCAGTTGCTCAGACGCACTGCCGAGTTCGAGAACTACCGTCGACGACTCGACCGCGACCGAACAGATGCTTACCAACGAGCGCGAGTGGAGGTGCTGTTGGAGTTTCTGCCAGTGGTGGACAACTTTGAGCGAGCGCTTTCGAGCCTCGAGAGCAGCGGTGGAGACGCGGAAGCATTGCACAAGGGAGTCGAGCTGATTCACAAACAGTTCAAAGACGCTCTGACCAAGTTCGGGCTCGAACCTATCGACGCAATCGGTCGGACTTTTGATCCGCATTTGCACGAAGCCGTTACGATCGAAGCGACCGATAAGCACGAAGAGAACACAGTTCTCGAGGAGTTCCAGAGAGGTTACAAAATCGGCGACAAGTTGCTTCGCCCCTCAAAGGTGAAGGTCGCGTCCACCCCGAGGTAGTGAATCTTCGGATTGCGGATTACCAATCCTGGAATTCGCAATCGCGAGGTTCGAAAATCCTTCCTGCCCCTCCCCATCCATCTGACCCCTGAGCACCTTTCTCGGCTTGGACTGGACTAGGAGGCACAACTCTCATGGGCAAAGTAATCGGTATAGACTTGGGCACGACCAACTCGTGCGTGGCAATCCTGGAAGGGGGAGTCACGCAGATCATCCCTAACAAAGAAGGCGGGCGCACTACGCCATCAGTTGTCGCTTTCACCGAGAAGGGTGAGCGGTTGATTGGTCAGATAGCTAAACGCCAGGCGATCACAAACTCTGCCAATACGATCTATGCCGTCAAAAGGCTGATGGGTCGCAAATTCAACTCGGAAGAAGTTCAGCGAGCGTGCAAGGTTTGCAGCTACGAGATCACCGACGCGCCCAACGGTGACTGCCGTGTCCGAGCACGGGCGCGCGATTATTCGCCGCCCGAAGTATCGGCTATCTTGCTTCAACGATTGAAGCAGGCAGCCGAAGAGTTCCTGGGCGATGAAGTAACTGAAGCGATCATAACTGTGCCGGCGTACTTCGATGATATTCAACGACAGGCCACAAAGGATGCGGGCAAGATCGCCGGCCTCACGGTTCAGCGAATCATCAACGAGCCGACCGCCGCGGCGCTCGCCTACGGGTTGGGAAAACGCGACACTGAGAAGATCGCAGTCTACGACCTGGGCGGCGGAACGTTCGATGTCTCCATAATGGAAATGAGCGACGGTGTGTTCGAGGTTCTCTCAACGTGCGGAGATTCGTTTCTGGGCGGCGAAGACTTTGATCAAAGAATAGTCGATTGGATGATCGAGACCTTTAAGCAAGAGACTGGTATCGAGCTTCACTCGGATCGGCTTGCGCTGCAGCGGTTGAAAGAAGCGGCCGAGCGCGCTAAGTGCGAGCTCTCTACAGCGACCGAATCCCAGTTGAACCTTCCGTTTATCGCCGCCGATTCAACAGGACCGAAGCACTTCAACAAGACGCTGACCCGCGAGAAATTCGAAGAGATGGTTGTCGATCTGGTCGCGCGCACAATTGAACCTTGCCAGAACGCACTCAAAGACGCCAAGCTCACGCCTGCTCAGGTCACCAAGGTGTTGCTGGTCGGAGGGCAAACGCGCTCGCCGATCATCATCGAGCGGGTTCGCGAGATCTTCCAACGGGAGCCTTCGATCGAGATTAATCCGGACGAAGTAGTCGCGATTGGAGCAGCGATACAGGCCGGCGTGCTCGCCGGCGACGTTAAAGACCTTATCCTGCTAGACGTGATTCCGCTGTCGCTTGGAATCGAAACCCGCGGGGGCCTGTTCACCAAACTGCTGGACCGCAACTCGACCATTCCCACCAAGAAGAGTCTCGTGTTCACAACGGTCGCCGATAATCAGCAGGTCGTCGAAGTCCATGTCTTGCAGGGCGAGCGGGACATCGCCTCTGGCAACCGTAGCCTGGCCCGCTTCGAGTTGGTCGGTATTCCCCCCGCACCGCGAGGCCTGCCCCAAGTCGAAGTCACCTTCGAGGTTGACGCTGACGGCATAGTCTCCGTATCCGCCAGAGACAAGATGACGGGGTTGGAGCAGCAAATGCGAATAACGCCTTCCTCGGGTTTGTCTGCCTCGGAGATCTACGACCTGATCGAAGAAGCGACCCGCAATGCCGAGAGCGACCGCCGCATGAAGGAGATCATTATCGCGCGCAACCGGCTTGAGGGCTTGCTGCAAAACACGATTCGTTCCTTCGGCGAGTTTGGCTGGATGTTGCCGCCCGACGATCAGGAGTTCGTCCGGCAGGCGCTCGAAAACGCGCGCAAGACGGCTGTCTCAGAGGATGCGCCCGAGGTGCGTTACTCCCTCGAGCAGCTTGAGAAGGCAGCCCGGCTTATCACCGATGCAATGTTCCGTCCGACAGGACTGGCGTCCGATATGAAGCCCGAGGACGAGACCACGCCGTTGTCAGAAGTGCTGTAGAGTTTGTTATAATCCCGGTCCGGGTTCCGAGTCCCGTGTTTACGGTTCGCCGTTGCATGACTTTGCAACACGAATGATGAGCCCGCTACTCGGAAACCAATCATAGTCGACCAGGAACTAACTTTGAGCAGCAAACGCGACTACTACGAGGTGCTGGGCCTTCACCGAGGCGCAACCGAAGAAGAGCTGAAGAAGGCCTATCGCCGGCTCGCCATCAAATACCATCCCGACAAGAACCACGGTGACACTGAAGCTGAAGAGCGCTTCAAGGAGCTCAGCGAAGCCTATCAAGTTTTGTCTCAGGGCGAACTGCGGGCTCGCTACGACCGGTTTGGTCACGCCGGGGTCGCCGCGGGGGCAGGTGCGGGCGCCGGACCGGGCTTTGCGGGCTTTGAAGACCTTTTCGAAATGTTCGGCTTCGGCGATATCTTCGGTGGCCGCGCTGGTGGCGGGCGGCGGGCAGGACCGCGCCGTGGTGCCGACTTGAGATATGACGTAGAGATCACCCTGGAAGAAGCGGCTCTTGGATTTAAGACCAAGATTCGCGTACCCAGGCTCGAGACTTGCGAGACTTGCAACGGGAGCGGAGCGGCCGAGGGCGCTTCCCCCACACGATGCACGACTTGCCAGGGCAACGGGCAGGTCCGTCACCAGCAAGGATTCTTCTCCGTGAGCCGAACCTGCTCGCATTGCCGAGGGACCGGAAGGGTCATTCGGGATGCCTGCCGCAAGTGTCGGGGCGAGGGTCGGGTGCAACGCGAAAAGACGCTCGAGATAAAGATGCCGGCCGGCGTCGATAACGGTTCACGCCTCCGCGTCGCTGGTGAAGGTGAGGCCGGTGAGATGGGAGCCGCACGCGGCGACCTTTACGTGATGGTGCATGTCAAGGAACACGAGGTATTCGAGCGCCGCGACGCGAACCTGTACTGCACCATACCGGTCTCGTTCACACAGGCCGCTCTCGGATCTGAAATACTCGTGCCCACGCTCGGTGGTGAGGAAGGACTTCGCATCCCCGAGGGAACCCAGACCGGCTCGGTGTTCCGACTAAAGGGTAAAGGAATGCCGGTTCTGAGCGGGCGAGGACGAGGCGACCAGTATGTGGCGGTGAATATCATTACGCCGACGAATCTATCGCGCGAGCAGCGTCGCTTGTTTGACGAATTGTCGGAGCTGGAAGGGGCCGATGCCGATCGGGGAATCATAGACAAGGTCAAAGACATCTTCGGCTGAGAGACATTCACTACTAATAAACATCCAGATCGCGTCCCGAGACGACCTTTCCCTTATAAGCCTGTTGGACTTCGCTCAACAAATCTTCCTCGCTTGTTCCCCAAAATAACTGATGATACAAGACCAGCAAGCCTGGCTTGGCATTAGTCGCGATCTGCGCAAGCTCTTTTGAGGAAGTGTGGTATCTTGAATGGTACCTTTGCCACTCAAGGGGGCGCTTTGCCAATCCGGCCGTCGAATAGACCTCATGAATCAGCACGTCGCAGCCGTTGCAATTCTCGGCGACGCTCGCGCTCGGCTTACAGTCGCCAGAAACGACTATAGTCCGGTCCGCCGTCTCAAACCGATAACCGAAAGCCTGCTTCCATGAACCGTGACTGACCGCAAAGGCCTTTACTGTAATGTTCGTATCTTTGAAAACGACACCTGGTTGAATCTCGTGTGCACTGACTGTATAGCCCGTTCTGTTTGATGGCTCGCCTCCGTTAAGTCGCATTTGGATATCTTCGCGGTACGCTGCGAGCAAGTGACGAGTCATCGCCTTGATGCCTCGTGGACCGTAGACCTCGAGCGGCTGCTTCCTCTCCAAGGTCCACGGAGTAAGAATCAAGTCCGCCAATCCTGTGGTGTGATCCGAGTGAAGATGGGTGATGAATACCGTCTTCAGATTGACAGGCTCCAAGCCCATGACGCCATTTCGGACAGCGCCGGCCGCTCGCCGAACTACGCCTGGTCCACAATCCAGGATATAAGGAGTGTTGTTGACTACGATCGCTAGTGCCGGACCCGAGCGGTCCGGATCCGCGTTCGGTGTCCCAGTGCCCAGCAACACTAGTTTTGTTGCCTGACTAGCTAATGATTGAGTCGTGCGGCCCTCAGGCGGAAGGGCGGCCCGCGGCGCGAGTCCCAGAACCACGACAGATACGGCAAGCAGGCCTGCTCTCACATTGGAGAATCCTTTCTCGAGTTGGATCCTCATAGCTTCTCAAGCAGTGCAATGAAAAAGCCGTCCGCGCCGTGGCGATGAGGGAAAGTTCTGATGAAACCCTGGGCTGTGAGCATCCCCGCGGGCGCACGCGATGTGGTCACGCGAAACGGGGCGCCGCTTTGGAGAAAACGATCGATCACGCCCTCATTCTCTTCGGCTTCAAGCGAGCACGTCGAGTACACGAGCCGCCCTCCGCCTCGAGTTGACGATGCCGCGTGCTCAAGCAAGCTCAGTTGGACCTCCGCGAGTCTTGGAATATCGCCAGCCGACAGCCTCCACTTGATCTCGGGGTTGCGTCGTAGAGTTCCTGTGCCAGAGCACGGAGCATCGATCAAGACCCGGTCAAACTTAGGAGCACTTTCCCAAAAAGGCAACTCGCGAGTGGCGTCCAGCGCGAGCGCATCAACGGAACGAACCCCAAGCCGCTTGCACGTAGTAGCGACCGAGGCCAACCGATGAGCATGAACATCGCACGAAACGATCCAGGATTCGTCGCGAGTCAGCGCCGCCAGGTGAGACGACTTCGAGCCGGGGGCTGCGCAGACATCCAGCACTCGCTCGCCGGGTTGCGCGTCCACCAGGAGTGAAACCAACTGAGAGGCTTCATCCTGAACGTAGATCAAACCTCGCGCCGCAGCCCGAGTAACAGCCTGCGATCCTCGCTCAGCGACAAACGCGCCCGGCACAAACTCTGATGACCGAGCAGTCACGCCCTGCGCTTTGAGGTGTGCAAGCGCCTCTTCCGGGGAGGCGCGCAACGTGTTCACTCGAAACGCGGTCATCGGCGCCGAGTTGTTTGCAAGCGCCAAGGACTGGGCCTCATCCTCGCCAAGCTGGGCCGACCAGCGCTGAAGCATCCACGCCGGATGAGACACTTGAATGGAACCTCGCTCGATCGGATCGATGATGTCGGCTCCCGCTTCCTCGTCGGGATTCTGCGCTGCTTTGCGAAGCACGGCATTAACAAAGCCGGACGCGCTCCCAACGCCGGACTCCTTCACGAGATTAACTGATTCATTAACTGCCGCGGAGCTAGGGACTCTCGCAAGGTATCTCAGTTGATACAGGCCCATTCGAAGCGCGATTACCACTTGAACGTCGAGGCGGCGCACCGGCCTGGCTGCATAGCGTTCGATGAAATAATCGAGTGCGCGCTGCCATCGAAGCACGCCCAGCGTGATCTCCTGAGCGAGCGCGCGATCTTCGCGTGAGAGGCTTGTGTCAGGCAGCGACGCTATCAGAACAGAAGCGTATGACCCTTCGGTCGCAACCCGACGCAGAATCTCGAACGCCGCGCGGCGCGCGGGGCTGATCGAAGGCTTACGCTGTTTCGGATTCATCGCCGACTGATATGAGCATTGCGTTGAGATCGAACCGCCCTCGTCTCAAGCCTCGGGGATAAACTCTTTGTCGTCCTGGCGCCTCCGCTCGAACGAAAGAAAGTCGTAGTAACCACACCGCCGCGTCTCGGGATACTCGCGGCACACGGCCGGTCGAGCGTTATATATAGTGCACTGGCGCGTTTCTTGATCCAGAAATCCGCACACGCGTTTGTATACATAGTCCTTGTGGTGGCGAAGGACGCGAAGGCTCCCAGCGATTTTGGTGTAGCGCTTTTCGGCTTGCATGTATGAAAGGCCAAAATGTTTCGCGAGTCGAAGAAGATCGCGCCTGGTGACCTCGATTCGATCGTAACTGCAGCAATAGGCCGGGCATTTCGAGCAGTTGTACAACACGTTTAGCTTACGGCCGTTCTTATGGCCGTTCCCGACAGTGCTCATTCATTACCTCGGAGTATTATTTATGATTTGACGACGCGTCATTCTACCACGTGAACGAACGCAGTTGTAATTATTGATGAAGTTCGATGCGCGCGCACTCACAAAACAGTCAACTTCTGCGAAGGTCATTTACTCTGATCTTGAAGAGCTTCACCGCACCACTCGCATCACGCCTATCGCCTGCTACTCCAGGCTTCGGCTTCCGCGCGAAGCTTGTCGAGCGCAGACTGAAGCGTTGCCTGCGCGGATGAGATCTCGTCGCTTGTTGCTTCGCGAGACACATAGATCGGCTCGTCAATCAACGTCACCGCTCGCGTGAATGGAAGGGGTATCTTGAGACCATCCCAGCTGGGAAGCTTGATGTGACGGCGCACGGCAATGTGAAAAGGAAGTATCGCTTGTCCAGCATGACGCGCCAGTGTGACAGCTCCCGGCTTGGCTACATAAGCCGGGCCTCGCGGTCCATCGATTGTGAAGGCGACTTCCATCCCGTTATCCAGACAGTCAGCCATATCTGCAAGCGCGCGTCCCGATCCGCGGGTGGCCGACCCGCGCGCCGTGCCGTAGCCAAAGCGCTTGATAAGCCTGGCGGTGAATTCCGCGTCACGGCTCATGCTCGACATAACAACTATGCCTCGGTTGCGCCAGAACCACGTCGCGCTGAAAATACACGAGTGCCAGAAGGTGAAAATCCCACGTTTCCCGGAGTCGTTTATCGAATCGAGATGTTCGTAGCCTCTCACGTCCCACTGCAGGGTTGAACAGATCACACGAATAAGAAAGTAGAAGCAAAGATCCGCTACTCTGATGATTAGCCGGTCGCGAGTCGTGAAGCTGGACAAGTCATCAAAAGCGTAAACCCGTCTGCGCAACTGGTCGACGTGCGAGCCGCCTTCACGCGCGGCGCGGCGGCGATTAAGACTTCCAGGGCGAGGCTGGAACTTCGGAGCATCGGCAACCTGCATGGGCTCGGGGTTTTTGTCTTGATGGAGGGCCGCATCTGTCGCCGGGCCGATATCGGATTGCATGGTCACTCTTGGATTCTTTGAAGACTCTATGCGCCGGTTTCGATACTGTCAACGAAACTATTAGTTCAGATACGAAATGTTTGCGCGGAGCATTGCATTAAGTGGAGACCGTACCTGGTTCATTCGGTGGGCGAACGCTTCGCGAATCAGCCAATGTAAGCACCACTCGGTTCGTTAGCCTGCGCCCCTCCATTATCGATTGATTGACAACGACCGGCCGCGAAAGTACCCTTTATTATGAACTCAGGTTCAGAATGTTTTGCGGTTTTGTTCGGTCTCAAGTGCTATGAATCAAACAATCTACCGGGGCCTTGGCCCAGAAGACGATCTCGACATCGAGGTCAGTTATCCCGAAGAGCCCGCTCCAAGCGCAGGCTTATGGTCCGAAGTCAAATCTATCACCCGCGACATTATCTTCGCCGCTGTGATGGCCGTGCTGATCATAGTCTTCGTCGTGCAGCCCGTGAAAGTCGAAGGCACGTCGATGCAACCTCGACTTGAAAACGACGAGCGAATTTTCGTCAACAAGTTCAAGTACAACTTCGAAGCGATCGAGCGCCAGGAAATCGTCGTCTTCTGGTATCCGGAAGACCCCACGAAGTCCTTTATCAAACGGGTGATTGGATTGCCCGGCGAATCGATCGATATGGATGCACTCGGCCGGATCACCATCAACGGGCATCCCCTGGACGAACCCTATCTTGCGCCCGAAAGAAACCAGGCGGCGCGCGCGAGGTGGAGTCAGGTGAACCGCGATTTCAAGTACATCAAGCCTCACTACTATTTTGTCATGGGCGACAACCGCGACGCCTCGAATGACAGTCGGTCGTGGGGGTTAGTTCCGGAGAAGTACATTTACGGGAAGGCGATGTTTCGTTACTGGCCACCTCCGCGGATCGGCTCGCTCGACCAGACAATAGACAGCGAAAATGTTGATGCCGGCTCCGAGCGCTGAATCCGCAGCCGGTCGCTTTCTTTCGCATCTCTTTTCAAGACTGATGAGCTCAAGGCTTACGCCGCTAGCCAGACTCTTCTACAACCCGCTTCAAGCGATGGCGGATCTCGCGGCTCAAACGCCGTACTTCGCGGCAACCGGGCTGGCATTAATCTCGACGTTCCTCTACTACTCAGTTCTGAGCCCCGGCCTCCAGCAAACGCTCGCGGCATTCGGCCGCGAACAAAACGCGCCAGGACTATTTGGGCCGTTTCTATTCATTGCGTTTCGAATCGTTTTCGGCATCGCATCCAGCGCTCCGCCGGTCTTCTTCATCATCGTAGTGTTCGTTCCAGCGTGCGTGCTGGCCGCGAGCTTGATCGAACGTCGCGCGAGTTTCAGTGTGATGCTCCGCCAGGAGTACGCGGCACTTGTGAGCTGCGCCCTGTACAGTTGGGCCGTCGCTCACCTGTTGATGTTCGTGCTGGCGCTTCTGATGTTCAAGCCGGGCGGTCCCAACTCGCAAGCGCTGGAGGCGGCTATGCGAGTTGTGCCATTGCCTTACTTCGTCTTTCTTGTAACCCTTGCGCTGCGAGTCGTATTGCGATTGAGCTTCGGGAAGGCAATCGGTGTGATGGCTCTGGGGGCATGCTCGCTGCTGGCGCTGCCGCTGATACCGAGACTTCTGTTCCTGCTGACTTCGCCACTGTTGCTGATCCTCGTGTTCATTTTGCTGCGCAACCTATTCGGCGACGTCATAAGCGCTCAGCGCTCACGCGAGCACTTCAAGCAAAGCCTCGAGGCTGCGACGCTGAACCCGGCCGATGCTTCGGCTCACTACAACCTGGGCCTGATCTATCAACAGCGAGGTCAATTTGAGGAAGCGAAGGAACGCTTCACGCGAGCGATCGAAATAGACTCGGACGAAACCGACGCGCACTATCAACTAGGCCGCATTGCGCGCGAACAGGGCAGGCTTGGGGAAGCAATCACGCATTTCGAGGCGGTGGTTCAGCGCGATCCCCAGCATTCCCAGAACGAAGCGTGGCGCGAGATCGGACGGACTTACTTTGAGGCCGGCCAACTCGAGGACGCGCGCGCGGCGTTCGAGCGATTCATACAAAGGCGGCCGTCGGATGCCGAAGGGCGCTTTCGTTACGGTCTGACGCTTTACAGGCTGGGACGAAGCGACGAAGCCGCCAGCGAAATGCGCGCTTGCATCGAGGCGGTTCGTACTTCGCCAACGTACAAGTATCGAGCTGAGAAACAATGGATGAGTCAGGCAGAGGCGTTCTTGCGGCAATGAGACAGTCAGTCCTTGCGCGCTGTCGCGCGTGACTTGTACCCTTAAAACCTTATGGAAGCAATTCTGGCACTTGAAGACGGAAGAGTGTGGCGAGGCCGCGGCTTCGGCGCGCGCGCTGAGGTCGTCGGAGAAGTCGTTTTCAACACCGCGATGACCGGCTATCAAGAAATCCTCACTGATCCTTCGTACTCGGGCCAGATCGTGACAATGACTTATCCGCTGATCGGCAACTACGGAGTCAACGACGAAGATGCTGAATCAACTCGAGTGTTTGCCGAGGGCTTCATCGTGCGCGACTTGTCGCGAACGGTCTCCAGCTGGCGCGCGAACGCGTCGCTTGGCGATTACTTGAAGACCGCAGGCGTGCCTGGAATCTCGGATATCGATACTCGGTCGCTGGTCCGCCACATTCGCGAGCGCGGCTCGATGCGTGGTTGTCTGACGACTGAGGGGACCAGCGAAGCAGGCGTGATCGAGCGGGCGCGCAGCGCGCCCGAGATGGTCGGGCTCGATCTGGCTTCCCGGGTCACCTGTCGGGAACCTTACGAATGGACCGATAATCAGTCCTCAGCATACGGCTCTCCGAGTTTGCTGCATACGTCAAAGGAAAGTCGCGACACTGTGAAGGCTGCGCCGCGCTTTCACGTGGTCGCTTACGATTTCGGATTGAAGCACAACAGTCTGCGAAGCCTGGCTGCGATCGGCTGCCGCGTCACTGTCGTACCAGCGCATATGTCGGCTGATGAGGTCAGCGCGCTGAAGCCGGACGGGGTCTGGCTTTCAAATGGCCCTGGCGATCCTGAACCGCTGACCGCGATAGTCGCGAATCTCAGAAAGCTCATCGGCCGCTATCCGATATTCGGAATTTGTCTCGGGCATCAACTTCTGGGGCTTGCGTTCGGCGGGCGAACTTACAAGTTGCCGTTCGGCCATCACGGCGGAAACCAGCCGGTGAAAGACTTGACCACTGGCCGCGTTGAAATCACCGCACAAAATCACGGGTTCGCGGTAGATGCGAATTCTCTCCCAGCCGAGTGCGAAATTACCCATATCAACCTGAATGATGGCACTGTTGAAGGGCTCAGGCATCGCAGTCTGCCGGTCTATTCGGTTCAATATCACCCCGAAGCCGGTCCGGGCCCGCACGATGCCGCATATCTTTTTGATCGGTTTGCGGAGGCGATGGAGCAGAATCGCTAGCAATACCGCTGCGAAACGCTTACGTGGCTCTTTTTGGGCGGCCTGCAAGAAATTTGTAATAGGAATTCGCACCGCTACTAGGTATAATGGTTGGCGTAATCCTTGCAGGAAATTGGTTACGCCGGCACGGCAACCTGTTGCTGAGCTGGAGGAATCCTAAGTTTGCACTTTTAATTGTGAAGGATGGGAATAATGCGCGTGTATTACCGGATAAATTTCGGAGGATCGCAGAAGTCTGCTGCGTTTGCACTGCTAACGATGTTTGTTTTCGCCGGAGCGGCGAACGCTGGAACGAAGCGCGGCGGAGGCGACTCCCCAGCCATCAAGATCGATAACTTCGGGCAGATGGACGAGCGATTCTATCGAGGCGCTCAGCCACACGAAGCGGACTATGGTGGTCTTGCCGCGCTTGGCATCAAGACGATCATAGACTTGACCGATAATCCTACAAGCTACGAGAAACCCAACGCCGAGGCGGCGGGCATTCGCTATGTAAGCATTCCGATGAGCGATTCTCGCAAGCCGGCCAGTGATCAAATCGACCAGTTTATGAAACTCGTAAACGATCCGGCTACCGGAAAGTTTTTTGTCCACTGCATCGGAGGTCGTCATCGCACCGGAGTGATGGGCGCCGTATATCGCATGAATCAGTACGGATGGTCCTTCGATCAAGCTTACAACGAGATGAAGCAGTACGACTTTTATACGAGATTCGGACACGGCGCTTTGAAAGACTTCGTCAAAGAATATGCCGGGAGCATTCACAAAAATGTGAACGCAGTCAGCACGCCGACTGTGACTGAAACAAGTGATTCGATCCAGACCGCACCATCCAAGACTCCGTAGCTCTACGTTTCAGGATTTGGGTGTTCATCGGACCAGATGATATTCAGTCTGGCGCTTGAGCACCCACGAGACTTTTCCCTCCGCATCGAGCACTGCGTCTTCCTCCTCTCCAATCCACAACTCATTGCCGCCCCATTCGGGAACCGGTGTCGAAGCGGACAGCTCAATCGAAAACCATGTGCTCGGCAAGAGCGAGACATCGCCGCGGCCTGGCACTCCTTGCTGCCTGTCCCACAATCCGATCAGCGGTCCTGCGCCATGCCCGTGATCTCCGATCGGGTGAGTATAGATCGATCCGTTGATGCCAGCCGCTTTCATCGCCGCAAGCGTGTCAGCGAGCACTTCGTTGCCCGAACGGCCCGGCTTCATTCGCTCGATGAGAAGGTCTTGAAGTCTGTTAGCGTTAGCGAGCGCCTGTTTGATTCCAGTCGGCACATCGCGCTCCCCTTCGCGTAACACGTAGCCCATGTGCTGAGTGTCGGTATTCAACCGCATTGCCGTTATGCCGAAGTCCACATGAAGCACGTCGCCGCGTTCGATCACGACCGGAGCGTCTTCGGCTAACAGGTTGACTCCGGTTTTCGTAGACTTCTGCACTCGAACCGACGGATGGAACCAGGTGCCCAGGCCCATGTTGTTGACTTGCTGCCGAAGCCACCAGATAACGTCTTGATCGGTCGTCTTACCAGGCGTAATGACTTCATTCGAGAAGGCCCGGCCGATCAGCGCGTGAACCGTCTCCATCATCTGTCGATAGACGGGAAGCATCTCGGGCAGACGAATCGAGACGTATTCAAGAGCGAGGTTCTCAGCCCTCACGATTCTCTTCAAGTACTCCGGTCCGAGCGTCGATTCAAGCTTCTCGCGTTCGCCCGCCGACAATCCGTCCGAGAACGCATGAGTGTGCGAGACGTCGATCGCGATCGTCGAAGGACGGCGTTGTTCGATCAGTTTCTTTAGCAGCACCCACTGGCCTTCACCATAGATCTCACGACCTTCGGCTTCAGGATCGCGGTAGACTTCATAAAGCCCGCCGTTCGAACCGCCGCCGAGCGCCAATCTTTCCACACCTTTTTCTTCTCCGCGATCAAAGAAGACATACATCGTTCTTCGCCGCGCCGCGAAAACGGTTGGTGAGACCAGCGAAAAAAAGACGGGATCTTCGTTGTATTCTCGGCAGATGACCAGCCACATCGCAACGCCGTGCTTGCGCATCAAGCGAGGCTGCACTCGTTCGAGCCGGAGCCTTAGCCATTGTTGTTGGATTTCCGCCTGCTCGCGCATCGAAGGCACCGGCCTGGCCGTTTGCGCGGTGGTCATAACCGATGCGACCACCATTGCCACGAGCAACAGCGCGATGACCCGACCTGAACGGGAGTTTCTACGCATCGGTGCTTCCTCTTAAACACAAAGACTCGAACACAAATGAGAATTCTTCGTGACCTTTGTTGCCTTGTGTTTGATCTTTCATTTCCATGAGACCCCAAGTTGCCAGAACAAGAAACTCAACTCCTCGGTCGTGTCATCGATTTGCTTCGTTATGGGCAACCCGCGCGAGTGACCGGCCTTCGTGTCGTAGTGCAAGAGTATCGGCCGGTCCGAGCCCGTCGACGCTTGCATAAGCGCGGTCATCTTTCGTGCGTGCAAAGGCGCTACCCGCGTATCACCATCGCCGGTAGTGAAGAACACCGCCGGGTATTTCGCGCCCTTCTTTACGTGGTGATAAGGCGAGTACTCATATATGTACTTGAACTGATCGGAATCCTCCGATGAGCCGTATTCGGGAACCCAGAATCGCGCGACAAGAAAGTTCTGGTATCGAATCATGTCCAGAAGCGGGACTGCACATTCGACTGCCTGGAAAAGGTCAGGCCGCTGCGTCATCGCCGCGCCGACAAGCAACCCGCCGTTTGAGCCGCCACGAATCGCAAGCTTAGCGGAGCTGGTGTAGTTGTTTTTGATCAGCCATTCAGCCGCGCTAATGAAGTCGTCAAACACGTTCTGCTTCTTCCCAAGCATTCCAGCCTTGTGCCAATTTTCGCCGAACTCGCCGCCGCCTCTCAGGTTGGGCTGCGCAAACACGCCCCCCATCTCCGCCCACAGGGCTGCAATCGCCGAGAAGGCGGGCGACAGTGTGACATTGAACCCTCCATACGCAGTCAACAGCACTGGCCTCGCGCCATCGAGCTTCAGACCCTTCTTGTGAACCAGAAACATCGGCACGCGCGTTTTGTCCCGGGACTCGTACCAGACCTGTTTGACTTCGATCTGGTCGCTCGCGATCGGGACTTTGCTCCGCGCCCACTCTTCCTGTTTGCCTGTCGAGACCTGATAGCGGTAGATAATCGTTGGCTGGGCGAACGAGCTGAAGGTATAGAACGCTTCGTCTTTGGTCCACTCGCCGCCCAAGCCGCTTGCCGTGCCTAAGCCCGGCAGCTTGACATCACCAAGCGCTTTTCCGTAAGGATCAAAGACCTTGATCCTTGTCGAGACGTTCTCGAGGTACTGGACAAACAACTTTCCACCCGCAGCCGAGAAGCCCTCGATCGGAAACTGATTCTGGGGAACTACTTCCCGCCAGTTTTCGCGAGCCGGCTTCTTCAGATCGACAGCGAGCACCTTTCCGTTTTCAGCGTTCCAGTTGGTGTGCATGAACATCGTGTCGCCTGCGATTTCAGGACTGAAGCGAGCGGGGATGTCCTTGACGATCGGGGTGATGGGCCCGCCGGACTCGAGGTCTTGCACCCACACCTCGCTTTTGTCCGCCGACGAGCCGAAGCTTACAACCATCAGCAAGTAACGCCCATTGTCGGACAGGGTCGAACCGATGATTGTTTCCGGCCCGTACCCGTCGCCGAAGACTTTGCGGTCGCCCCCCGGCTTGGTTTCCATCACGTGGTAGTAAACTCGCGGACCTTCCTTACCAAGGGTCGTGTAGTAAAATCCAGTCGCATCGGCCTTGAGCGAGAATCCTGAGTAGCGTGCTCGCGG
>DATMCM010000453.1:0-3883 GCA_035558335.1 Blastocatellia bacterium | reverse complement strand
CCTTTTCACCACATCATCTTTGAGTCGGAGTCGTGGGCCTTCTCGCCGCTCATCAGTTCGATGTCACCTGTAATGATAGGGGGAGTCACTATCCCCGAAGTCAGTCAGGGACTCGGGGACGTGCTTACCGCGGATGAAAGGGCACGCCTGCCCTTTGCTATCCACCGTACCAACCCGATCAACCACGCGGAGGCCCTCTGGGACCCGGGTCTGCAACAGCAGGTTCTCGGCGTGCTCGCAGCCATCCGTCCGAGTACGTCATCCGTTGCAAGCTACGGGCGCATCTTTAAGATGAGCCACGTGCTTACGGCAAACACCTTGCACTCTCATCCTTTCAACTACGGGCACGCGGGTACTTCCGGACAACAACAGGTGACCGCTTACTCGGGCTATGATGATAACGACCTGTGGCGCGTTTTGGGTCCGGTTGGGCAGCCGCGCTCAGGACAACTGGTACAAAACGGCGACACTCTTCGGTTGGAACACGTGCTGACCGGGCGGATGCTGCACAGTCACCCCGGATTCCCTTCCCCGGTGACCGGCCAGCAGGAAGTAACGTGCTTCAACAATAACTCCGTAGGTGACAGCAACGACAATTGGCGGATCGAGATTGAAGGCGGCGGCGCCTGGGAAATTGGCAAGCGAGTGAGGCTGATTCACAGCAATACTAATGCTGCCCTGCACTCACACGCCGGGTTCTCTCATCCACAGTGGACGATGGGCCAGCAGGAGGTTACCGGCTTTGCCGGCCGAGACGACAATGATTGGTGGAGTCTGTTTGAGATACGCTAAGACCGCTAGCTTTCGATTCGGGACTTACAGATCGCTAAACGGCCACGACGCCTGAGAATAATGCCAAGTTGTGACAGACTTGCGCATGAAGCGAAGAGGTCGTGACTGGGGAAAAGATTAGAACGACGCACGCGGCTTTTTTGTAGATCTTCATTCAAGGCTTAGGGTGCCCGGTGCCCGCCACAAATGCAACCAGGCAAGACATCGGACACCCTTCGTTGAAAACAAAGCGCAAGAGACCGTCTCCAGCGCGGTATGTCAGCTATGCAAACTAGTCATTGCGCTTAGATCTTCTGGGCCGCCTTATACGCCTTACGATACAGAGTATAAGCTCCCTTGAAATCGCCCGCGGTTTTTGCCGCATTGGCCTGGGTTAGTAAGCTCTGCGCGGAACCTATGCTCCCCCCGGCAGCCTGGATGTTTGCGAGCGTCTGCGTCACGATGGTCGTGACGAGATTGAGATAACCGCCGTTTGCAGTCGGCGTGGAATACAACGCCACAAGAGTAGATCCATCGGTCGAGGCCAGGTCCGCTTCAATCTGCGTCCGCAGGATCAGATCCCTCAGCTCGTTCTTGTTGGCGTTAGCGTTAGCGATGATCGTGGCCAGGTTGGCGTTATCATTCGCGATGATGTTGGCGGTGTTCGTGTTGTCATTGGTGATGATGTTGGTGGTGTTCGTGTTGTCGTTCGCGACGATGTTGGCGGTGTTCGAGTTGTCGTTCGCGATGATGTTGGTGGTGTTCGTGTTGTCATTTGCCACGCTGTCTTCAAGGTCAGTGTGAATGTGACCCAGGCGGGCATAATTGGCGTCAATTATGTTACCCGTAAGGTCGTCATCACAGAAGTGTATGCCGAAGTCAACGGCGTGAGCAACGACATAGATCGCGTCAGTAATGAGACACGCGAGCCTGCCATTACCTCCCTCACCCAACACCACCACGACTTCGTTACAGGCGTCTTGCGCTGCGTCTCTCACCCCTTCGGCGATAAAGTAGACTACGTCAGCGGCAAGAACGACCCCGACAGGTATTCGGTTGGGACCATCACCGCTACATAGACCTGTGGCTCCGGGGAATCCCGCGGAATTGGTTCCGACGGCGCCGCCTTTCTTTTTCCGGGTGGCTTGAATTTGAACACCGCCTGGCCGCTTGATACTGAGCTTGTACTCAGCTACTGACGCGCGCGCAGTAGCCAGCCTTTCGCTCACCTTCGCCGGATTCAACGCTTTCCGCAACACGCCGAGCTGCTTATATGAAAGCTCAGCTAATTGGTTTGTCGCTTCATCAAGCTTGCCAATGTCAAAGTTGTTTGGAGCAAGCTCGGCGAGGTCCTTAACACTTCCGACCAGATCAAGAAGAGCGCTCCGCATTTGTTCGAGCTCCTCCTGAGAATCTCGCTCCTGCTGTTGTCCGGCTCTGGGGGTTGCGGCAATGACGGCGCGCAACTCCGCACGAAGAGTGACTTTTTTCTCGGGTCCTTTCATCGGGCCTTCGGCATGGGCCAGGTTCGTGATAAGCATTGTCATAACCAGGGCCATGACGCTGACAGCGTTTCTGCAATGTCTCATTAATTTATTTGTCCTTTTCTTTGGTTGTTAGGGGTTAGAGCGCCGGGTCGCGATAGCATTTCGATTGATGCACAAGTTGGTCTCGTTCCTCAAAGCGATGTCTCTACGGTCCGCCAGCGCTGCTTGCGGACACTAGTGTCACGCGTTCGGTGAGCGAACTCGACTTATCCTGCTTCCGTGATAAACGCGAGGTGCGTGTGGGCCCGAGGCTTGCGAGTCAATCGCTACAAGATACCTGAGCGGCAAACCCTGTCTTAATCGCGATGACTCCTTAACTAAACGCGACTGTTGAAGTGTAAGCGGGCAGATCATATGCCTGAACTGACCACTAGTCAAGCAGAAGGTGTCAGGCGGACGCAATTGTCTTCATGCTTATGGCGCGCACCGGCGGACACGGCGCTTTGTTGCTCGCTCAAACACAAGAGCAGCACAGGTAGACAACAAGGGCGTGGCGTGCTTCCTTGATCGTCTGGGTTACGCGATCCTTGGCCTGACTGAAATTCCAGCCAATTTGCTACGGCGCTTCCAGCTTCTTGAGCTTCTCGACGGCATTGGTGTTCTTGGGGTTCAACTCCAGCGACTTTTTGTAGTTTTGAATCGCAAGGCTCTTGTCGTCGTTCTCCATGTAGGCTTCAGCCAGGCTGTCGTAGGGGTTGAAGCCCTGCGGAAACATCTCAACGTTGAGCTTGAAAATCTCGATCGCGTCCTTCACACGCTTCATCTGCATGAGCCGGTAGCCGAGACCATTCAGTTGCCCCTCGCTAAAATCATAAGCGTCCTTCTGAGTCTCCTTCAGTTCACGATATTGCTTGATCGCCGCTTGCACATCTTTCGCCATAACAGTGTCGAACAGCGGGTCGGCGATGTCGCGCACCGGTGGCTTGTAGGGCTTTCCGAAAAGGATGGCGGAGATCTTTTGGAACATTTCCCCGAGCTTGGTGCCGCCGGTGTTGTTGAGGAGCACGATCAGGTTTTTGCTGTCGGGCATACGCGAGATCAAGGTGTTGAAACCGTTTATTCCGCCTCCGTGCTCGATTATCGTGACCTGCTCGTCCTGGGCGCCGAGCGGGGCCTTCCTAACCACCCAGCCGTAGGCGTAGTTGCTCAGGCCCGGCTTGTACATCAATTCCTTGAGCTGCGCCGAGAGCAGCTTATCGGTGTACAGCGCCTGATCCCAAAGGTATAGATCCTCAACTGTGGAGTAGAGCGACCCCGCAGCATAAGGCAGAGCCATGTCGAGATAAGGAGCGTTGACGTATCCGCCGGGCCGCTTCTCGTAACCCGCCGCGCGCTTTGCGAGGATCGTTTCGTAGTGATCGTAGCCTGTGTTCTTCATGCCGACCGGGTCGAAGATGCGCTCCTTTAACACTTGTTCATAAGGCTTGCCGGTCACGCGTTCGACAATCGCGCCGAGCAGAAAATACCCTGAGTTGTTGTATTTCCATTTGGTGCCAGGCTCAAACTCGAGGTCGCCGCTCGCGTACTTCTTTACGAAGTCGGAGACACTGTAGGGGTTGCGGCTT
>DATMCM010000452.1:0-4259 GCA_035558335.1 Blastocatellia bacterium | reverse complement strand
CGCGCGGCGGATTGTTGCTGCGAACCGGTGCTGTCGATGACCGAAGCGTTCTCACACGCTCAGACGCGCGCCCGCGAGTTGATTCGAGAGGCCGGGCGAGACAGCTCGAGCGTCACCGATCAACTGGGCTTTTCCTACAAGCTAAGTGATACTCCGCCGCGTGAAGCTCGTCCGGCTCCTGCGCTCGCGGAGAGCACAGTTGAATTGCTGGATGAGATCGGCATCAGTAGCAACGAACGCCTACGACTTCAAGCTGCTGGAGTGATCGTAATAGGCACCGAAGCAAATCGACGCGAGGCATGAACCTGCACGGGCGTCCCTCCGCGGGCGACCCTCCTCGCGCATTGTAACGTCTTCGGACCGAGGGGCGCCCGCGGAGGGACGCTCGTACAGGGCTAATATGGAGGCACTAAATGGACTACACACTTACCGAAGAGCAAGAGCAGCTACGAAGACTCGTCGAAGAGTTCGTTGCTCGGGAAGTGAAGCCGTACTGGGAGAAGCACGGCTACGAAGAGTTTCCGTGGCCGTTGTTTCGCAAGCTTGGTGAGATCGGGCTCGCCGCGATCCCGTTCCCGACTGAGCACGGAGGCGGCGGACTCGACTACTCGAGCTACGCGCTGGTGCTTGAAGAGCTTTCACACCTTGGCAGCCATCTCGGCAGTGTGCTTTCCGTTCACGGGCTTCCGCAGCTGATCATCAATCATTTCGGCACCGAGGCTCAAAAGCGAAAGTATCTCCCGCCGATGTCGAGAGCCGGCCTCCTCGGTGCGTTTGCGTTGACCGAGCCTCACGCGGGTTCAGATGCGGCGAACATCAACACTCGCGCCGAGCTGAAGGGCGATAAGTACATCATCCGCGGTCAAAAGATATGGATCACGCACGGCGGCGAAGCCGATGTGTATATCGTGATGGCGGTTACCGAAAAAGGCAAAGGCGCGAAGGGCGTCAGTTCGTTCATAGTCGAGAAGGGCGCGCCCGGCCTGGCGTTCGGCAAACGCGAGCGGCCGATGGGCTTGCCGCATCACACCCGCGAAGTGTTCTTCGAGGACTGCGAGATTCCGCGCGAGAACCTGATAGGGCGCGAAGGCGAGGGCTTCAAGGTTGCCATGACCGCGCTTGATTCGGGCCGAATCACGGTAGCCGCGACTTCAATCGGAACCGCGCAACAAGCCTTCGATCACGCGCTGCGATATTCAACCGAACGGAAAGCGTTTGGCCAGGCGATCGGGGACTTCCAGGGCATTCAGTTCATGCTTGCGGATATGGCTGCGTCGATCGAAGCCGCGCGGCTCGTTATGCGTAAGGCCGCGTGGCTGCGCGACCGGGGCTTGCCGTTCAACATCGAGGCCTCGATGGCCAAGCTGCTTGCCACTGACTGTTCGATGAAGGTGACCACCGACGCCGTTCAGATTTACGGCGGCTACGGCACCAGCGAAGATTACCCGGTTCAGTCGCTGATGCGTGAAGCGAAGATTGGGCAAATCGTCGAAGGCACTAATCAGATTCAAAGGATGATCATTGCCCGCGAGCTGCTCAAGAAACTCAGACAATAGGTGGAAGGAGACTCTCGATGGCAGAAGAAATCAAGCCAGTGAAGGACAAACAGACTGTCAATGCGAAAGGCGAGTCTGTGGCGAAACGGATAGAGGGCGTCGCCATACGCAGGCTCTCAACCATAGAAGACAAGCGAGGCGAGATCGTCGAAATGTTTCGGCCTGGCTGGAACTTTCATCCGGATCCGCTGGTGTACGTCTATCAGATTTCGATACGGCCCGGCGCGATTAAGGGTTGGGTCGAGCACAAACTCCAGGACGACCGCATATTCATAAGCAGCGGCGTGATGCGATGGGCGCTTTTTGACAATCGGCCGGAATCGCCTACCCACAAACTCCTCAACATTTTTACTTTCAGCGAGCGCAATCGGCACTTATTCGTAATTCCAAAAGGGGTGTTTCACGCAGTGCAGAACATCGGCGAAACTGAGGCCGTGTTTATCAATCTCCCAACCCGCGCTTACCATCACGAAGACCCCGACAAGTACCGATTGCCGCTCAAGAACGACCTGATCCCGTTCAGCTTCGACGATGCACCGGGATGGTAGCTTCCTATGGCTGTTGCTACACCCCCGCCGCTGGTGTCCGTGATTTGCGCCACGTTCAACAGCAGCGCCCTCCTCAAGCTCGCGCTTGGAAGCTTGCTCGATCAGGACCTGGCTGATTTTGAAGCATGGGTCTTGGGCGATGCCTGCACCGACGATAGCGCGCAGGTGATCGATTCGTTTGGGGACCCGCGACTGCACTGGGTAAACCTGCCTCACACTTCCGGCAGCCAGGCCGCACCCAACAACGAAGGCCTTCGCCGCTCGCGCGGTCGTTACATCGCATACCTTGGTCATGACGACCTCTGGTTCCCGTGGCACTTGTCGGGCCTGGTCAGGTTCCTCGAAGAAACGCGGGCCGACTTAGCTCATTCGCTATCCGCGGTCATCGGTCCCGATGGGGCGGACCTGACGCTCGGCCCGCCGTTGATCGGTCAAACTTATCGAAGCTGCTACGTGCCTCCCTCGAGCTGGCTGCATCGTCGAGAAATAGTTGACGACTGCGGCTTGTGGGCGGATCCCTTAGCGATCGGCGACAACGTAGATAACGATTATCTTCGGCGAGTGTGCGTGGCAGGCAAGCGCATCGAGCTTTGTCGTCAACTCAGCGTGCTGAAGTTTCCTTCCGCCTGGTGGAAGAGCTACGCGGCGGATAGCGCTCGTCCGCAGGAATCCTACCTGACCTGCTTGCGACAGGATCCTGAAGAAACTCAACGGCGCATCTTGCTTGAATCTGTCACGGTTTGGACTCGGCATCTGGGTGTTGGGGTTCCGGCTCGACAAGCCTTTGGACGCGCGTTCAGCACTCTCGCGCATCGCGTGATCGATGCTTATGGCCGTGAGCGCTGGCCACTGGATGCCTTGTTGCGGCGGCGCCATCAACGCAAGCGACTTCTTCGCCGGCGGGACCGCGGACTGGTATCCTAGCCACTGCAACCAATCGGAAGAGAGTTGTTGAAAAGTTGACCCAGCAGACCCAAGCCTGGTTCGGGAACATATAGATGATGAGATCAATCTTGCTCTTATGTGCTTTCATGCTGCTCTCTGTGGCGCTTTCGGCGACGTCGCTGAGCGGTCCAACAAACCAGGCTCAGTACACCAAGGCGACACCCGAGTGGAATCAACGAGTCAGGGCCTTTCGCATTATCGGTAACATCTATTATGTCGGAGCGTCGGAGGTCAGCTCATTTCTCATCACCACTCCAAACGGTCACATACTCCTGGACAGCGGCTTCGCTGAGACCGTTCCTCTCATAGTCGATGGGGTTAAGCAACTCGGATTCAAAATGGAGGACGTGAAGGTCCTGATCAATAGTCACGCACACTACGATCACGCGGCGGGGTTGGCCCAGCTCAAGAGGCTGACCGGCGCCCAGCTCATGTTGAGCGAGGCTGATGCCGCTCTAGTCGCCAATGGAGGCAAGGGCGATTTACAGTGGGGCGACACCCTGACTTATGAGCCGGCCAAAGCTGACCGCATTCTTCAGGACAAAGAAAAGGTCGAAGTCGGCGGGATAACGATGACCGCACGGCTCACGCCCGGTCACACCAGGGGATGCACAACATGGCTTATGAAAGTTACCGAAGGCGGCAAGACCTACGACGTCGTTTTTGTTGGAAGCACAACCGCCCCGGGCTATAAGCTTGTCGATAATCCGAAGTATCCGAACGTCGCCTCCGACTATGAATACACTTTTCGGTTGATGCGATCGTTGCCGTGCGACGTGTTCCTTGGGCCTCACGGCTCCTTCTTCAACCTCAAGGAAAAGGCCGAGCGATTAGGGCGCGGCGAAAAGCCAAATCCGTTTATCGAGCCAGTGAGTTACAGGGATTTCTTGGATCGAACGGAAAAGGATTTCCTCGAATTGCTTTCAAAGCAAAAGGCCGAGAATGCTAAGAGGGCCTGACCAGGCAAGAAAAGGCGCGCCGTCACTGTCAAGGTGATCAGTAGTTTCGATTCCCTCAAGCGAATTCGAGTTCGACCGGCTTTGGAATGATGCCCGCCTGGTGAGCACGCTCCAGCAGCAACCTGACCGCTTCGCGGCCGCTCTCTCCGTAGTCGATCGTGTAGTCGTTGACGTACATACCAACGAACTTGTCGGTCAGCGTTTCTTCCATCCCTCGGCCGTACTTCATCGAGTGGCGGACCGCCGGTTCG
>DATMCM010000451.1:0-8044 GCA_035558335.1 Blastocatellia bacterium | reverse complement strand
ATCGAAGGCAAACCATCCGAGGCGGCGGCAAAGCTGGTTGAGAAGCTGCGCTTCGATGCAAGAGTGATATGAAGAAGCGATGAATGATGAATGATGAACGATGGATGAATGATGAACAATCCTTAGTTCATCATTCATCATTCCGCATTCATCGTTTCGCTGAGGGGGATTGATGAGTCAGGGAATACTTCTCTTTATTGAACAACGCGATGGCGTGCTGAATCGGACTTCGCTTGAAGCGGTCGTCGCCGCGCAGGGCATTGCTTCGCAAACCGGCGATAAGGTTTCGGCGGTCGTCCTCGGAAAGTCCGTTTCGGGCGTGGCAACCGAAATCGCCGGAAAGAGGCTTGAAGCGGTTTACACGGTCGAGGACGACAAGCTCACCGAATACACACCCGACGGCTACATAAGCGCGTCGAAACAAGTGATGGAGCAACTCGCTCCTCGGCTTGTAATCTTCAGTCACACTTACCAGGTGCGTGACTTCGCACCCAGGCTCGCGGCGGTTCTTGGCAAAACGTTTGTCACCGACTGCGTCGGTTTCAGAGTCGACGGAAGCGACGTCGTGTTCACTCGCCAGGTCTTTCAGGGCAAGCTCAACACCGACGTCAGAGTGACTTCCGCGCCGCCCACGCTTGCTTCGTTTCAGGCCGGTTCATATCGCGCGGACAAGGCGGAAGCCGGTGAGTCTCCCTGTCAAATCACGGCGCTCACCGTCAACCTCACGGATACTGATATCCGCACTCAGCCGGAGGAGAAGTTCCAGGAGGCGAAACAGGCAGTCGACCTGACTCAAGCTCCGCTGATAGTAGCCGTCGGGCGCGGTATCAAGAGCCAGGAGAATATCGAGCTCGTTCAGAAGCTTGCCGATGCACTGGGCGCTGAGATCGCTGCGTCACGTCCGATCTGCGACAACGAATGGCTGCCAATGGATCGTCAAATCGGAAGCTCGGGACAAACCGTCGCGCCCAAGCTCTACCTGGCTGTCGGCATTTCAGGCGCAATCCAGCATGTAGTCGGGATGAAGAATTCACAGACGATCGTTGCGATCAACAAGGACCCCGAAGCGCCGATCTTCGACATCGCAGACTACGGAATCGTCGGCGATCTGTTCGAGATAGTGCCGGCGCTTACCTCTGAGGTTCTTAAGGTCAAGAGCGAGTCCTAGCTGGAGACGAGTGGTTTCGGCATAGTAATTTGATAGGCTACGGCTTTAGCGGACGTCAAAAAGCGAAAAAATCGGAGGCTTTATGACTCCTGAGGAAATGCAGCGCGCGATCGAATTCCTTATCGAACACCATGCAAAGTTTGCGACAGAACTGGAGCAGAGCCAGGAGGAGAGGCGGGAATTCAGACAAGAGCTCAGGCTTATAAGTGAGCACCAACTTGGATTCCAGACGCAACTGGCAACGCTTGGCGAGGCAGTCATTGCCTTGACGGGGATGGTTGGAAGGGTGGCAGAAGCCCAGATCAGAAGCGAGGCGGCGCAGCTCAAGACGGATGAAAAGTTGGGCGAGCTTGCAGGGCGATTGGACTCGTTCATTCTCGTTGTCGAGCGCTACATCAGCGAGAATCGCAACGGCAGAAATCCTTAACCCGACACTCCGTTAGCTCGAACGCGCCGGCGAGGTTCGATCCAACCAGACGATATGACCGTTGAAAGAGAACAACTCGAAATGGATGTCCTGCTCGTCGGAGCGGGACCCGCGAACCTCGCCTGCGCGCTGCACCTGTCGAATCTGATAAAGGCTCACAATGATCAGGCGAAACAATCCGGCGCTAAACAACTCGACGAGATCAACATCGCTGTCATTGAAAAAGCCGCTGAGATCGGCGGGCACCAATTGTCCGGCGCGGTGCTTGATCCGATTAGTTTGCGCGAGTTGATTCCCGACTTCGAAAAGGACGCGCCGCTTGAAGCTCCGGTGGGCGAGGAGCATGTATATTTCCTAACCGAGCGCGGCAAGATTCCCGCGCCGGTGATTCCCCCACCTTTGAAGAACCACGGCAACTTTGTTGTCTCTCTTAACAAACTGACCCGCTGGCTTGGCGAAAAGTGCGAAGGCGTCGGCGTGAACATCTTCCCCGAGTTTCCGGGGACGGAGATGCTCTACGATGGCGACAAGGTCGTCGGCGTGCGAACCGGGGACAAGGGCATCGACAAGTCGGGCAATCCCAAGCCGAACTTCGAGCCTGGCGTCGATATCGTCGCGAAAATCACGGTCCTAGGCGAAGGCGTCCGCGGCTCGCTCACCAAACAGTTGGTCAGTCGATTGAAGCTCGACCGGGAATGCGATCCTCAAGTCTATTCCGTAGGCATCAAGGAGCTGTGGGAAATGCCGGACGACCGCTTTCCTGCCGGTTCTGTCATTCACACCATGGGTTGGCCGTTGGATTCTCACACGTTTGGCGGGTCGTGGGTGTATGGAATGCGCGACCGGATCATCGATATCGGTCTGGCGGTGGGGTTGGACTATCGCGACCCGAACATAGATCCTCATCACGAGTTTCAGCGCTTTAAGACTCATCCATTGATCAGCAAGTTACTCAATGGCGGCAAGCTGGTTCGCTACGGTGCAAAGGCGATGCCGGTCGGCGGTTGGTACACGATGCCGCAGTTGACTTCTGATGGAGTGATGATCATCGGCGACTCGGCAGGGATGCTGAACGGCGAGCGGCTCAAGGGCATTCATACCGCAATCAAATCTGGAATGCTGGCGGCGGAGACGATTCTCAACTCGATTGTCCGCAGTGATTTCTCGCGGGCCACGCTTGGGGCGTTCGACGCCAGGCTCAAAGAGAGTGCCGTCGGCCGCGAGCTTTACAAGGCCCGAAACTTTCATCAGGCGTTTGATCGCGGGCGGCTCGCCGGGTTAGCGATTGCGGGCGTGTCGACGATTACCGGCGGCCGGCTGCCTGTCAGGCTTCCGATCAAAGCCGGACACGAGCATATGCAGAAGCTTAATGGCAGGGACCGCTATGCGGACTTGAAGTATGACGGCCAGCTTACCATTGATAAGCTGACCGACGTTTACTATTCGAGCACCCATCACGACGAGGACCAGCCTGCTCACTTGAAAGTTCTCGACTTCGACATCTGCGTGGGCCGTTGCGTCGAGGAATACGGCAACCCGTGCCAGAACTTTTGCCCGGCAAACGTCTATGAAATGGTTGAAGCGGGTGAAGAAAAGAAGCGGCTTCAGATAAACTTTTCGAACTGCGTCCACTGCAAAACCTGCGACATCATGGATCCGTACCAGATAATCAACTGGGTGCCGCCCGAAGGCGGCGGCGGTCCGAACTATCGCAACATGTGACGATGATCCCGCCTGCGATTCAAGAGTTCCAAGCTGCACCGCGGTCGATGGTCTGCGTTTGTCACAACCAGCGACAGGCTCTGCCAAAACTTGGCTTGAATAAGGAAGCGTCGCTCCTTCGATTGTTTATGTCATCCCGGCAATCAATTCTTCTTGTTCCAAGCCGGTTTTATCGGGCGCTTGCCGGACTCTGCGCCTCACTCTTGCCAGTTCGCACGCGAGGCTGCAAAACTCTAAGATCAGCGTTTCGCGAAGCGATATGAGTAAATGATCAAAGGCCGTATCGTTAACCGTGCTTCGGCCTGGCGCTGAGTTCAAACCACAGTCACTCGTTTTTGGAGGTTCGATGAAAAGGGTTTCACTTTTGCTGGTTATCGGCGCGATGCTCAGTTTGTCTGTGCCACCGAGCCACGCATTCGCAGCTGCGTCACAAGCCGCGTCCGCACCGACCGCCAGGAAACGATCCGTTCCCGCAAGGCCAACGAAGCCTGCGGAAAAGCAGCCGGCAGAAAAACAGCAGGAGGATTGCGGGTGCGAGGCTTCGGCGCCGGCGGGCGTGCTTGCGTTTGTCAACGGCGTAAAAGTATCCCTCAACGAGGTGTACGATCCGATTAAGGACCAGGTGCAGGCGCTGCAGAATCAGATCATCAATGCGCGACAACGCGAACTCGAATTGCAGATCGCCGCGAAAGTGTTTGAAGCCGAAGCAAAGCGGCGCGGGACTACCACCCAGAAGTTGCTCGAGCGGGAACTCGCCGGCAAAGTAAAAGACCCGACCGACGCCGAGGCGCAATCATTTTACCGGCAGAACCAGGGTCGGATTCAGGGCGAGTTCAGCGAGGTGAAGGCCTCGATCGCGATCTACATCCGCGATCAGCGGGTGAGCGAGGAAACCCAGAAACTCGCGATGCGGCTGGGCGGTGCCCGCATACGCTTGCTTGTTGAGAAGGTGACTCCCCCGGAGACGGAAGCAGACCGCGCCCGAGTGCTCGCAACCGTGGATGGTCAACGCATTACCTCGGGTGATGTTGAAGAGTCGCTCGCCCCGGCGCTTTTCAATCTGCAAGAGCAGATCTACGAGCTGCGAAAGAAGCAGCTCGACGCCAAGATCAACGACGTCCTGCTGGAGCAGGAAGCCAACAAACGAGGGACAACCGCCCCGTTGCTTTTCGACGCCGAAGTCACCCAGAAGTTGCACAAGGTGACCGACGAAGAAATACAGACTTTCTACCAGGACAACAAGGAGAGGCTCGGTCGGCCGCTTTATCAAGTCAGGTCTCAGGTCGTCGAGTACTTGCAAGGGCTGGCGGAGACCGAAGCCACAGCCGCGTACGCCGATCAGCTTCGAAAGGCAGCGAAGGTGCAGGTGTTCTTGAAAACGCCCGACCCGCCGCTGCTAAAGATTGCGATAGACGATCAGCCGTGGACCGGGGCCGCGAATGCAAGAGTGACGATCGTCGAGTTCACAGACTATGAGTGTCCCAGTTGTGGGCGAACGGCACCGGTACTCGAAGAGCTGATAAAGGAATATGGGGACAGAGTAAAGCTCGTAGTGCGCGACTTTCCGCTCGAGATGCACGCTCACGCCTTCAAAGCCGCGCTCGCTGCCGAGGCGGCTCGCGCGCAGGGAAAGTACTGGGAATACGCCGGGCTGCTGTTCAAGAACCAGAAGGCGCTCGAGGTGGATAAGCTAAAAGAGTACGCCACTCAAGTTGGGCTTGATCGCCCAACGTTCGATCAAGCTCTTGATTCAGAAAAGTACAAAGATAACGTGCAGCGAGACCTTCACGATGGCGAGCTGGTCGGCGTCGATTCCACACCGACAGTTTTCATAAACGGCAGACGCGTCCGCGACAAGACCACTGAGGGCTTGAAAGCGGCCATAGAAGCCGCTTTGAAGCAGGCAAAGCCGCTTGATAAGTAGGGCGGAAAATACAGATTTCGATTGGCTCCGAACTACGGATACTCGGAGCTGCAAAGCGAGTCGCAGGGGAAGAGCCAAACGCAGGTTTGCCGACTAGCTTTGAGCCGCGGAGCTTCTGAGCTGAGCTTGCAGATCCTGAACTTCCTTGCTGACTCTTTGAGCGTCGAAGGCGTTAGGTTGTAGACGAAGATACTCGCTCAGGTTGTCGATCGCGAGTTGGACTTGCCCCTTGCCGCGATACACATAAGCAAGAAGCTTGTACGCATCGGCCAGATCAGGCTGAAGCTGTCGCGCGGTGTCCAGATAATGAATCGCGGCGTCTTCGTTTCCCTGCTTACCAAGGATTGCGCCGAGGTGGAAGTTGACCATCCCGTTGTCCGGTTGCAACCGCAATGCGCGCTCGAAGCACCCGACAGCACGGTCGTAGTTCCGGAGGCCGGTGTCAAACGTATAGACCGTTCCGAGCGTGTCCCACAATGTTGGCTGCTTGTCATTGACGCTGAGCCCCTTTTCGCAAAGCGCAACCGCTCGATCAAGATGGGACCGGTCGGCGTTGGCAGGATTGACCGCGGCCTGAAATTGGTACGTCACCAGGTGCGCCGCAGCGAGGTTGCTCAGAACAATGATGTTGTCGGGCTTCAAGGCCATATACGCTTCGAGTTCTGCGATGGCCTTTTCCGGCTCCACCCGATCGATGTATTTGTGGCCGAGAATGTAATGTGTCATCGGCTGCTCGGGCGCCGCTTCAACGCCGTGAGCCCACAGCGTCGAGTCGTCTTTCCAAACCATATTCTGGGCGAAGGTCTTTCCAGTTAGCGCAAGAACCACGAGCGCAACGACTATTGCCTGGGCCGTGCGCCTGCTTCCCAAAGTGAACCAGCGTTCAATGGGAACGCGAACCAAAGCCATCGCCACCAAAAGGGAAAACCCGATAGAAGGAAGATAGACGTATCGTTCCTGCACCAGGAATTCCGGCCCGAACGCCCTGAGGTTCAGGACCGGCAGGAGATTGATCACGAACCACAGGATACCGAATCGCGCCACCAGAGACTTCCTCAGTTGCCATAGCCCGAAAGCGAGGGCGACAAGACCAAGTGCCGGCAGCACGAATTCCAGGGCGAACGGACTGTGAACAAGTTTCGTCTCGTGGAAGAGCGATAAGTTATAAGGCCAAAGCAGAAGACCGATGTACTTCCAGATAACCAGCGGTATCGTGAGCAGCACCTCGGATATCGAATATGACTTGAAGCTGAGATCGTTGAGTAAGAAACCAAGAGCCTTAAATCTCATTCCAAAATAAATTGCCGACACGACCACGAATGCCCCGGCGCAGGCGACAGCCAGCTTGATCCTCTCGTTAAAAGGCTTCTCCTGATCCGATATGAGCAATTCGTACGCGGCAATGAACATGGGCAAACAGACCGCGGGCTCTTTTGTAAAGACGGCCATCAGGAATAATGCAAGTGCATAGATCAGGTGGCTTCGTCTTCCGGCCTCGCGAAAGCGCAAATAGAACAGGAATGAAGAAAGCAGAAACAATGCCAGCAACAGATCGGTAACGCCACTGATCCACGCCACTGACTCGCTTCGCATCGGGTGAATGGCAAACAACAGAGATCCAACCGCAGACAGCTTTAAGTCACCAGTGATCTTTTCAAACAGCCGAAAGACGAGGTAAACGACAGCCAGATGAAGCAGCAAGTTGAGAAGATGCCAGCCTGTTGCTCCGGCGCCGAAGAGCTTCCAACAAATCATCAAATAAAGGATAACAATCGGGCGGTAGTATGGCGTAGTTGGCTTATCCTGTTTGTTCGGATCCTTGTCTTGCTCGAATTGCCAAAACCATGCCTCGGTAACCATCGCCTTCGGCGCATTTCTCAGATCCATGATGAATCTGTTCTTCAGAATCTGTGTTTGATCGTCGTAGGCGAAGTCGTTTAGCAACGTGTTTGAAAACGCCAGGAAGGTCACTCCCAGGACCAGTCCTATGGTCCAGTTCCGCAACGCGTCACTTGACAGCGTCGGCCGTTGCGATTTGGCAACCGACTCTTTCTGGGGTTTGCGGATTCGGTTCTTTCTACTCATTCGTGATATGGGTCCGCTAGATGTTATATGGCAGAACCTCAGTCGGGTTCTGTTTCGTGCAAAAGATACTATCTGGGGCCATAAGCTGGAGTCAAATCGGACGGCTGAGGGACACGGAATCGCGAGGAAGCTTATTCCTGAGACGGCGGGTGATGTTTCGCTTCGGTGCGCAGCGACCACCAAACGCGGGCCACATCCTTCACTGCTTCAACTACTGAGCTGAAGCTAACTCCCCTCGCTTTGCCGGCTTTTCGAGCGGCGATGCTCACCGGATAATATGTTATCCGGTACCCGGCGCGCGAAGCGCGAATCAATCGCTCGGCTTCCGAGAATGGTGACTGAGACACGACCGGAAAGCGCTCGATGATCTCGCGGCGCATCAGCTTGACCGCTCCCGCGTCAACGGTTCGAACCCCGAACAGAATCCTGGGAATAGCGTTGAAAGCCCAGGAGACCCCTTCGCGTAATACGCTGTAGTGTTTTTCTTTTCGGCTGGCTATCACAACGTCCCAGTCTTCGGCCAATGGAAGGAGGTCGAACAGAATACCAGTCTCCCATTGCTGATCGGTTGAGTTCAGGAAGACGAACTGTTTGGAGGCTTCCGAGTACAGACGCTCGAAAGTTGCGCGAATGCCGAGGTTCCGCTCATTGTGCAGCACGCGAAGATGTGGGATGCGGCCGGCCAACGCTTCGATCGTTTCGCCGGTCCGATCAGACG
>DATMCM010000450.1:0-2226 GCA_035558335.1 Blastocatellia bacterium | reverse complement strand
CAGCGCTGACGCGGCGGTAATCAGAATGGCGGCTGATAGTGTGTAGGGTATGTATCCCGGCCGAAGGCTTATCGTGTTCATCTGGAACGCTCATTCTATGGCGGCCGGAACTGGACAGCAATACTAAACCGCCGGGACGGAAACCGATCCGGAACTCACAAGCTTACAAGGATTCAGAACCAACGAATATCCGTCGATTTCACGGTGAGTTCTCGGTCCATTTGGACCCGCATACGCAAGTTGAATCGCAGATCGCGCAATTCGAGCGTGTAGCCGTCGGGCCTCTCGTCAATGTTGGCGCTGACATACCGCACGAAATTCAGGAAGGCGCGCGCTTCAGCAGACTTGCTAAGCGGCTCGATGAACTTCGAATCGAGCTTGCTGAGCTCGAGCCACTCGGACTGTTTCGTTCCGAGATTGATGTCGCCCAAATAGAGCGAGCGGTCGGTTGTCCCGGCCGCCTGCCATCGCAAGGGGTTGACCGGCGTCGGCCACACCGCCAGCAACTCGACGTTGGAATCGCTCAGCGACGCCTGAGCCTGCCTCATCGCAGACTGGTGTGCCATCCACATCCCACCGTAGTAGAGCGCCAGGAAGAACAGCGAGTAACGCGCCAGCTTTGGTCCCGCTCGCCTCCATCCAAAGAGCGCTCCGGTTAGTATCAGCGCGAGTCCGCCGAACCACATCGCGCGCGCTGTGTTCGGGATCACCGTAAGCTGCTCAGATGGTGTTCGAAGCGCAAAGGCGACAACAAGCGACGCGATGATTCCCACCACAAGCCACACAAATGTTCGCGCGCCGTCCGTTGCGGTCAGCCACACGACCGCGGATCCGAGAATCAGCCAGATCCACGGATCGACGACGAACACCAGGTCACCATAAAACCAGCGTGAGCTGAATGGAACAAGCGGACGGACTCCGTACGCGTTGGTGAAATCCATAAACGTGTGGCCGAGCCCGCCAAGACAGGAAAGCAAGAAGATCCTGAACGGCCGCAGTGGTCTTCGAAAAGGATCGCTTCGTAGACGAAATCTTCGGTCAAGAAAAGTGAGCACCGCGGTCAGGGCGGCCGCCAGAATTCCAAGTCCAACAAATCCGTGTGTAAAGGCCCGGTGGTGTTCGAGGCTTGATGCCGTGCCGCCCAACAGCCATGTGACGTTATCGATGTCCGGCAAATTCGAGGAGATGATCAGGGCCGTTGTTGCCAGCGGCGTAGCTCGTTCCAGTCCTGCTTTTGCAAGCGAGAGCCCGAGAAGTGTGTGCGAAAAATTTTCCATTAATCAGCGGTCAGTGGTTGTTTGTCCCTGGCACTGATTACGCTGGCCACCGATTTACGGCTAGGGCGTGAAGTTGTTCGTAGCCGGCGGAATCTCTTTGACGCGGTCGGGCGCCAGCGCGGAAACCCTCTTCTCGGCCTCTGCCCCGGCGGGAGACGAACGATCGCCCTTCGCGGCTTCCAAATAAGCTTCGACGGCGTTATGGGTGTCTCCGGCTTTCTCATAGGCCTTGCCGAGCCCCAACTGCACCGCCGATTTCATGCTTGAAGCGGATGTGATTAGTTGCTGGTAAAGCGATATCGCCTTCTCAGTGTCTCCGCTCGCCGCATAAGCTTCGGCGAGCGCGAGACGGGCGAGGTCTGAAGTCGGCTGATCATTCTTGTCCGCCACCTGCTGAAGTATTCCGATGCCCTTGTCGCGATCAAGGTGTAGGTACGCGACCCCCGCGTAGTATCTGCCGATCGTCCCATAGTAGCCGGAGTAGTCGCTGGCGAGGCGCTCGAACGCTTCGGCGGTCTCCTGCCATTTGGTTTGTTCGTCGAAGTAGGTCTTGCCCTGGTTGGGAGTAGTCGCGGGCGCTGCCGCCGCGGTGGGGTCCTGCACCGTAGCGTTGAACTTTTCGACGGCTTGGCCGAAGGCTGTCTCGGCGCTCGCCTTTCGATAATCGAAGAAGTAACGTCCGGCAACATAGAGCAGAATGATGCCGATGATGACTCCAAGCGCGATAACAATCGGCCGGCCCCTTTCCTGAAGCCAGTCCTGAGTCTTCTCGTAGAACCGGATCATCGGGTCGTTCTTAAACTTCATGTCTTTGACCGATACCCGGCCCCGGCCCTTCTTCCTGATAGTCTTAGCCAAAACTCAGCCTCCTCGGGGTTTGACAGGCGCTAAGGTCGCGTGCGCCGTCCATTAGAGCAAAGGACACCATAGCGGCGGGCCGCGCGGGTTG
>DATMCM010000449.1:0-7012 GCA_035558335.1 Blastocatellia bacterium | reverse complement strand
GCCGATCGCCACCAAGAAAGATAAAGAGGATTGGCAAAACGTTGTGCGCGAGCTGGACCGATTGAAGAGTGCGCCAGTGTCCGCCATCCAAACCGGACAGCGACGATGATCAAGTAGATCTTTGTACGGGCGGCCCTCCGTGGCCGCCCCTCTTCGGCCAAATGAGTGCTGCACCTCAAAGAGGGGCGGCCACGGAGGGCCGCCCGTACAGGGCCAGCAATTCACTTGTTATTCCCTGCTAGAGCACAGCGAAGTTGCCGAGCAACCGAAGACCCGCGTCCTGGCTCTTCTCGGGGTGAAACTGAACGCCGCAAACGGTGTCGCGCGCGCAGACCGATGGATAACGAATCCCGTACTCCGTCCAGGCCAGTACGTCGGCGGGATCATGGGCTTCGACGTGATAAGAGTGAACAAAGTAAAAGTACGTACCATCGACAAGACCGTTTAGCAACGGATGGGGCTTTCCGTCCTCGATCTGATTCCACCCGATCTGAGGAACGTGAGGCCCGCTGTCCGGAAACCGAACTACGCGCCCGCTCATCAAGCCCAGACCCTTGTGAACGCCAAACTCACGGCCTTCATCGAACATCAACTGAAGCCCGACACATAAGCCGAGAATCGGTTTGCCGGTTTGTGCCGCTTCGACAACCAGTTGATCGAGACCCGACTCGCGAAGCCGGCGCGCGCACTCGCCAAACGCGCCGACGCCTGGCAGCACTAGCCGACCGGCCTCGCGAATCCTGCCTGCATCACCAGTAACGACCGCAGGCGCTCCGACGGCTTCGAAGGCCTTTTCGACGCTTCGCAGATTTCCGACTCCATAGTCGATGATTGCGATCATGAGCGGTGGTCGGTGGTCGGCGCTCGGTGGCCGGTGGGAAGGAGACGCGACTTGGTTGAAGAAACCAGCCGCGAGCGATGGACCACTGGTTTTGGGGCAAACATCTACAAGCTTCCCTTTGTTGAGAGGACGCCTTCGATGCGATCCGAGATGCGAGTCGCCGCGGAAAAGGCTCTGGCAGCCGATTTAAAGACCGCTTCGGTTATGTGGTGCTGATTGGCTCCGTACAGCAGCTCGATGTGAAGGTTGCATCGGACCTCGCCGGCAAACGACCGCCAGAAGTGCTCGACCAGCTCGACGTCCAGTTCCCCGACGCGGTCGCGCACCTTCGGCACTCGATAAACAATGAAAGCCCGCCCGCTCAGATCGACGACCGTTCGCGCCAGCGTTTCGTCCATCGGCACATAGGCGGCTCCGAATCGAACGATGCCCTTCTTGTCTCCAAGCGCTTCGGCGAAGGCCTGCCCGATCGTAAGCGCAATGTCCTCGACCGAATGATGCGCGTCGATGTGAAGATCGCCCGAGCAAGCGACCTCTAGATCGAACAAGCCATGCCGAGCGAACAGCTCGAGCATGTGATCGAGAAAGCCTATTCCGGTTGCGATCTTCGACTCGCCGCGCCCGTCGAGGTCGAGCCTTACCTGCACGTCGGTCTCGCGCGTTGTTCGTCTTTTCTCTGCAGCTCGGGCCATTCTAGTTTCCAACAGCCAGCGCCTTTCCAACAGCCAGCGCCACGCTTCCGCTCTTGAGGCTTTAGAGGTGGCAACGCAGCGCCACGGCTAAGCTAGCAGCGTCGCAAGGCGAAGCTACTTGATCTTTATGACAGGCTGATCAGGATGCGCAGGGTTGGGAACCAATCGCCGGTTGGCACAGTCAACCAACAGATCGAGTGTTTCCAGCACCGTTTGCCCGACTATTACCTCGTCACCGAGAACAAGTGCGTCTTCAATCGTGTTTCGACCGTCGATCTCGATCTCTACCGCCCCGGTAAGAACAGTCTCCTTTCGCCCATCTGCCAATTCAACGACTCGTTTGCCGCGGAGCCTGAGATCAAGTTGCTCGACCACGTGGAATGGCAAGACCGTACGCACAGCACCAGTGTCGACGAGCGCGTCGGCCGTGTATGAGTGTACGTCGCTGGGGGACAACTTCCCTCGCCTTACGAGATCCCGATCCGTTGCGTTAGTCAGTGTTACGGACGTTCGGACTTCGCCCATTTCTTCTCTCGCTATCTCAGATTTCTTTAATGTCTGCACGCTCGATCACCTCCTTGAGCGCCCCCACGACTCGGTCGTTCTCTTCGGGTGCGCCAACCGACACTCGAAAATAGTCAGCAAGCATCGGATAGCGACTCACGTCACGCACGAGTATATCCCGCGCGAGCAGCTCTTTGAAAAGAGTTTGAGGGGCGACTGCGGTCTTCGCGATCATGAAGTTTGCCGATGACGGCACCGGGTCGATGCCCGGGACGCCGGTCAGTGCGCTCAGCAAGCGCTCGCGCTCGCTAATGATCAGATCGATGCGAGGCTTGAGCAGATCATATCGCTCGCATGCGACTTCGGCGGCGGTTGCGGAAAAGAAGTTCAAGTTGTAAGGCAGCGTCGCCTTGTGAATTTCGCGGCGAAGGTCGGGGGAGGCTAACAGATAACCCACTCGAAGACCTGCCATCGCCATCGCCTTTGAAAATGTCCGCAATACGATCAGGTTCGGCAGCTCCTCGAGCAGCGGCACGGCCGAGTGACCCGAGAACTCGTGATAAGCCTCATCTACCACGACCAGTCCGTCAAAGTCGCGAGCTAGCCGTATCACGTCCTCATCCGTTGCCCTGCAGCCGGTCGGATTGTTGGGAGAGCAAAGTATGATTACATCCGCGCGATCTCTAACCGCGAGAATCGCTTGGATGTCGAACTGAAAGTTTGGAGTGAGGGGTACGCTCAATACTTCGCCGCCAAGTATCGTGACGACCTGCCGGTAGAGCGTGAATGTCGGCTCGCAAATGACAACGCGAGCGCCGGGACTGACGGTCACCATCAGCGTCGCCTGAATAAGCTCGTTCGAACCGTTGCCAGCCAGCGTGCCTTCAGGCTTCCAGCTCGCGAACGAGGCAAGTCGTTCGATAAGGTTCGACGGATCGAAATCGGGATAACGCGACCACGCGCGACTGGCGAGGCGGCGCTCGACCTCTTGTTTGATCTCGTTAGGCATGTCGAACGGGTTTTCGTTCTGGTTGAGCTTGATCGAGGCTCGATAAGGCGCGAGCGTGTACGCGCTGATCGCGCGAACTGGAGGTTTGATTTTGTCGAGCGGGTTAGTCATTACCAGCGTCGGTTCACTACTTCTGCTCCTTTCTTGTGACTTGTGCCCATTTTCGCTAGCGATCAAAGCGGCAACAAATCCGTGCAGAATCCGTCGAATCCGTTTCATCAGTGGTCTATGCGTTCGGAGGAGTCGCTTTTACTAGTCTCCATAGACCACAGATGACACTGATCCGACGGATTTGCGCGGATGCCACATCTTCACTAGCGAATGTGTGTTACTCGTCACTGGTTCTGATCTTAACCGCTCGTCGATGGCCCGTCAGCCCTTCTGATTCAGCCATCGCGGCGATCGCGTCCGCGTTCTTTTCCAAAGCCGCGTGCGTGTAGCGAATCACAGACTGCCGCTTTACGAAATCATGAACGCCCAGCGCGGATGAGAAGCGCGACGTGCCAAGCGTCGGCAGCACGTGGTTGGGTCCAGCCAGGTAGTCTCCGACCGGCTCCGACGACCACTCGCCGAAGAAGATCGCTCCCGCGTTCTCGATCAATCCTGCCGCGCGTTGATCGTCGGAGATCATCAGTTCAAGGTGCTCGGGCGCCACGAGGTTAGCCAGCTCGCAAGCCGCTTCGAGCGATTCGACTAAGAATATCGCCCCGTAGCGGTCGATAGACGCGCGAGCGATCTCGCGTCTGTCGAGTGTCGCGATCTGGAGCTCGACTTCGCGTGCGACACCGCGCGCCAGCTCAGGGCTTGTCGTGATGCAGATGGCGGAAGCTTCCGGGTCGTGCTCGGCTTGCGCGAGCAGATCGGCGGCTACGAATCTTGGGTTTGCTGAGTCGTCAGCGATGATTACGACTTCGGTCGGGCCGGCGATCGAGTCAATGCCAACCGAACCGTACACCAGCTTTTTGGCGATCGCTACATAGATGTTGCCCGGGCCGACGATCTTGTCTACCTTGGGGATGGTGTCGGTTCCGAATGCGAAAGCCGCAATCGCCTGAGCGCCTCCGACGCGATAGACCTCTTCGATGCCAAGCTCGGCGATGACTGCGGCCACTTCAGGAGCGCGTTCGAGGGTACCCGGCGGTGTGGCTATGGCGAGTCGAGCCACGCCCGCAACCTGAGCCGGGATCGCATTCATCAACACCGTCGATGGATAAGCCGCCCGTCCTCCGGGCACGTACAGAGCCGCCGAAGCGACGGGTAGGATTCGCTGGCCGACTACTGCTCCGTCTTCGGTCGTCATCTGCCAGCCGGACTCACGCTGATGTTCGTGGAAGGCTCGAACGTTTCGGATGGCGAGTCGGAACGCTTCTACGGTTCTCGGCTCGGCTCTCGACGCGGCGGTTCTTATGAAAGAAGGATCGACACGAAGATCTGCGGGTGTCATCGTGACGCCATCAAACTCTTTGGTGAAATGAATGAGCGCTTCATCGCCGCCTGTGCGCACGGCTTCGACAATTGCAGCAACTCGCGCTACAAGCTCGGGATTCATCAGGAGCGCACGCGAGCGTATTCGGTCAAGCGTTAGGTTCGCTTCCCCCGGTTTGTAGCTTGTTATCTCCATACCGAATGACGAGAATTCGCCGTTGACGGACCCCGGTCATACCGGCTCAGATCGGCGTGGATCGGGGTTGATCTGCGGCTGTCTGAATCGCCGTTCTCAGGGTGTCGATCAGCTCGGCCACGATGCGTCGTTTTAGATGGTAGCTCGCTCGATTGACGATCAGACGCGCGGTGGATTCCGCGATCGTGTCGATCACTACCAGCCCGTTGTCGCGAAGCGTGCGTCCGGTCTCGACCAGGTCAACAATGTGCTCCGAGAGCCCTAGCACAGGCGCAAGCTCGACCGACCCTGATAACTCTATCAGCTCCACCGGCACTCCGCGCCGTTGAAAATAGTCGGCGGTCGCGCGCGGGTACTTGGTCGCCACGCGAGCCGTCGCCAGCGGGTTATACCCGCGCTCGGCCGATTCGGCCGTCCCGGCGACGACCAGTTGGCACCGGCCAAACCCGAGATCGAGCGGCTCGTGCACGTCCGCATCCGACTCCATCAGCACGTCTCGTCCGCACACACCCGCGTCGGCGACGCCATATGCGACATAGACGGGCACGTCCGAGGGCTTCACCAAAATGAAGCTGTAGCGACTCGATTCATCCTCGATCATCAGGCGCCGAGAAGACATAGCTTCGGCGGGAACGACAATGCCGGCTCGGCGAAATAGCTCGAACGCACCGTCTTGCAGTCGGCCTTTGGCGATGGCGATGGTAAGAACAGTCATGCGATTTGGATTATGGATCCAGGATCGAGAACAACGAGCTGAACCCGGACGTGTCGCACGCTGTTCGCGACGCGTCCAAATCCGAGATCAATCGATCTCAATCTTCTTCCCTTCGTTTCGCAACCGGTTCGCTTCCTTGAAGGCTCCGGCAATGTCGCCAGCGGTTTTCAGCCGGACGGTCTCGTTTGGTTGAACGGCTGTCTCCCGGAGCTTTGGAGCGAGCAGTTGAGCAAGCCAGTCCAGGCAAAGCGAAAAACCGACCGCCGGCTCGGCCAACCCAAAATTCTCCAAGAGCCGGTCGTATCGGCCCCCGCGGCCAAGCGCAGTCCCGAGTCCATGAGCGTAAATCTTGAACGTCAACCCGGTGTAGTAGTCGAGACCGCCGACATCTCCCAAATCTATGTCGACGAAGGCGGCTATACCGAGCGCTTCAGCGATCTGGTAAACGCGCTCGATGTCGTCAAGCGCGGCGATCGATTTGCTGTTAGGCGCGAGAGCGCGAGCCTGCCCGATGACCTCGCGTTTGCCGGCAAGCGCAGTCAGCCGGCAGAACGCGTCGCGGCCTGGCTGGTCCGCGTGCGCTTCCAGAAACGTCTCGAGGCGCCCACTGTCTTTTCGATCGATCGCTTCTCGAAGATCTCGGCGTGAGTCCTCATCCAGCGCCAGTCGCTCTGCGATTCCGTTGAAGAAATCTGCATGGCTGAGCGTTATCGTAAAGCCCTCGAGACCGAGCCGCCTGAGTGCCTCAATTGCAATCACCAGCGCTTCGGTGTCTGCTTCCAAACGATCCGAGCCGATATGCTCGAGGCCGATCTGATGGAACTCGTACTGGCGGCCGGCGCGCGGCTCGTCCCACCTGAAGACCTCGCCCGAATACGAAAGCCTGACCGGACGCGGGCGATTGCCAAAACGAGTTGCGACCGTGCGTGCTACAAGCGAAGTCATCTCCGGCCGCAAAGCCAACAGCTTGCCGTCGCGGCCGGTGAATCGATAAGTCATCTCGGCTTGATCTTTACCCATCCCAAGGGCGAACAGGTCGGCATAATCAAAGATCGGCAGGATGATCTCCGAATAAGACCATCCCTCGAACACGCGCATCACCTCGCGCTCGATCCAGCGGCGCGCACGCACTTCATCGTCGAAGATGTACTGCACGCCTGACGGTATTCTTGAAAGCGATGAAGACATACGAGAACGAAGCTAGCACAGCAAGGGCGAGGCGGTGAAGTCGAAGGTAGGAGGGCGCTGTGCGTCAGGTTTTCGCGGAAGCGACGAGCCCGATTCATCGGGCTTTCCCGCGAGGCAAATAGGCCAGCGCTTTAGCGCTCGTGAAGCGCGAAGACGAATCACGGCAGCGCGCTTTCAACTGGCGGCTTCGGCCTTCAACGCGATTGCTGAGGCCCGAATGAAAGCCCGTTGAAACGGGCTCGACGCGGACAGGCTCGCGGCGAACCAGCCGTAAACGGCTGGCGCCTATTTGCCTACGGAGAGCCGCGTGAACGCGGCTCGGTCCGACGCCGCAAGGTGGGCGACGCCGCAAGGTGGGCGGAGTAACGGGAAGCAAAGAGTTGTGTGAACGCGGCTCGGTCCGACGCCGCAAGGTGGGCGGAGGAACGGGAAGCAAAGAGCC
>DATMCM010000448.1:0-4672 GCA_035558335.1 Blastocatellia bacterium | reverse complement strand
TCGAGAAAGAGTTGTCGAGCTTCATCAAATCATTCGCCCAAATGATTGATGCTGGAAGCGAAAGCCGCGAAAAGGCAGTCGCCCTGCTCGTCTTGATGTACGGCGGGCTCTCCTTGTCCCAGGCGGTGGCCGGCACGCGGCTCAGCGACGAGTTTTTGCAGGCGGGAAAAAAATTGAGCGAGCAGTGCTTGGCGACGGGGAGACGTGAACGGTAGGAGCGGAGTCAAGCGTAAAAATTCTCGAGCATTTCTAACAAGCAAGCGAAGTAAGAAGGAACTACAAAAATGAATGAGAGCGTTAAAGAAGTAACCGACAATTCTTTTGAGCACGAAGTTCTGAAATCCGAAAAACCAGTGCTGGTTGATTTTTGGGCTGCCTGGTGCGCGCCTTGCCGGATGTTGTCGCCGACGGTTGAAGCGATCGCCGAACAATATTCGGGAAGCCTCGCAGTAGTAAAGCTGAATGTGGATGATAATCCGTCTACCGCGGCGACGTACGGAATCAAAGGCATTCCGACCTTGATCCTGTTCAGCGGCGGAAAGGAAGTTGAACGCGTGGTTGGCGCTACCAGCAAAGAGTCGATTTCACGCATGATTGAGAGATACAACAGCTTGCCCGAGGAGGCAGTCACAGATTGCGTAGCGGTCTGAGCTGAACCAGCACTTTCGGCGCACAAGTCGTATCCTGAGTATCTATTCGTGGAGGTGCAGCCATCATGAGTACCACAGAGTTGTCTCTCGGACCAGACGCCATAAGGCAGATAACGACCGGTGAAGTGGCTATGCAGGTCATCGACCATAAGCAGGTGGAATCACTATTGGCGGCGGAGAGGCGAACGTTGGAAATGATCGCCTGTGGCGCCAGCCTCACTGATGTCCTGGAAGATTTATGCGACACAATTGACGATCAAGCTCCTGAGATCATTTCATCGATTCTACTGATGGACCCAAACGGCGAACAGCTTTGGCCCGCGGCGGGTCGTCGCGTTCCCGAAGGGTGGGTTCGGACCATCACTCCCTTGCCAATTGGGCCTGGCATGGGTTCGTGCGGCACGGCTGCGTTTCTGAAGAAACCAGTGATCATCTCTGACATCGCGAGTGATCCGCCGTGGTCGGACATTACAGCCCCAGACTATACAGAGATTGCCCTGAGTTACGGACTGCGAGCGGCTTGGTCCCAGCCACTCATTTCGAAAGACAATGAACTGCTCGGCACCTTCGCAATCTATTATCGGGAACCCCGACAGCCGAGCGACAGTGATCTTAAGTTGATCGAGGGGGCAGCTAACATCGCCGTCATCGCCATCAAGGGAGAACGATCACAGACGGCGCTGAAAAATGCGTTCGAGGAGATCAAGCAATCGGAAGCACGACTGCGAAAAATCATCGATACGATTCCAACACTCGCGTGGTGCGGTCTGCCGGACGCTTCCAAGGAATTTTTCAATAAGCGGTGGCACGACTATACGGGTCTCTCTCCGGAAGAGGCCAGCGGTTGGGGGTGGAAGGTTACGATTCATCCAGATGACTTAGAAAAGTTAATGGATAGATCGTTCAAATTCATCGCCTCCGAGGAGCCGGGTGAGGTCGAGGCACGCATGCGACGCTTCGACGGAGAATATCGGTGGTTCTTGTTCCGGGCCGAACCCCTGCGCGACGAACACGGGAATGTCGTCAACTGGTATGGAACCAATACCGACATCGAAGACCGAAAGCGGGCTGAAGAAAAGCTCCGGCAAGACGAAATGGAGCTGCGACAAATCACCGATGCCATCACGCAAACCATCATGGTCCTGGCACCGGATGGGACTGGTCTCTACGCCAATCAGTCGATGCTCGATTTCAGCGGCCTCACGATGCGCGAGGTAATGGCAGCGGACTTTCGGACACGGTTTTTTCATCCGGAAGATGTGGAGAGGCTCCGCGACGAACGCCGGCAAGCCATTTCAAGAGGCGTCCCGTTTGAAAACGAACAACGGGCGCGGCGCAGAGACGGACAGTATCGATGGTTTCTCATTCATTACAAGCCGCTGCGGAATGAACAGGGGCAAATCATTCGCTGGTATGCGACCGGCACCGACATCGAAGATCGAAAGCAAGCCGAAGAGCAGATCCGAAGTGAAAACCTGGCGTTGCGCGAAGAAATCGACCACGCCTCGATGTTCGAAGAAATCGTCGGTTCGTCTGAGGCGTTACACACTGTGCTGCGGCAAGTCGCTAGAGTGTCGCCGATGGACTCGACAGTTCTGATCCTGGGTGAGACCGGAGTAGGTAAAGAATTGATTGCTCGCGCAATTCATAAGAGGTCGAATCGTGCGACGCGGGCATTTATCCGAGTGAATTGCGCGGCGATCCCTCCTTCTTTGATCGCCTCCGAACTCTTCGGACACGAGAAGGGTGCCTTCACCGGCGCGACGCAGCGGCGGCTGGGTCGCTTCGAATCCGCCAACGGCGGGACAATCTTTCTAGACGAGATCGGCGACCTTCCGGCCGAGACTCAAATCGCTCTATTGCGGGTCCTCCAGGAGCGAGAAGTTGAACGCGTCGGCAGCAGCCAGCCAATCTCAGTGGACGTGCGGGTGGTGGCCGCGACAAATATTGACCTGATGGCCGCCGTAGCTACAGGGACATTTCGTGAGGACCTCTTTTACAGGCTGAATGTATTTCCGATCCAGATACCTTCGCTGCGCGAACGCGTGGACGACATTCCTTTGCTCGTCGAATACCTCATCGAGCGCTATGCGAAAAAAACGGGAAAGAAGATCAAGACCATAACAAAGAAGTCCCTGGATCTGTTTCAAGCCTACGATTGGCCGGGTAACATCCGCGAACTGCAGAATGTCGTTGAGAGAGCGGTCATCCTGTCCGATGGTGAAACGTTTTCCGTCGATGAGAAATGGCTGAAGCACGAATCATCTCAAGAATCGCGTCGCGGGAGCATACCGGACGGTGCGTTGAGCCGGGATCGCAAGCGCGAAAGGGCCTTCATCGAAGCTGCGCTCGCGGATAGCGAGGGCCGCGTCTCGGGTCCGTCCGGGGCCGCGACCAGGCTGGGAATTCCGCGACAAACGCTCGAGTCGAAGATTCGTAGCCTGGGCATCGACAAGCACCGGTTCCGGCACGCGTAACTTTCGTCTCTTAGAAAGCCAGCTCTTTAGGTCGACCCTGCAGGCGGTTGGCGGTCAGGACGATTCATCCTCTCATTTCAGTTTACAAGAAGTACCGACCCTCACATTTTTCCCGATGCGATTGCCTGCTCCCTGGCATTCAACCTGCCCAAAATCAGCAGATGCCGAACTTCGGCAGTGAGATCAGACCAGCCTCGCGTAATGGATCCAATAAGTTAGGTCAGGCACCTGAGTTGCCCTGCTTAGGCGCGCGGGAGCGAGGATGACATTAAGAATCCAGAAAAGTTGTGATGATCATAACACTACTGTCCGGCTCTGTGGGCGACTGGTGGCGTCACAATGTCAGGCATTATCCGAGCAGATAGAAAGCAGCACCGGAATGGTCGCGATAGACCTGGAGGAGGTGACACTTGTCGATCTTGACGTCGTGCAGTTCCTGGCGAGATGTGAAGCAAGGGGCATCGAGCTGCTGAATTGCTCACCTTACATACGCGAGTGGATCTCCAGGGAAAATGACAGAGCCGGCAAATTGTAGCCATAGGCACCCGCACACCGAACTCCGCAGCAGAGTCGGTGAAAGGACAGGCGAGCAAGGAAAGTCTTGGGGCCGGTCAGGTGGGGAGGAAGGATATGGCAGAGAAGAAAGCGGGGAAAATTATTCAGGACGGCGAGTCTGTTGCTAGTCGGCGGAGCGCACACCTTCCGGGACCCGACGGCAACCGCGTCGGTACCAGGCAATTGCCGTCAGTCCGCGAACCGACGCTCGATGAACCTGAGGCTGATGGCGTTAACACCGCGCACGAGGACGAGGGGCAAGAGGCTAAAAACACTCCCGCTCCTCCGAGCGTCAGATCGAAGCGCCGCCTCCTGTTCGCCGTCATCGGCGTCGTACTCCTGATAGGCGCGGTCGTGGGGGTGCGTTACTGGCTAAACTCGCGGCATTACGAATCGACCGACGATGCTTTCATCGAGGGCCACGCCACGCAAGTCAGCCCAAAAGTGCCGGGCTACGTCAAGAAAATTTACATCACCGACAACCAGCAGGTACGAGCGGGTGATCTGCTTGTCGAGATCGACCCGCGAGATTATGAAGCCAAACTCTCGCAGGCTCGTGCAGCACTCAGCGCCGCAATCGCCCGCAGTCAGGCAGCGCGCGCTAGCCTTGCCCTGATCCGCGTCACGGCCGGGGCCGGAGTTGAGCAAGCATCTGCTGCGGTAGAGTCCGCGCGCAGCGGTGTCGCGCAGGCGGACGCTGCCGCCTCCGCCGCCAAGGGACATGCGAATCAGTTGTCGGCTGCGGTCGGAACCGCCGAGGCGAACGTGGCGCAGGCCCAGGCGCAGGTCGTCGCGGCGGAAGCTGAAGCCGTGCGCGCGCGCGCCGACGCTGTGCGTTATCAAGCCCTTTACAAGGAAGACGTCGTCTCACGCCAGGAGTTGGAACGGACAACGGCAGCTGATGCCACCGCAGCCGCACAACTCGAAGCGGCGCGCAAACGCGTCGCCGCTGCCGAAGCGCAGGCGGGAGAGGCGCGCGCCACACAGGGA
>DATMCM010000447.1:0-4119 GCA_035558335.1 Blastocatellia bacterium | reverse complement strand
CTCTACGTCGCGCAGTTGCGGGAGCGGGCTCACATTGAAATATATGTTCACAGCGATGATTGCCCTTTTCCCGGTTCACTCTTTGAACTCTACTCCGAGTCCGCGGACAAGTGCTTCCACAAATCACGCGCCTGCAGGGCGTTAAGCCCGACGAGACGCTCTCTCCCTCAGACTATCTATTGAATCGGCTTGGCAAAGCTTTGCCGATTCTTCGAACGCCTTCTTCGATGAGCGCCGGATCAAAACAGTAAGACAACCGCAAGTACCCTTCCGCCTCAGTTCCGAACGCGCCTCCCGGCACCGAGATCACCTTCGCGTCGAGCAGCTTAATCGACACTTCCTCCGATGATCCATAGCGCGAAACATCAAGCATCACATAGTAAGCTCCATCGCCGGCAACGTAAGGCAAACCGAGCTCGCGGTCGATTGCTTCGGTCATTACATCGCGCCGGCGGCCGAGCTCCTCGCGCATTGCTACTGTCGCCCGGCGGCCTTCATCAGAGAACGCCGCAACCGCCGCCTTCTGAGTTATCGCGGAAGCGCAAGTGGACACGTACTGGTGAAGGACGGTGATCTGCTTGATGGCTTCTTCGGGGCCGACCGCCCAACCGATTCGCCAGCCGGTCATGCTCATCATCTTGGAAAGGCCCGATACTATGATCGTCTTATCGTAGAATCCCGACAAAGACCCGGGCTGCTCGCCGAAGTAGAAGTCGCGATAGATCTCGTCGGCCAATACGTATACATTCGAGCCTGCAAGTCGCCCGGCGATGAATTGAAGATCGTCGCGGGTCAGCGACGTGCTCGTGGGATTCGACGGCGAGTTGATCACGACCAGTCTAGTCTTGTTGGTTAATCCCGCTTCGAAGCTCGCCCTATCGAACTCGAAGCCGCGCGAGGCGCGCAGGCGGTAGTACTTCTGGAAGGCGCCCGCGATCTCGGCGATCGGTTGATAAGCGAGATAACACGGATCTGGCAGCAGCGCCTCGTCGCCGGGTCCGAGTATGCTCATCATCACGTTGAAGATCGCTTCTTCGGCTCCGTTCATCACGCACACCGATGCGGGCGAATACGCGGTTGCGAGTCCCAGGCTGTGATACGCGGCGATCTCTTTCTTGAGCGGGGGGATGCCGGAGTTAGGTGTGTAGCCGATGTGCTCTTCGTTGATGACGCGGATGGCTTCGTCGCGCACGACCTGCGGGACCGGGAAGTCCGGCTCGCCAAGCCCGAGGTTGATCGATCCTGGAGGCGCGAGATCGAAGAGCCGCCGAGTCGCGCTCTTGCCAATGTGTTTGATTCGGTCCGCTGGAGTAAAGGTCATTGTCGTTTGTACGGGCGGCCCTCCGTGGCCGCGCCTTGATGGCTCATATCGAAGTGGTGAAGTTCTCCCTTCCTTTTTATTGAGGGGCGGCCACGGAGGGCCGCCCGTACATGCTTGCTGCTTACCTCAAAAAGTCTTCAAGCCTCACTGAAGCGTCGGTCTTCTCGTCTCTATACTTCACGATGATCGGCGTGTAGACCGAAAGCCCAAGCTCGGGGCCGCGCCCGCTTGTAATCGCCCGCGAGCCGGGAACCACAACCGCGCCCGCCGGAACCTCTAGCTGGGCATCCGCAGTCTTGCGATAGAACTCGTCGTTGACCATGTCATACACCGGAGTGCCGCCGGTTATGATCGTGCCCGAAGCCAGCACCGCCCGCTCGCGCACAATGGCTCCCTCGTACACTCCGCAGTTGCCGCCTACCAGTACATCGTCTTCGATGATCACCGGGAGTTCGCCAATCGGTTCGAGTACGCCTCCGATCTGCGCTCCGGCAGAAAGGTGAACCCGCTTCCCGATCTGCGCGCACGACCCGACCAGCGCGTGCGAATCGATCATCGCGCCGTCGTCTACATATGCCCCGGCGTTGATGAACATCGGCGGCATGCAAGTCACGCCTTTTCCAATGTAGCAACCGTCCCGTATCGAAGAGCCTCCAAGAACTATTCGCACTCGATCTTCGGCTGTGATTCGCTTGAGCGGATAGGTGTCCTTGTCGTAGAACCGAAACTGATTGTTGATCGAAAAGTTCCGGACGCGGCCAAGCTTGAAACCGAGCAGGATGCCGCGTTTGACCCAGTGATTGACCCGCCAGCGGCCGTCGATCCTCTCGGCGGCGCGCACTTCACCAGAGTTGAGTTTTTGTTTGAACTCGTTGAACACTTCGCGATGCTCGTCGGTGACTTCGGCGGGAGGGTTGTCGAAGAGTTGCTGGATTCTCTCAGCTAAGTTCATGAAAACCTCAACACAAAGGCACCACGCCGAAAAGAACACACCGCGTTTGTGCATCCCTTCGCGTCTTCGGGCGTTTGTGTTTGATCCGGATCCAAATCAGCTTCGAAGAGGTGGTGAATTCTGTCAGCTATGTCGGAACCCAACACAAGCCCACCAAGAACACATCGCTTCCGTTCTTACCTTCGTGTCTTTGTGCCTTTGTGTTTGACGCCGACCTCGAATCAAATCAGCTTCGAATCAACAAGCACAGCGCGAAGCTTCTCCTTCGTAGCGCCGGACACCGGGACCATTGGCAATCTATACACTTCTTTGATCTTGCCCATCATCGCAAGCGCCGCCTTCACCGGGCCTGGGCTGGTCTCCACAAAGTTGACCTTCATCAGCGGAAGCAGCTCGCGGTTCAGCCGCCGCGCTTCGTCCCGGTTGTTGTCGAGCGCCGCGCGGGTCAGCGCCGTCATCCGCCGTGGGGCTTCATTGGCGGCAACGGAAATCAAACCGACGCCGCCAAGAGCCACAAGAGGCAAAGTTATCGAATCGTCGCCCGAGAAGACTTTGAACGAAGAAGGCGCGCGATTGATGATCTCGGCGATCTGCGAGATGTCGCCCGAAGCTTCCTTCACTCCGATGATGTTTTTTATCTCAGCAAGCCGCACTATCGTGTCGGCCGTGATGTTTACGTTTGTTCGAGGCGGCACGTTGTAGACGATGATCGGCAGCCGCGTCGACTCGGCGATCGCTTTGAAGTGTTGATACAACCCTTCCTGGGTCGGCTTGTTGTAGTAAGGCGAAACTGACAGCAGCGCATCTATGCCCAGCCGTTCGTAAGCGCGCGCAAGCTCAATCACGTGAGCGGTGTTGTTGCCGCCGGCTCCGCCAACGACCGGAACCCGACCGCGCGCCGTCTTGAGAACGATCTCAACAACACGGCAGAGTTCGGCCGTGCTAAGAGTCGGGCTCTCACCGGTCGTGCCGCAGGGCACCAGGAAGTCTATGCCCTCGCTTATTTGAAACTCGACGAAGCTGCGAAGCGCGTCTTCGTCAATCGACAAGTCTTCCTTGAACGGCGTAACTATCGCCGTCCCGCAGCCCCTTAAGTGTGTAATGTCTGACATGTCGTTCCTTAAGCTTCAAACTGAGTTGTGATCGCCCGAACTTACCTCAAGTCTCTCTTTCAATGCTCCCGAGTCCGAGCTGTTCGTTGATGATCTCCGAGAACTCGTAAAACCCTTTTCGTTCGGCGATCCACCTGGCTGCGATCACCGCGCCGTCCGCAAAACCGGCGCGCGTTCGAGCGGTGTGAATGATCTCGAGAGTGTCCGCTTCGGAGTCAAACCCGAGCGTGTGCTTGCCAGGGAAGTACCCGGCTCGCGTGCTCGAAGTTGGCACTTCGCCGCCGTAGGTTGTTTCCACTATTCGCTTGAGCGAAAGCGCGGTGCCCGATGGCGCGTCCAACTTGAACTTGTGATGCGCCTCTTCGATAAACGGATCGTGAAGCTCGAACTGCTTGAAGATCTCGGAAGCGTATGCCGCGAGCTTGAACATCAGGTTCACGCCGACGCTGAAGTTTGATCCATACACCAAACCGATCTCGCCGGCTTTGACGATCTGCCGCGCCTCGTTTATGCGGTCGTACCAGCCGGTCGTCCCGACCACCATCGAGACGCGCGCGTCTGCTGCCGTTTTGATATTTCCCATCACCGCACCCGGTTCAGAGAAATCCAGGCAGACATCGGCATCGGTGAGCTTGCCGCGAGAACCGCCCGCCGGATCGATCACACAAGCGATCTCCAAGCCGCTGCGCGCCGCAGCTTGCTCGATCATTTTCCCCATCTTCCCGTAGCCAAAT
>DATMCM010000446.1:0-3352 GCA_035558335.1 Blastocatellia bacterium | reverse complement strand
TTCACACTCGAACCATAATCGACCCCGACTTTGCGGTGAAGCTGAGCGGCAAACGAGGCCGCAACTCATTCGGGCTTTTGCTGGCGTCGGACAACGCCCCGGGCCAGTTTACCGACGATGAAATAAGCGATCCGGATGTTTTCCCGAAGATAGCGGGGCTTATCGACAAGAACGCCTACGTCGGGGTGGTGCGATTGAAGCGTGACATCGGTCGCGAGTCGAGCATTGGAATGATCGCAACCAGTTACAACTTTATTCAGAATCACAATCAGCTCGGCGGACTGGATGGCTTCTTCCGGCTGGACAAGCAGACGACATTTGCGTTTCAAGTGTTAGGCAGCACGTCGCGCGCGTTTTTCTTCGATCCCAACATAAACGACGACGTCTATCGAACCGGCAACGCAATTGCTTATTCGTGGAATTACGACAAGACGGGTCGTAACGTCGGCTTCAATTTGCAGGGCCAGGGCCGCACGCGGGACTACCGGGCCAACCTGGGTTTCACGCGTCGAGTGAACACCAACTACCAGGGCGCGTTCTTTCGATACAGCACCGACCCGAAACCTAAAGCCAAGCTGATTTCATGGCGGATCGTAGGCGGCACGAATTCGAACTTTGACTTTAGCGGGCGCTCACAGAATCTCGGCGGCTTCGTGCAGGCGGGATTCGATCTGACAAGGCAGACGTTCTTCAACGTGAGCTACGAGGAGTTCTACGAACGAATTCTTGAGGAGGAATTTGGGGCTCGACGAAATACAACTCAAACCGGGGCGTTCGCGGGCAATGACCCCGAGCGCTCGTTGCGCGGCAGAGCGCTGTCTGCTTTTTTCGGGACTAACCGGTCAAAGAACTACTCGGCGTTTTTGTTCGTGGGGCATCGGTGGAACGTGTTTGACTTCGACTTCGGCGCGGGTCCGAAGTTCCCTCGGGTCAGTCCGGCAGCGCTCATCGATCCTGACGCGCCTCTGGATCCCGGCGCTGCAAACACCTTCGACCTCGGAGCGAGCGGAGAGTATAAGCCCACCGCGGCTTTTCGCGTATCGCTCGATTACAACAGGAACCGATTCACTCGTAACGAGACTGGAAGAACTGTGTTGATTGACAACATCTACTCGCTGCGCGCGACCTACCAGTTCACAAGGTTTACTTCGGTGCGCGCGCGGCTGGATTACGACACGCTGTCTGCCGGCGTTCGCGGGCAATACCTGTTCAGCTGGACTCCCAACCCGGGGACGTCGCTGTATGTCGGTTACAACGACAATGTGAACTACAACGGCTTCAACCCGTTTACCAGCCAGTTCGAGCCGGGTTTTCGCCGAAGCGGACGGACTTTCTTTATCAAGATGTCATATCTCTTCCGGCGGAGCATCTGAGGCTGACTCCTGGCGGCCAATGAACCTGTAGGGGCGTCCCTCCGTGGGCGCCCCTTCTCCGGGCTTCGAGCTTCGCATTATCAGTGAGGGGCGCCCACGGAGGAGCGCCCCTACAGGTTGCGGAGATTTCTTGAAACTTTCCGCTCCCAATCGGCACTAACAGCCGAGCACCCACAGCGCAAACTAAAGGAACCAAGCCTGACCGGCAGCGATTAATTGATTGATTTCAGCTTCACCAAGGAGGAACCAGCGTTATGAAACGGAGCCTGATTCTGTTCGTGAGCCTGTTGCTGGCAAGCAGCTCGACGGCTTTGGCTGAGGACGGCCTGGCCCGGAGATTGGATCAAGACAGCGAGCGCCCGCGGCGCGTGGAGATTTCCGCACCGAGCCTCCTGGGCGTTGAGCTTGAGGAAGTTACGCACGAGTCGGCCCAACGCCTCAAGCTGAAGACGGAAAGAGGGGCGATCATCGAACACGTCTATCCCGATAGCAGCGCGGCAAAAGGCGGTCTCAAAAAGGATGACGTGATCGTCAAGTGGAATTCAGAGCCGATCGAGAGCGCAGGCGAGGTTTCTCGCCGCATCCGCGAAACGCCAGCCGGCCGAACCGTGCGGCTTGGTGTTGTTCGCGATGGCGGCGAGACTGAAGCAACCGTGACCCTTGGGGAGCGCCGACAATTCATCAGCAGCTTAAGAGTTGCTCCCGCCGTGGCTGCGAGGCCTGTGAGGCCTCCTCGGGAGGCATGGGCAAGAGTCGGAGAGCGCTATCGCATGGGAGTTTCGGTTCAAGGCATGTCGCCGCAGCTTGCCGAGTACTTCGGACTCACCGGTCGCAACGGCGCGCTTGTGGTCTACGTCTACCCTGACTCGCCGGCAGGGAAGGCCGGACTCAAGGCTGGCGACGTCATCCTGGCGATCGCTGGCGAGACCACGGAGAATCCGCAAAAGGTGCGCGAGATCCTGCGGTCCAAATCAGAGGGTCCAATCGAGCTTCGCGTGCTGCGCGACAAGCAGGAGAGGACGTTTACACTTCAGCTCGAGAAGGGCAAGACCTCGTGGCTGGTTTCTCCTGATGATTTCGACCTGCCTGAACCGGCCGAACCCGTTATTCACATTGCTCCCATTCCCAGGGTCGCGCTTGGACCTCTTCACTTGCCAAAGGTCGTAGTCAATGTCGAGCCTCTGACAAACCTCGAAGTAGTTCCGGCGCTGCCGCCCATTACGATTCCTGAAATCACGATCCCGAAGATCAGCATTCCGCCAATGGCGATTCCGCCTGTGAGGGTTGTGGTTCCGTACCGTTTGAGGATTACAGTCTGAGCTTTCTCTGTTGAAAGCGCGGCGAGGCCGCGGACACAGGAATTAGAATCTCACCTTTGTTGCGCTACAGAAGGGCCGGTCACCCGGCCCTTCTGTGCTTGCGCTGCAAAGGCGCCGCGTTCGAAAGCGCTGCTTGCAGCCAGAACACGCCCATCCTGAAAAAGAGCGCCGTTACTACCAACAACCTTGGATCGCAGTCCGATTTAGCGGATTAGCTGCGGCGTTGACTCGCCGCGTTTCGGCATATAGGATTGACCGACTTTTTCCGGGCCGAGAAGCTCGGCCCGATCAAGCAAAATCCGTGTTCGATGAGGGTGAACCGTGCGTCTGATCCCTAGAGAAGAAAAGTATTTTGGAATGCTCAATCAGTTGGCGTCTCAAGTGAGAGAGAGTGCCGAGCTGTTTGTGAAGATTTTTCAGGAGTACCACAATCACGAGCAGCACGCTGACCACATCAAGTCGATCGAGGTTTCGTGCGATGAGTTGTCCGCGAAGATTACTCAGAAGCTCAACTCGTCATTTATCACCCCGATCGATCGCGAGGACATCTACCTGCTTGTGACTGAGGTCGACGATGTGATCGATATGATCAACGACCTGGCGCGCAGGCTCGAGATATACGGAGTGACGACTCCGAGACCGGACGCTGTGGAAATAGCC
>DATMCM010000445.1:0-9099 GCA_035558335.1 Blastocatellia bacterium | reverse complement strand
GGCGCGGCGGTCGGCATACCCGTAGGCGTGCTGCTCACTCGTCAACCCAGGCTCGCCAAGCCGGTGCTTGCGGCTGCGAACGTGCTCCAGACGATTCCAAGCCTCGCGTTGTTCGGGTTCTTGATACCGGTGCTGGGCTCGCGCGGCATCGGCCGTCTGCCGGCCATCATCGCGCTGTTCATCTATTCGCTGTTGCCGATCATTCGAAACACCTTTACCGGGATTGAAGGAGTCGACCCCGCGGTCCGCGAAGCCGCGCGCGGGATGGGGATGACCGACTGGCAGCTGCTGACGCAGGTCGAGCTTCCGCTTGCGCTGACCGTGATCATAGCCGGCTTGCGAGTCGCGACCGTGATCTCGGTGGGCACCGCAACCATAGCCGCGGCGATCGGAGCGGGCGGGCTGGGGGTCTATATCTTTCGCGGGTTGCGAGGCGGCGGCAGCAACAACACGCTGATACTTGCGGGCGCGATCCCGGCCGCGATTCTGGCTCTGGGAGCCGATTTCGCGTTGGGTTGGGTTGAGCGGTCGCTTGCGCCTGGTGCTTCAGCGGCGACGCGCAGGGTTGGGAAATGGGCGCTGGCGACCACCGGCGTTTTGATCATCGGAGCGATTTTGTTTGCGGTCGGAGGCGGTGTCGCGTCGAAGGACGCGCGGCACGTAGTCGTAGGCTCGAAAGACTTCACCGAGTCGCGAATACTTGCCGAGCTTGTCGCGCAGGCTATCGAGTCAAAGACGGACATCGACGTTGAACGAAAGTTCGAGCTGGGCGGCGATCTGTGTCATCGCGCGTTGCTGTCGGGACAATTGGACGCGTACGTGGAATACACCGGCACGGCTTTCACTGCGATACTCGGGCACGAGCCGCTGACCGATCCACGCGAGGTCTATAACCAAACAAAGAGCGAGTACGAGTCGAAGTTCAATCTAGAATGGCTGGACCCGTTGGGCTTCAACAACACGTTCGCGATTCTGGTTCGCGGTGAGGACGCGCGCAGGTTGAACCTCAAGACGATATCGGAAGCAGCGCGGTACGCTCCGCAGTGGCGAGCTGGGTTCGGCCAGGACTTCGTGTCACGCAAGGACGGCTACCCGGGTTTCGTGCGGGCTTATGGATTGAATTTCAGGGAACCGCCGCGCGAGATGGATCTCTCTTTGACTTATCAAGCGCTTGCGGACCATCAAGTCGATATGATCGCCGGCAACTCGACTGATGGATTGATCGAGAAGCTTGATCTTTTTCAGCTTGAAGATGACCGGCATTATTTTCCGCCTTACGAAGCGGCGGCGGTCTTTCGCAATACGACGTTGGAACGGTATCCCGAGATAGCACCTGCGCTAAAGAGTCTGGCCGGGAAGCTAACCGACTCCCAGATGCGAAAGTTGAACTACGCAGTAGATGGCGATCATCGCGACGTGAAGGAAGTCGTCAGGCAATGGTTTGTGGAGGGTCAGTAGTCAGTTGCCAGTTATCAGTTTTAGTTGCCAGTGGTTTGAGCAATAGCTACGGCGTCCAACTGACCACTAACCACTGACTACTAACCACTAACCACTGACCACTGACCACCGGCCACCGGCCACCGACCACCGACCACCGACCACCGTCTCTCAGTCGCCGTAGCTTTCTCGCACTGCTCCCGCCGGAACGCTAAATCGCGAGAGCCACAACGCGAGCAGCCATATCAGCCCCGGGCTTGCCGATAGCAACCCCGAAGCTATCATCAGTGAACGAGCGCTGAACCACGTCAACAACCATCCGGTGACGATCGTAGCCAGCGCCATCGTCGACCACTCGAGTGAGCGATCGGTCGTAAACACTCTGCCGCGATAATCGTCCGGCAGCACTCGCATCATCATTGTCTCCTGCACCCCGAACTCCGCCCCAAGCACCAACCGGCTCAGCGCGACAAAGATAGCCATTGTCGTCAACGTCGGCATCAATCCGCCCAGCGCGAACAGCAGCCCGTGTGCGAGCAGCGACCAGCCGATGAACAATCCGGCGCGCCGCGTCTCGACGGTCCATTGCCCAACCCGCCGCGCAAGCAGCATCCCGAAGAACACGCCCACGCCGGCCGAGCTGAACAACGCTGCCACGAACCAGTCACCCGGCCCGCCGGCCGCGAACTCGCGTCCGCCGATTCGGTCGAAGAGGATCGCGGTCATTCCACCGCCGGTCGCCCATCCGACGTTGACCAAAATCACGCCGCGCACAAATGGCGTCGCCCAGATGAATCGAAGCCCTTCGCGCACGTCGCTCCAGAAGCGGCCCGGCTGTTGCTCGAAGGGCCGCTCGCTGCCGGCGATAGGCAAGCTGCCCTCAGTGTCAACGGACATCGGATCAGCCTGTAGAGCTTGGGGTTCAGTTTGCTCGCCAGCAGCAAGCGAGTCCGCCGCTGCGATCGCTCCATCGGACGAAGCGGCTGAGCGGCGCATCGACTGTGCCGGTATCAAGGCGATGAACACCGCTGACGCCACAAACGATAACGCGTTCACGATGAACGCTGTGTCGTAGCCGAACTGGGCTGCGGTCAACCCTCCAAGCGCCGAGCCCAGCGTGTATTGAAGAAAGCGCGTCGAAAACATCAGCACGTTGGCCGTCAGCAGCTCGCGAGGGGTCACCAGGTTCGGTATCGCGGCGTTCTTCGCGGACTCGAAGAACATCGATAGCGAAGCGTTTAGCGCGCTGCACGCGATCACCAGCCAGGCCGAGCCCATCAGTCCGGCTGCGACGAACATCAACGCCACTACAGCGCGCAACAGGTCGGCCGCGATCATTATTTGCTTGCGCGAGCGCCGGTCTGCGAAGACTCCGGCCATGGGCGCGACCAGCAGGAACGGCAACAATCGCGCAACAAGCAGCGCCGTGGTCGTCAGCGCCGATCCCGACATCGCGCGCACGAGTCCCAACTCGGCGATGAATGAAAACCAGGTGCCCAGCTCGCTGATCATCTGGCCAGTCCAGAGGCTTCGAAAATTGCGGTTGCTCTTGAGCAACTCTCTATAAGTGGGCGGCGACATAACTTGGCTCCGTCGCTTCATTGAAGCAGTTGGCAGCGGCTCGCGGGCACAAGCGAGCGCCGCGTTTCTAGACCTTGAGGCTTGTACGGGCGTCCCTTCGTCGGCGCCCCTTCTCGAATCCAGGGAGCACTGTCGATCGAGGGGCGCCACGCAAGGACGCCCGTACAAGCGCCTAAAAAATCAAAAGCCGCCAGCATCAAACTGACGCTGGCGGCTGTCGTGCTTGATGCTGAAAATTTTCTAAGTACCATTTCGCGCGGTCTGGTCGAACCGCGGGAATGCGGGTACACGCATGACTGCGCCCGCTTGCTCGAGGCAGATCGACGACTTCACCGCTTGGGCGAGAACGACGACTGCGACTTTGTTATGAGTGCTCTTCATTATGACTCTCTTTCATCCGGCGTAGCGTTCTACGCCTTCGCGCATCGGCAGGTTCCATCAGTTTCATGATTGGAGCCGATGACCCAAGATAAACGAGCGAGTTAGTAGTGTCAACAAGTTTATCGGAGAGGGTGCGCGTCATGTTTGACCGGCGGCGACGAGCCCGATTCATCGGGCTTTCCCGCAGGGCAAGTAGGCCAGCGCTTTTAAGGCTGGTGAAGCGTCACGACGAGTCCGATTCATCGGGCTTTCCCGCAGGGCTAGTAGGCCAGCGCTTTTAAGGCTCGTGAAGCGTCACGACAAGCCCGATTCATCGGGCTTTCCCGCAGGGCAAGTAGGCCAGCCTTTAGGACTAGTGAAACGTCACGACGAGCCCGATTCATCGGGCTTTCCCGCAGGGCAAGTAGGCCAGCCCTTTAGGGCTGGTGAAGCGTTGCAACAAACTAAGTCAGGGCGCTTTAGCGTGCTTCCATGGAGCGGCTTTAGCCTTTAAGATGCGCTTGCTAAAGTTCGAATGAGAAGCCCGTTGAAACGGGCTCAACGAGACCCGCACGGCCGTGAACCAGCCGTAAACGGCTGGCCTATTTGCCTTCGGAAAGCCGCGTGAACGCGGCTGCTGGCGTGTTTGACTTCGGGAAGCCGCGTGAACGCGGCTGCCGCCCTATTTGGCTTCGGAAAGTGCGCGTGAACGCGGCTGCTGCCCTACCTGCCTTCGGAAGCCGCGTGAACGCGGCTGGAATGAGATGCATCCGCTGCTTTTTCCATTAGCCCAGGCGTTCACGCCTGGGTATGCCCACGGCGCCGTGCGGGTACCCGCAGAATCCGAGTATAATCCGACGCCGCACGATAGAGAGGAGCTTCAAACGATATGAACTCGATTCCTGAGATTGGTCAGACGGTCTTGAACTTCATCGACGGAAAATGGGAAGCGGCGGCTTCCGACAGGTGGACCGACCGGTTCGACCCGGCGGATCAATCGGTCCTCGCAGCGCGAGCGCCCGACTCCTCGCGCGAGGACGCACGACACGCCGTCGAAGCCGCGGCGCGCGCGGCAGAAGGCTGGAGCGCCTTTCCCTCTCCCCGTCGAGGCCGTGTGCTCTTCGACTGGCTCGCCTGGCTCGATTCGCACAAAGAGGAACTGGCCACTCTATTGACTCGCGAGGAAGGCAAGATCCTTCCCGAGTCTCAAGGCGAAGTGAAACGTTCGATGGACATCCTCGAGTTCACCGCCGGAATGGGACGCAGGCTTGAAGGGCGCGTCTATCCCGCGGAGGAGGACGGTGTGTTCTGCTACTCGAGCACCCAACCGATCGGTGTGGTGGGCTTGATAAGTCCGTGGAATTTTCCGGTGGCGATTCCAGTATGGAAGCTCGCGCCAGCGTTGATCGCGGGCAACACCGCGGTGCTTAAGCCTTCGCCGCTCACTCCGTTGACTGCGACCGCGATTATCCGCGGGCTTGAAGAGGTCGGCCTTCCGAAGGGCGTGGTTAATCTTGTTCACGGCGACAGCGAGCCAGGCGCCGAGCTGATCTCGAACGAATCGGTACGCGGTGTGTCGTTCACCGGCTCGACAAAGGTCGGAAAGCTGATCGCGAAATCCGGCGCCGAAAGAATGCTGAAGCTCCAGCTGGAGCTTGGAGGCAAGAACCCGCAGATCGTGCTGGAGGACGCCGACCTGGATCAAGCAGTCAACGGTGTTGTCGCCGGCGGATTCGGCTCGACCGGCCAGCGGTGCACCGCGACCAGCCGCGCTCTGGTGACCGAGAGAGTCTACGACGACTTCTTGAGCCGCCTTGTCGCGCGAGCTTCCTCGATGCGGATAGGCCCGGGCATGCAGCCGGGCATTGAGATGGGACCGCTGGTCGATTCGCGAGCGATGAACGGCGTGGCGCACTACGTCGGAGTCGGTGTGAATGAAGGCGGAAAGCTGCGAGCCGGCGGCTCGGCGATCAATGAAGCCGCACTGGAAGGCGGGCATTTCTTCCAGCCCACGGTGATCGAAGCAAACCAGGGCATGGCGATAGCTCAAGAGGAGATCTTCGGTCCGGTGGTCGCGGTGATTCGCGTTCGAGATTTGGAAGAGGGGATCAAGATCGCGAACTCGGTGCGCTACGGACTTGCATCAACTATCTTCACCCGCGACGTGGGCAAGGTGTTTCGCTTCGCCGAGCACGCGCATGCCGGGATCCTTCACGTGAATCGCCCGGGCGTGGGAGGTTTCTCGCACGTGCCGTTTGGCGGGATCAAGGAGAGCGGCTACGGCGGACGCGAAGTCGGCGACGAGGTTATGAGCTTCTATACGGAAACGAAGGTGGTATATGTTAATTACAAATGAACGTGCCAAAACGAGATGTGCTTCTGCCCAAAATTTCCCGATGTGCGGCGGCTGTATCGTTGCTATTGAATGTTATTTGAGATTGCTTATGAGAAAGGGTCGCCCGCCGCGCGCCCAGATCAATTGTTCACCGTCAGGCGACCACGCGGATGAGTTGATTTCAGTATCACTGGGGAACGCCCATCCGCCCGAGCAGATCTCCAAATCGCGGGTCGCCACGCAGCGAGTCCCAGACCGGCTCGCCTTTATAGAAAGCCCCGATCGCTCCCTCCGCTAAGCCGCGGTCCAGCCACGTCAAGGCCGGTTCCTTCTCGTTCAAGGCCGCATAAATCTTGGCGATGTAGTGCGCCTGGCTCAGGCTCGTGCCCGACATCTCTTCTAATTCTTTGATGATCTGGAGCGCTTCTGCCCGCTTTCCCTGCGCCGCGTAGACCATGCCCGAACTATGAATCAAAGCCGGATCACTTTTCCTCTCTCGTTTGGCCTTCTCCAATTCCACCAGCGCTTCGTCGAATAACCCGTTTTGAATGTACGCTCCGATTTCCCAGGGGGAGCTAAAGGCCGGGCCTAGGTCATCGGCCTGTCGCAGCAGATCAAGTGCTCGAGCATAATCTCGCTTGAGGTAGTAAGGAAAGGCCGCATTCCGGGCGATGGTCGATGAGAGCGGGTCAAGTTCGCGAGCTTGCACATATTTCTCTAAGCTTTCATCGAAACGCCCTTGTTGCGCGAGCGATATTCCCAAATATTGACGGGCCACCGCTAAGCTCGGGCTGAGTTCAATCGCACGGCGCAGTTCACGGTCAGCCAGAGAGAGATCGTAGGGGGCGAACAGCACGTAGGCTTGACTAATTGCGAAGTGAGCTTCGGCCAGGTTTTCATCGAGCACGAGAGCTTTACGCGCGGCCTCTTCCGCTTTGCGCCGGCCTTCAATAGGCGCAATGTAGGCGCGCACTCCAAGATTTACATAGGCATCGGCTAAGCCGGCGTAGGCGAGCGCAAAGTTGCGATCTTCTTCAATCGCCTTCTCGCAATAGCGAATGGCCGTGAGCAGGTCCTCACGGGTGCGACGTTGAGCATACCACCGTCCCTGCATGTAATACTGAAAAGCTCTGAGGTTATCAGTGGGACGCTTCGCAAGCTGCTGACGCTCGGCGCCGGGCAGCTTCAACCGCAGCGTCTCGAAAATTTCTCTGGCGATCTCTTCCTGCACGGCAAAGATATCCGCCAACTTGCGATTGTATTGCTGGCCCCAGATTTGGCGGTTGTCTTGCGCATCAACAAGCTCGACGCTGATGAATAGACCATCGCTGCGCTGCTCCACTCTGCCCGTAAGCACGGATCGTACTCCCAACTCTCTCCCGACCGCCTGCGTGTCTGCCTCGCGTCCCTTGTAACGAAATACCGAATTGCGTGACATCACCTTGAGATTCGGAAACTGCGACAGGCTGTTGATGATGCTTTCTGAGATGCCGTCTGAAAGGTATTCGGTATTCGGGTCGGCGCTCACGTTAACCAGGGGCAGGACGGCTATCGAGTCAATTATCTTATTGCCTCCCGAGAGGTAGACGACGTATGTGAGAGCAGCGATCACTAAAAACACCCCGGCGAGAACGGCGGTGGCGCCTCGCTTGTGACGCCATATTTTGTTAATGACGTATTCGCCGCTCGACGCGGTTCGTCCTAGCACCTCCTCGCTTAACAGCGATTGGGAGCCGCCGGCAATTGCGCGGTTTGGAGGTCCGTTGAGAGCCGCGACGTCGTAGGGGTCCTCTTCCGATTCTATCTCGTTGATGGTGATGCTTGACCTTGTGTACTCTTTCACCACCAAATCCGCCGGCTCGGCCCACACCTCGCGCACTTGCGCGCTGAAGCGATAGCCGCGCTTGGGTATGGTCTCGATGTACGCCTGGCCGTCTTCGCATTGCCCGAGCGTCTTTCTCAACTGCGAGATGTTGACCGCGAGATTGCCTTCTTCGACGAACGCTTCTTGCCAGACCTTCTGCATCAAGTCGCCTTTGCTGACGATGCGTCCTCTTTGCTCCACTAGCGCAACTAGCGTGTCTATGATCTTCGGCGCAAGTTGCACGACCTGGCCGTCGCGCGACAACTGTCGCTCGTCGGGGTCCAGGTGAAACCGCCCGAATTCGTAGAAACGGCTCGTTTGTTTGCTCATAACCCGCGCCTGATGCTGCCTTTAGAAAAATTTAAGCTTTTCTTAAAGGTTTCCAAAAGATTCCTGCCGCGACGTTCCGTAACCTGGGAGGCGAGTGAGAGAGCGAGTCAGCTCCGCTACAGGCAGAGCCGATTCTACAGCAACGGCCGATAGCCAGGCAATCACCGAGCCGAGAAGAGAGACCATGAAGAACAAGCGAACAGAGATCGCGATCGAAACCGCGCGCGTGATTGTTATAAGCGGGCGAAGGCGAATGCTTGCATGGTGTGCCGAGTGTAACAAAGAAGTGAATTGGCTGACGGTGGAAGAAGCCGCCCTGCTTGCAAGCGGAAGCTCGCGAGATGTCGTTGAGATGGTCGAAGCCGGCGAACTTCACTCCAGCGAAACCCGAGAAGGAATCTTGATCGTGTGTACTAACTCAATCCTAAAGGAGATGACAATATGAAGAATGCAAGACACAACCGGCGGAGTGCTAAGGTTATGATAGCCATAGCCACAATCGTTCTATTTGAAAGCATGAGCCTGGCGACAAGCGCGCGGGCAATTGCAGATGTTCCGTTCAAAGGAAAGGCGAAGGGGGAAATCATTAGCCTCTTGCCGGGACCCGGAGGGATCGCGGTGGTCGCTGTTTCCGAGGGCACTGCAACCCACCTCGGACGATTCACCCGGGAGGAAGACATTCTGTTGGACCCGAACACCGGTAGCTTCACAGGGGACATTCTCTTTACCGCGGCTAATGGCGACCAGCTCGTCGGCATCGTTGCGGGCGCGTTCACTTCGCCAACTGACGCTACTGGGACATACACCTTTAAGAGTGGCACGGGGCGTTTCGAGAATGCAACCGGCAGCGCTGACTTCGTCGTTTCCATGCCCGATGGAATACACTTCACTGTCAAGTTCGCCGGAGTGCTTGACAAGTAGTGGAGCCCATTGGCAGACCCTTGAGGCGATTGAAAGTGGAGACGAGCGAGCTATACATATTCTGCCCACTTGTAAATCCAGTCGGTCAATTCGAATGGACCTAGCTAGCCGTGGAAGCGGATCATGTAGCGGTGGTCCCTCCGTGTCGGTGCAGGGCTACTTGACCAGTGTGCTATTCCGCTATCCTTGGCCAGGTTGAAGCGTGTGGCCGCCTCAAATCAAAGCGACGACTATTCTGGGGCGGCCCGGAGGGACCGCCCCTACATGTCCG
>DATMCM010000444.1:0-4567 GCA_035558335.1 Blastocatellia bacterium | reverse complement strand
GCTCGAAGCCGCGCTTCCTCGACGTAACCGCTTATGGAATGCATAAAGGCTCGGTTGTGATTCGGCTCGCCAAGATCTTTGGGGTCTCGACCGACCAGATCGCGGTAATCGGCGACGGGCTGAATGACATCGAGATGTTCAAGCAAGCCGGGATTAGCATTGCAATGGGGCAGGCGGTTGAGGAAGTGCTCGCGGCTGCGACTTATGTCACTGCTTCAAACGACGATGAAGGCTGGGCCCGAGGGATTGAAAAGTACGTGCTGGGCGCGGCTGCTGCCGATACCGGGGTACAACCTGGAAGAGGCACGACGAAGTAAGACCCTTTCCATTAGCCCAGACGTTCATGCCTGGGCTGGAGAAAGAATCCTGAGGGTTAGAAGAAAGAATACTGAGCTTGATTAGAAGGGAGCGATGATTGATGTCCAGTGAACAACCGAAAGCTAAACAAGGGCAGTTCGGAATGATGGGGCTGGCAGTGATGGGACGCAACCTCGCGCTCAACGTTGAAGAGCACGGGTTTCCGGTCTCGGTCTGGAACAGGGAACCAGGCAAGGTCGATGCCTTCATCAACGAATTTCAAGCGAAGCAATTCATCGGCACGAAGACGCTTGAGGAGTTTGTGCAGTCGCTGGAACGCCCTCGCCGGCTCATGATGCTGATCAAGGCCGGTCCGCCAGTCGATCAGATGATGGAGAAGCTCAAGCCGCTTCTCGAACCCGGCGACATCGCGATCGACGGAGGCAACTCTTACTTCAAAGACACCCAGCGCCGCGAGGCCAACTGGCGAGCTTCAAGCTTGAACTTCGTCGGTTCTGGCGTTTCGGGCGGTGAAGACGGCGCGCGCCACGGGCCCTCGTTGATGCCGGGCGGCTCAACCGAAGCTTACGAACGCATCAAGCCGATCTTCGAAGCCATCGCCGCAAAGACCGACTCGGGTCCGTGCGTGACTTATGTAGGGCCGGACGGCGCCGGACACTTCGTGAAGATGGTGCACAACGGGATCGAGTACGGCGATATGCAACTGATTGCCGAAGCTTACGACATTCTTCGCTCGGCTCTTCACCTCGAAGCTCCCGAGCTCGCCGAGATCTTCGCCGAGTGGAATCGCGGCGAGCTTGAATCGTTCCTTATCGAAATCACCGCCAATATCTTTCGGGTTCGGGATGAAGAGACCGGCCAGCCGCTGGTTGACCTGGTGCTCGACAAGGCCGAACAAAAAGGCACCGGCAAGTGGACCGCCCAAGAGGCGCTGGACATCGGAGTGCCAATACCGACAATTGCTGCAGCACTCGATGGGCGGGTGATTTCAAGCATGAAAGACGAACGGGTCGCGGCCTCCAAGAAGATCAAAGGGCCCCGCGCGAAGAAGGTTCGCGGAGACAACCAGAAGCTGATCAAGGCAGTTCACGACGCCCTCTATGCTTCGAAGATTTGTTCGTACGCCCAGGGCTTGAGCTTGATTCGACGCGGCTCGGAGGAACACAACTGGAACATCAACCTGTCCGAGATGGCGCGCATCTGGAAGGGCGGATGCATAATCCGCGCGCGGTTCCTCGATTCGATAATGCGGGCTTATGACCGCAAGCCGAAGCTTCCCAACCTATTGCTTGACGACGAGTTCAGAAAGTGGATTCGCGCCGCGCAAGCGAACTGGCGGTTGGCTGTGAAGACCGCTCAGTCGATGGGTGTGCCGGTGCCCGCGATGAGCGCGAGCCTTTCGTACTTCGACAGCTATCGCACCGCCCGATTGCCTCAGAATCTGACTCAGGCGCAACGCGACTATTTCGGCTCGCACACCTACGAGCGAATCGATCACCCAGAGCGCGGTCACGTTCACACCGACTGGGGACATTATGATGAGTAACTTCTTCACAGGATAAGCAATGGCGTCGACAAAGAAATCAACAACCGATTTAGAGGCTTCGCCAGATAGCCGCATTCTAGCCATCGACATCGGCGGCACCGGCTTGAAGGCGGCCCTCCTCAATGTTGAGGGCGAGTTGCTGACCGAGCGAAATCGCATCGATACTCCGCACCCCACGACCAGGGAATCGCTGCTGGCCGCGCTGACCACACTCGTCGAGCCCCTTGGCGACTACGACCTCATTTCAGTCGGGTTTCCAGGAGTGGTCCGAAATGGTGTCATCATCACTGCGCCCAACCTCGGCACAGAGGAGATGAAAGACTTGAACCTTGCTGCTGAGCTGCAGCAGCTCCTCGGGAAGCCTACCAGGGTGATCAACGACGCCGACATGCAAGGCTACGGCGCGATCGAAGGGGAGGGTCTGGAGATGGTGGTCACGCTGGGCACCGGGTTCGGCTCGGCGCTGTTCATGGACGGAGAGCTTGCTCCGCACCTTGAAATCGCTCACCTGCCGTTTCGCCAGAAGCAGACCTTTGAAGAGCAAACCGGCGACAGCGCTCGCAAAAAGATTGGTCGCAAGCGCTGGAACCGCCGGGTGAAACGAGCGATCGAGTTCTTGAGAACACTGACTCACTTCGACAAGCTATATATCGGAGGTGGCAACGCTATCAGAATCGATTTCAAGCTCGACCCCGATGTTAAGACCATTTCGAACGACGCCGGAGTGAAAGGCGGCGCCTGGTTGTGGCGTAAGCGCGACTGACGGCTTTGCGCCATTGCGATCCTTTGCCTCTTTGCGAGAAACTCGTTTCAGGCAAAGGCGCAAAGAGCCGCAAAGTCGCAAGAGGATACATGCCGACCAGAATTATTAAAGAGCCCCACGCGCAGGTTCGCGTCTACCGCGATCCGGATGAAGTCGCGCTCAAGGCGGCGCGGCGATTCGCACGGCTCGCGGATCAGTACGTCGTCGGCTGCGGGCGCTTTACCGTAGCGCTCTCCGGCGGCTCGACTCCCCGCGCGATGAACTCGTTGCTTGCGGCGGCGCCGTTTCTGGACACCGTGCCGTGGTCATCGATTTATTTCTTTTGGGGAGACGAGCGCTGCGTTCCTCCTGACCATCCGGACAGCAACTATCGCATGGCCCGCGAAACGCTGCTCTCGAAGGTCCCGGTCCCGGGCGATAACATCTTTCGAATTCCGGCCGAAAACCCCGATCACGATCGCGCTGCGGAAGAGTACGAAACTACGCTCAGAAGTTTCTTCCTGCGCGTGGCGACCAAGTCCAGCACCGCGCCGCTTTCCAACGTCCCCCGATTTGACTTGATGTTTTTGGGCATGGGTCCGGATGGGCACACTGCTTCGCTGTTTCCGCACACCGCGGCGCTTCACGCACACGATCGCATCGTGGTCGCCAACTATGTCGAGAAGCTCAACTCTCATCGAATTACTCTGACGGCCACGACGATCAACAACTCGCGTAATGTGACGTTTGTGGCCGCCGGCGGAGATAAGGCCGAGTCGCTCAAGGAAGTGTTGGAAGGGAGCTATCAGCCTGAGACCTATCCGAGTCAGCTCATACAACCTCGGACCGGTTCGCTTCTGTGGATGGTGGACGAAGCCGCCGCGCGGCTGCTTAGCGGTCAAACACTCGAAAGGGAAACGAACAGATGAGCACCGATTCAAATGCCGTGAATCCTTTGCGGGAAGGAATGAGGCTCGAACGCGCGGCCGATCCCTGCGCGCTCGTGATTTTCGGAGCATCGGGCGATCTGACCAAACGCAAGCTCGTTCCGGCGCTTTATCGACTGACGCAGCAGCGCTTGCTGCCCGCCGAGTTTGCAATTATTGGGTTCGCGCGCTCGCCGATGAGCCACGAGGAATTCCGCGCGAAGATGAAGGAGGCGATCGCGACTTACTCCGAAGCAAAGACGGTTGACGAGGCCGTCTGGCAAAGCTTTGCGCAAGGCATCTTCTATCTCGCGGGCGACATCAACAACGCGGAGTCCTACCGCCAGTTGAGCGCGCTCCTTGAACAAGTTGATCGCGAGCGCGGAACGGCGGGCAATCGGGTGCTGTACCTTTCGACTTCGCCCTCGCTTTACGGCGAAGCTATCAAGCAACTGGGCGACGCGGCGCTCGCCAAACCCAGGGAGAAGAGTTGGACTCGCAGCATCATCGAGAAGCCGTTCGGCCATGACCTCGAGAGCGCCCGGGAGTTGAACCGGCAGGCGGCCGCCGTGTTTGACGAAGATCAAGTCTACAGAATCGATCACTATCTCGGAAAAGAAACCGTTCAGAACCTGCTGGTGTTTCGTTTTGCGAACGGCATCTTCGAGCCGATATGGAACCGTCGTTACGTCGATCATGTCCAGATCACCAACGCAGAAGCCATAGGGGTGGAAGGACGAGGCGGTTACTATGATACGTCCGGCGTGCTTCGGGACATGATTCAGAATCATGTGTTCCAGGTCATGTCGCTCGTCGCGATGGAGCCGCCGGTCAATCTCGGGGCGAACGCGGTGCGCGACGAAAAGTTCAAGGCGATGTCGGCAGTGCGCGCGATTCCTCGCGACCGGGTCGACGAGTTCGCCGTGCGCGGCCAGTACGGGCCGGGCTCGGTCGGCGGCGTCGCGGTGCCGGGCTATCGGTCGGAGAAAGACGTGGACCCCGAGTCGAACACCGAGACCTATGCCGCGGTGAAGC
>DATMCM010000443.1:0-2350 GCA_035558335.1 Blastocatellia bacterium | reverse complement strand
GGGATTCCACTTCCCCGCATGGCGACTGTCCAGCCGCTCCACGACTTTGTGCTTCGAGTTAAGTGGGCGGAAGGTCCTAGGGCTGGACGTGAGGACTTCGTTGACGTCAGCCCGGCCATCTTCAGCTATAAGGTCTATCGTCCTCTGAGAGATGAAAATCTTTTTTTGACCGGCACCATCGCCGAAGATGGAGATGCTGTCGCATGGGGCGATGACGCGGATTTGATAATGTCCGCAGACACCGTCCAATCTCTTGCACAAGAGAGTTGGACACCTAAGGATTTCTTGGAATTCTTGACGCGAAACAGGCTTACTCAAGAAGCCGCCGCCGCATTATTGGGTAGAAGCAGAAGGCAAGTCGCTTCTTACGCTACGAAGGGGCCAATCCCTCGCGTCATCGCGCTAGCGTGCTACGGATTTGAATCCCTAAGGCGCGATAGGTTCTTACAGGGGTCGGGCAACATCAACGCGCAACCTCCCACAATATACACTGCCCGGGTCCCTGAGCAGAACGAACAATCCCGTTCTCCCGCTGCCCGCGCAACGCCACGCGAACGCGCTTGATCATGAGCCTCAAAAGCCGCTGATCGCTCTTATCCAAGGCCCGCTCGACAAGCAGCTGCAAGGTGATCTCGCGCGTGGTGAGCGGTTCTTCTCACCTGCGCAATTAATTGCACAAGCGTAAGCGGGGCAGGCAGCAAAGCCGACAGGTGGGAAGGTGAGTTTGCTGTCTAATGCCGGGCTGAGGCTTCCATAAGAGCGAAGCCTGCCGCCTCAACGCAAACGGCCGGCTATTCGCCGACGGCTGTCGAGAATATTTTCGTGCGCGAGAGCGTCAAACCGCAGCGGTAATCACTGCTGCAGCTTCTGCTTCGGCGCGGCGCCGACCTGGCGCGAGGTCATCTCGCCGCCCTTGAAAATCATCACTCGCGGTGAGGCTTGGCGACGGATGCATGGGGTCAATCTACAAGCTTGGGCGCCGCCGCGCAGCCAAAGCTCTGACGGCCTATCCAACTAGGTTGCTTCGGCTGCCGGACGCCCGCTCGCTGAGCAATAAACTCAGGCGACCTTTGGACCTTAAGGTCTCAGAAAGCCTTATATGGTGGGCTGCTATGCGTCCAAAGTGCCTCTTTCCGACCACGCGACTTAGGCATACCTTACGACAATGACCATGAGCCGGAATACCCTCATAGCGGCCTTTAGCGAGGACCACGTCGAACGCCTGACTGGGCTGACCAAGGGGCAGCTTAAGTCGTGGGATCGAGCTGGTTTTTTTGCGCCTCGCTACGCGTATGAAGATCGCCATGCGCCGTACAGTCGTGTCTACTCCTTCCAAGACGTTGTTGGCCTCAGGACCATAGCCGTACTCATGAAGGACTATCGGATATCGCTTCAGCAACTTCGCAAGGTCGCGCAGGAGTTGATCAGACGCGGTTATGGCCATTGGGCGGAAGTAAAGCTCTACGTGCTCAAGCGCCAAGTGTATTTTCGCCGTCCCAAATCCAATGAGGTTGAAGGCGTGTGGGACGGTCAGCTTGCGATGGTGCCCGTGATCGATGTGATCAATGACGTTGAGTCGCGCGTACGAGAGCTGAAGAAAAGAGACGACAGCCAACTCGGCCACATTGAGCGCCACAAGCACGTCGTTAGAAATTCAACAGTAGTTGCCGGTACGCGTATTCCGACAGCGGCCATCCGGCGTTTCAAAGAGGCCGGTTATTCGATCCAGCAAATCGTCAAACAGTACCCGACCCTGACGGTGAAAGACGTGCAAGCCGCGCTTGTTCACGAAGAAGGACTCGCCCGGAGCGCGTAATTGGTCATACTTGTGATCAATGTATTTCATGCTGGATGAAAACGTGCCTCAGGATGTGGCCGACATGCTCAATGAGCAGGGTCACAAGGCGGAGTTCATTCGGGATTACGTTCCACCGGGATCGCCGGACCCGGTGGTGGCAACGGTCTCGCAAGAGCTAGATGCGATTCTCGTAAGCTTCGACGGTGACTTTGAAGTCATATCGCCCCGAATACCGGATGGTCAGAAAAGGCGGTTTCGGAAGCTTAGTCGCATATGGTTACGTTGCGGCGAACCGCAGGCTGCAAACAGACTCAAGAGCGTTCTCGACTTCGTTGCAGGCGAATTTGCTCTGACGAAACAGAACGCGCCAATGCGGCTGACAATTGGATTAAGCTATCTCCGGACGGACAGATAGGAATACGCCATGAAATACTTGGATACGCTGAGCGTGGCGTGGTGGCCGCTGAATTAAGCTATCTGTTTCGCCTCAGTCGATCTCCACCCCTGTCCGATAGCGGCGGTCACACTAGCGATCAGCATTAAGATGACCTT
>DATMCM010000442.1:0-6499 GCA_035558335.1 Blastocatellia bacterium | reverse complement strand
TCGTGGTTGTTGCCAGCGAAGGCAAGGTCTACCGAATCGAGCCTGCTAATGGCATTACCGACCCGGAGAAATTCACGAGCCGCCATCCTGACATCGAGCTGCGTCAGGATGACAACTGGTTCCATTCGGTGGTCGTCGGTTTGGGATGTATGGGCGTGGTCTATTCGGTGGTGCTTGAAGTCATGGAGAAATATTGGCTCCGCGAAGCGCGCGTTGTGAGCCGTTGGTCACAGGTGAAAGCCGAGCTCTCAGCGGGTGATGTACTGAAGGAGTATCGCCACTACGAGGTTTTGGTCAATCCATACAAGTATGATGGTGATCACACTTGTCTGATCACAGCACGAAGGCAAGCGTCTGAACCGCAGTTCCCATCGATCGAGCGCGACAACCGCAGCCCGCTGTCGGTGCTGTTTTCGTGGCTGCCGCGACCGCTTATCCGGCTCACCGGAACGTTGGCCAGTTTGAAGCTTCGGCTCCTTCCGGGCTCCGCACCGCGGACTATCGAGAACGCGATTAAAGCTTTGCAGGATGAGCTGTACACCGCAGCAAGCTATCGCGTTCTGGATCTGGGAGCGCCAAACTACGTTCGTGCCTACTCGAGCGAGCTTGCATTGCCCGTGGAAAACGCCACGTACATTGCTGCCGCAGAGAAGATCATCGAGATCGCCGAACGCAATCGCGTAACCAAGAAGCTTTATCACTCTTTGCCTTTCTCGCTTCGCTTTGTTGCGAAATCCGATCTGTATTTTTCGATGATGTACGGCCGTGACACCTGTATGATCGAAGTCCCGATGATCGACGGCACCGAGGGCGGGTTGGAGATCCTGCGAGAGATCGAGGAAGCTTTGCTCGAGCTTGGCGCGCGTCCTCATTGGGGGCAGGTTCACTATCTTACGGGCGGCAGGGATTCGATCAAGAAGATGTATCCGATGTTCGATCGATGGGTAGCGGTTCGGAAGGTTCTGAATTCCAAAGGAACTTTCAACAACCGCTTCTCGGAGCGTTGTGGCCTCGATGCCTAAAGCAAAGCGAATCCCTCGCCGCCTTGGCTAATCTCCGAGAACCGAAGCCAAAGCCGGTCGTCAAACTCCAGTTGAGGAGGAAAAAGTTGTGGCGACGACTAATGTCCGAACCGCGCCGGTGGGTCTTCCCAAGAAACCGCCCGACCAGGCTTTCAAGAAGCCCGTCTCCTGGCTGCTGGGGCCGCAGTTGATCGCGAGCCTCAAGATGACGGCGGTTTATGTCGCCTTCAAGAACAAACTGGATCCGCGAGACTGGATGGAAGCGGAGGTCTGCTCCTTCAGAATCGAAGACAGACTAAACAAGAACTGCTCCGAGGACGAGTACTGGTTTGACTTTATTGCCGACACCGGCGACGGCCAGAAAGCCACTTACAGCATCGCGTATCTTTGCTTGAGCAAGCTGTGGGTCGCCGACCCTCCAGCTCGAGGTGCCGACGTGCGCTTCAATAGAAGCGACATCCCCGCTAACGCGACTCTGCTGCCGAGAGGCGAGTTTCTGTTTATCGGCGGGGACACGTCCTATCACATGGCTGACTACACCACGCTTGCCGAGCGCTTTCAAGCTCCGTTCTTCTGGGCTTATCAAGACGTCGAGAACGCGGGTGGGATCGATGCGAATGATCCTCGCCGGCCGATCCTCGGACTGCCCGCGAATCACGACTACTACGACTTTATCGACGGATTCAATCGGCAACTCCGGAAGCCCACCAGCGAGGAAGGTGAAATAGACCGCTTGGGTCTTTATCCGCAGCTCTCCGTCCCGGGTTTCAAACGAGTCCAACAGGCCACTTACACCGCAATAAAGCTTCCTTTTGAGTGGTGGCTCTGGGGTTTGGATAATGAGGTAGGTAAGCTGGACGTTCGCCAGCAGGAGTTTTTCAAAAAGACTTGCGATGAGATGTGCGGCGGCAAGGCTCCCGACAAAGTGATCGTCGCGACCCCGGAACCGACGACGGTGCTGGGTAAGCTCGCGGATCCCAAAGGCAGACTCGCGCAAACCTTTAAGGACCTTGGTCTCGAACGCTCATTCCTCGGTTCGCCGCCTGAAGAACTGCCGGCGCATAAATGTCGCCTGGATATTTCGGGCGACACGCATCACTACACGAGGTACTGGGGACCCGATTCCAGCGATGCACAGAAGAACACAGCGCCAAGCGCGAACAACTACGCGTCGGTAGTTTCCGGACTCGGTGGCGCGTTCTTTCATCCTTCTCATGTGAATTTCGGCCAAGTGCAACAACAGGTCGTGTACCCATCACCGGAAGAATCTCGCCGCGCGATCTCAGCGCGGCTATTCGATCTGGTTAATCTCGTGAGAGGGGGATACGTGGCTTTGCTCGGCGCCTTCATGGCATTCGTGATCTTCTTCGGCGCCACGATTCCGCGAAGCACAAAGACAGTAGTAGACATGATTCTCTACAAGTGGTTGGGTGTTGCCGCCTACCCTGAAACTAGCCTGGGGAGCTGGTTCCCCGCCCTTGTCTGGCCGGAAAAGAACTTTGCCGAGAGCGCCGGTCTCGATGGTTGGGCTGTGTTTTGGCGTGTGGGATTGCTTGCCCTGTCGACGGGACTGATCATCACTGCAGTCGTCTGCGCCAAGTTGCTGGTCGGGCTCTCGCGGCGAGAGAAGGAAGAGTGGTCGGGTCGCTATTCGATCGCGATATTGCTTTCGCTAGTCGCGGCGTTGGTGTCCTTGTTTTTTGGGATCAAGGACTTTTGGATTCACACCGGGAGTCTCTCGCCGTTCAAGTGCAGTGTGCTGGTTCTGCTTGCAGCTACTTGGTCTGCCGCTTCGATAACTGCCGGGATCATCTACTCCGAGTGGGTAAACAAGCAGGCGAGCAAAGGAACGGTCAACAAGATACATTTCTGGCTTCTTTGGTCCCTGGTCGTCATCGGCATAGCGATGTTGTCCGCCGGCGTGCTCAAGTTCGGCAAATATCCGTTTGCTTATCTCTTTTCCGACACTCTGTTCGCGTTTGTGGCAATCGGTGTCTTCGCCGGTCTGATCCTGATCGGGTTCTTTGTCGGAGGCGAGCAGCAGGGCGTAGGAGGCAAGATCGGTTTCGCGGTTCTAGGATTGTGGCATGGGGTCTTGCAAGTCGCAGTTCCGCTCCTGCTCGTGCGAGTGGGCTCATGGCGAGCGTGGCTCGCGGCGATGTTAACTGTCCTGGTGTTTGCGGTGGTTGGGAACCAGCTTGCGCGCCGGGGGCTTCGTTGGTTGCTGCTCGTTGCGTGGTTGGCGCACGGTGTTTTGGTGCTGTGGCTGCCTTTTGCGTTGCGCGAGGCGGCGTTCTCGACTGACGCGCAAGCGCACGTCCTCAAGCTCGTTGTTGCAGCCTTGCTGGGTGGATTGATGAGTTGCGTTTGGCTCGGATGGTATATGGCCGTGTCACTCGAGTTCAACGGTCACTACAGCGAAGCCGGCGGCGCCGCGAGAATTGAAGAGTATAAGGAGTTTGTTCGGATCCGGCTGACCAAGAACACCCTGACCGCCTATGTGGTAGCGGTGGATCAACCTCTGAGCAATGGCGCGGACTTGAAGATGAAGATCGTTGATGTATTTCAGTTGAGGGCGAGCGAGTAACGATCAATCAGGACAGGAGTGAGTAAGATACTGTTAGCGGTTACTTGCGCTTGTGGCCGTTGAGCAACGGTTTGAGCGCCTGGCCGGTGTAAGACCGCTTCGAGCGCGCAACATCCTCAGGTGTTCCTTCGGCTATGACTCGGCCGCCGTCATCTCCACCATCCGGGCCGAGATCGATAACCCAATCCGCGCTCTTTATTACGTCGAGGTTGTGCTCGACAACCAAAACGGTGTTTCCGAGAGAGACAAGCTGATGAAGCACGTCGAGGAGCTTGCGCACGTCGTCAAAGTGCAGCCCCGTCGTCGGCTCGTCCAGAATGTAGAGCGTCCGTCCGGTCGCCCGCTTGGACAGCTCCTTCGCAAGCTTGATCCGCTGGGCCTCACCGCCCGAAAGCGTAGTCGCCGACTGCCCGAGCTTGATGTAGCCCAACCCCACGTCGATCAGCGTCTGAAGCTTCACCTTGATCTGCGGCACGTTCTCGAGCAGCGGCAGCGCTTCTTCAACCGTCTTGCCCAGCAAGTCGGCGATCGAGCAGCCCTTAAACTTGACCGCTAGGGTCTCACGATTGTATCGAGCGCCGCGGCACACGTCGCACATGACGTACACGTCAGGCAGGAAGTTCATCTCGATGCGCTTCATGCCATCCCCCTGACAAACTTCACAGCGTCCGCCCTTGACGTTGAACGAGAATCGCCCGGGCTTGTAGCCGCGTTCACGCGACTCGGGCGTCATCGCGTACAGCTCGCGGATCGGTGTGAACACTCCGGTGTAGGTCGCGGGGTTCGAACGGGGCGTGCGCCCGATCGGCGATTGATCGATTTCGATGATTTTGTCGATGTGTTCCAGGCCGGTGACCTCGCGGTGAGCTCCGGGCTCCTGATAGCTGCGATAGAGCTTGCGAGCGAGGCTCCGATAGAGAATGTCGTCCACCAGTGTCGATTTCCCCGAGCCTGATACACCGGTGACGACTATGAACAGACCCAAAGGGAAACTCACATCGATGTTTTTCAAGTTGTTGGCGCGCGCGCCAAGCACCGCCAGCGCTTTGCCGTTCGAGGGCCGCCGCTCGGACGGTACTGGAATCGCAAGCTCGCCCGAAATGTATCGCCCGGTGAGGGACTCAGGCGATGCGGCAATTTCCTCGGGTGTGCCTTGCGCTACTATAAGCCCGCCGTGGGCGCCGGCGCCCGGCCCCAGATCGATCACATGATCAGCACGGCGAATTGTCTCGTCATCGTGCTCGACGACGAGGACTGTGTTTCCCAAATCGCGCAAGTGCTCGAGCGTTTTGAGCAGCTTCAAATTGTCGCGCGGGTGCAAGCCTATCGAGGGCTCATCGAGTACGTAGAGCACTCCGCGCAGCTGTGAGCCGATCTGAGTCGCGAGCCTGATCCGCTGACCTTCGCCGCCCGATAGCGAAGCCGAAGCCCGATTGAGGGTTATGTAACCAAGCCCGACGGTGTCCAGAAAGCTCAACCGAGCGCGAATCTCTCTCAGGATCAAGCCCGCGATTTTCTCCTCACGGCCGGCCAGCCGAATCGAGTTGAAAACGAGAAGAGCTTGCGTGATCGGAAGCGTGGTGTACTCCGCGATTGTTCTGCCGGCAACTCGCACCGCCAATGATGCCGGTTGAAGCCTTTGTCCGTTGCAGTCGGGACACACCGTTGGAGAGATCAATCCTTCGAATGCCGCAACCGCCACTTCACTCTTCAAGTCCGACGCCCGGTTGCTCAAATAAGCGATCGCGCCCTTCCATTCGGTCTTATACTCGTAGGCCCCGTACCGCAGCGCGAGCTTTTCCTTCGAACCGAAGAAGAAAGCGTCCTGCGTTTTCTGGGACAGCTCCGCGAACGCCTTGTCAGGCGCCAGACCCGCTTGCCGGGCAAGCGCCTTCATCACATCGCGCAGATAGTTGCTGACCGTCGCGTCAACGGGAAACGGATCCTGATCGTTGACGGGGAGCTGCGGATCGGTGACGATCTTGGCGGGATCGATTTCAGCCCGAGCGCCCAACCCGTGACACACCGTGCAAGCTCCGTAGACGCTGTTGAACGAAAACGAACGCGGCTCGAGCGTCGGCACCGAGATGCCGCACTCCGGGCAAGCCATTCGCTCCGAGTACAACCGTTCCTCGCCGTCGACGATCGAAACCAGCACGAGTCCGTCGGTGAGCTTCGCCGCGAGGTGAACCGAATCTTCCAGGCGCTTATGAACTCCGGCCTTGATCAGCAGGCGATCGACGACGACTTCAATGGTGTGGTTGCGGCGCTTGTCGAGCTTTATCTCTTCGTCGAGTTGGCGAATCTCGCCGTCGATGCGGGCGCGATTGAAGCCCGAGCGCGCGAGCTTCTCGATCTCCTTCTTGAACTCGCCTTTGCGTCCGCGAACGATCGGCGCAAGGATCATCACCCGTTCGCCCTCGGGGAGATGAGCCATCTGTTGAACGATCTGGTCGATCGACTGCCGGGAGATGGGACGTCCGCATTGCGGGCAGTGGGGCTGTCCGATCGAAGAGAAGAGCAGCCGCAGGTAGTCGTAGACTTCCGTGACCGTGCCCACCGTCGAGCGCGGGCTGCGGCTGGTGGTCTTCTGCTCGATAGAGATCGCCGGCGATAAGCCCTCAATCGCATCGACATCCGGCTTTTCGAGCTGATCCAGGAACTGTCGCGCATAAGCCGAGAGCGATTCGACATATCGCCGCTGTCCCTCGGCATAGATGGTGTCGAACGCGAGACTGGACTTTCCGGAACCCGACAGTCCAGTTACTACCGTCAATCGATTGCGAGGGATTTCGAGGCTTATGTCTCTGAGGTTGTGCTGACGCGCGCCGCGAATTGTTATCTTGTCTATCGCCATCAAATACCCAGCTCAGATAGAGACGAATCGGTT
>DATMCM010000441.1:0-33253 GCA_035558335.1 Blastocatellia bacterium | reverse complement strand
CCTCGGCGTCTATCACACACACGCAGTAATGTTGGAGAATGAGTTGCTCACACGGCAATCCGGCAACCCACGACTTTCCCGTCTGCGAATCTCCGGCTACGAGTACGTTTCGCCCGCGAACCGCGAGTGACAACGGTTGGCCGCTCTCGGCGGTGCCAAGCAGCAGGCGTCGCCGCCCCGCTTGCCTGGGCGACAACCTCGGCTGCTTTGCGACCTGACGAATGTACTCGGCAACAGCGCGCGGGCCTTGTCCGTCGAGAACACCGTCGGCCGTGGACTTGAGGGCTTCACTCCCCCAACCGACGGCCAGCCCTATCTCACACGCTTCCAACAACTGATGGTCGTTCTCAGCATCACCGATCGCGATGGCATTATGCTCTGAGAGGCGCAATGTCCTTAACGCGTGACGTAGCCCGGTTGCTTTGCTGATAGCCTGCGGTAGGACCATCATCCGGCCTCGGTTAAGAGGACTACCAGCGGTAGCTCCATCTCGCGGATCACCGAGAGGGTCTGACACGCGAGTTCGGCGTCGGCTTCGACCACGCACTCTCCACGGGCGAACGTGATTCCGCGGCGACTGAGTTCTTCTAAAAATGCCTGGGTAGGTGAATGTCCGTGCGCGGTCGATCGGCCGGCATTAGGGAATGCCACGACAGCTCCGTTCTCGGCCACCACACAATCGAAGAGCCTCAGGTCTCCCATCAGCCTGCGTAAATCAGTCAAGATACGGCCCGTAACCAGCACTGAAATAATGTCGCGTTTGCGAACCTCTTCAATCGCGGCGCGAACGTCAGGATCGAGCACGCCGTCTCTTGCGATGGTGCCGTCGTAATCGAGCGCGAGTACGCCGAATTTCATCGCCCTGGTCCTTTCGAAGGTCGCCTAAATCTGAACCTGCATATGAAGTAACATGAGCGAGCATCTCTCGTCTGATTGATGTGCCTTTTCACCCACCAAAATGGGGCTCTTCGCGCACCTGGCAACGTCGCAGTTGGTTTTAGGCCTACCCGAGCGACTCTAGTCTTGGTATCGCGGTTGCTCAAGCTAGGGTATCGGTCTTCTTGCCCCCCGCGAGGACGGAAGCGACCTTAGCCACGTTCGAAACGGAAGGTGCAGTTCGAAAAAGGAGCGGACTTCTATGGTAGCCAAGATGAAACGAGTGGCAGATAGCGATCTCGGCCGGGAAGTGCTGGCCCAAATCAGGCAGCGCCCCGAACTAATTAAAACTGATGTCAAGGTAGCGGTCGATAGCGGCGTGGTGACACTCACCGGTCTGGTAAGAACCGAATCGGAGAGAAAAGCCATCGAGGCGGCCGCCAAGGAAGTATGGGGGGTAGAGGCCATCGCTAGCGACCTGCTGGTCAAGCCATTGCGAGAGCGAAGCGACGCGGACATTGCGAAAGCTGCGCTCAATGCATTCCACAATCACATCTTGATTCCGGCCAGCGACATAATGGTAATCGTAAGAGACGGTTCCGTGACGCTTGAAGGCACAGTGCGTACTGAGCTTCAGAGCATGCTTGCCGAGGCGGAAATCAAGCGGCTACGTGGGATTGAAAGCGTCTCAAATCGAATAGAGATCAATCCCGAAGCGCATGCCAAAAGCGAGCTTGAAACCAGGGTGCCGGAGAACGCGGGCTTGTCCAGCGATTCGGCCTGGGTTGAACCCGGCGAAGCGGAAGCCGGATAGCATCGCTATCAGGGTGATCGTTGCTTTTCGCAAACAACGATCCGCCAGAGGTCAAAGAATGAAAGTCCTGATCGGCTATGACGGTTCCGATTGCGCGGATGCGGCTCTCGAGGATCTGCAGCGCGCGGGATTCCCACGCGCAGTTGACGCTCTTGTGATATCAGTGGCTGAGCAATGGCTTCCTCCCCCTCCGCCGTCAAGTTACGAGATCGTGGAGGAGACCTTCGCAGAGGGCATCATAGGCGGGGTCGTCGAAGCGAACAGGCAAGCATCGCAAGCTGTCGAGGACGCGCGCAGCAAGGCCTTTCAAGCAAGCAAGGTTGTACGATCACTCTTTCCAAACTGGACAGTAAGCTCTGAAGAATATGTAGGTTCCCCCGCGCGAGAGATACTCAGGAGGGCCGGGAAATGGGAAGCGGACCTGATAGTCGTGGGCTCGCACGGTCGCTCCGCGCTCGGCCGCCTGTTTCTTGGAAGCGTTTCTCAGAGGGTAGTCACTGACGCTACATGCTCGGTGCGAGTCGCGCGGCATCAGGCGCAAGAGAAGGACTCCCCCGTGAGAATCATCATAGGGATCGACGGATCGGCGGGATCTGCACTGGCTCTACGAAGAGCGTCGGCGCGCTCCTGGCCGAAAGGCAGCGAAGTGCGCCTTGTCACCTCGGTAGACCCGCTTCACATGTATGCAATGGACCCAGACGACAAATTCGCCTTTGCAAGATCATTTCACCAGGCAGCCGAGACAACCCTACGAGATGTTGGGCTTCGGGTCGAGTCTCTAGTCAAGGAGGAAGACCCCAAGTTTCTCCTGATTGAGGAAGCCGAGCGATGCAATGCGGACTCAATCTTCATAGGCGCCCGGGGGCTGAACCGGGTTGAACGGTTCGTGCTTGGCAGCGTGTCAACAGCGGTTGTTGCACGCGCGCACTGTTCGGTTGAGGTTGCGCGCTAAGGATAGCGACGGGCTTTACCCTGGACTACAAGTTTGTGGTACAGACCGCGGCTTATAGGGATCGGATGAACTCCTCTTGTCCGACCCAGTAGCAAGGAGGAAAGTTATGTTAGTCGAATTAAGCATCAATCCGCTTGGCCGCGGAGCGCACATTAGCCGAGACCTTGCGGCGATACTAAACCTGATCGACGACAGCCGGCTCCGTTACGTGTTGACCCCTCTTGGAACATGCATCGAAGGCGAATGGGATGAAGTGATGCCGCTGGTCAAGCGTTGCCACGATCAGGCGCGCAAATTGTCAGCGCACGTGATGACCACGGTGCTGATCGAAGACGAGGAGGGCGCAACGGATAAGCTCCGCGAGAACATAGCTTCGGTGGAGCGCGCCGCAGGCCGCGAGCTCCGGCGACTATCTCAGGTTTGGGTGAAGGAAGGCGCTGCGAGCTGACCGCGCAAGTGTAGCGACGTTAGTGCTTTGCAGAGCGCCCCAAAGAGAGAATTACTGTGCACGCGCGGAGAAAGTGAGGTCATATGCCAAGATTGAGAGAGACATTGGATGAACCGCGTAGTGACGCCGACACTCCGACGAATTTCAAGACCGAAGTGAACACCCACGGAATGCTTTGCGGTGTATGCGATGGGTTGTTCTACGTCGACGAAGCAACTTACAACCAAGTGCGCTCGGCTATTGAATTCGACCCAAACGACAATCCATTTCGCTGCGATGAGTGCAAAGAGGAATACGACGAAGAGGCGGTGTATTAGGGGCGAATGGTGATGCAAGACGTCGCCGATTGAACGAGCGGAAAGGAAGTGACTCATGGCTCATAAACAGTTTTGTTTCAGGGCAGCAGCTCGCGAAAGGATACTCCGTGGAGCTTCAGTATTAGCGGATGCAGTTCGCGTGACGCTTGGACCTAAATCAAAGTGCGTCTTGATCGAGAAGAAGTACGGCCGGCCGATCGTGTGCAATGACGGCGTCACTATCGCGAAAGAAGTTGATCTGGAGTCGCCGGAAGAGAACCTCGGCGCTCAGATGATGCGTGAAGCGGCCGAGCGAACCGGAGAATCGGTGGGAGATGGAACCAGCACCTCGACCATCCTGGCGCACGCGATCCTGGCAGATGGAGTGCGGAACGTAGCCGCCGGCGCGAGTGCGATTGACTTAAAGCGCGGCCTGGACCGAGGGCTGAAGCTCGCGGTAGAAACCCTGCGCGCGCTTTCCCGACCGGTGCAAAGCCGCCGTGAGAAGGTGCAGGTTGCTGCCATCTCAGCTCACAACGACACGACTATCGGCGAACTCGTGGCGGACGCGGTGGAGAAGGTCGGGGCGGAAGGCGTCATCTCAGTTGAAGAGGCCAAGGCGACCGAGACGGTCCTTGAAGTCGTCGAAGGAATGCAGTTCGATCGCGGCTTCCTGTCACCGTACTTCATTACCGATCCCGAGAAGATGAAGGCTGCGCTCGACGATCCTTTCATCCTGCTATACGAGAAAAAGATCATGAGCATGAAAGACCTGCTCCCGATCCTCGAACAGGTTGCGAGAATGAGCCGCTCGCTGTTGATCGTGGCTGAAGACGTAGAGGCTGAAGCTCTGGCCACGCTCGTAGTCAACAAGCTTCGAGGGGTACTGCTCTGCGCCGCGGTGAAGGCTCCAGGCTTCGGTGATCGTCGTAAGGCAATGCTTCAAGATATGGCGATCCTTACTGGTGGTAAGGTCATCGCCGAAGAGTTAGGAATCAAGATCGAGAACGTAACGACCGCCGATCTTGGCCAGGCCAAGCGCGTGGTGATCGACAAAGACAATACGACCATCATCGGAGGCGCAGGGAGCAAGTCCGCGATAGAAGGCAGGTGCAATGAGATTCGCAAACAGATCGAGGATACGACCTCGGAATACGATCGAGAGAAGCTACAAGAGCGACTCTCAAAGCTCACGGGAGGGGTTGCCGTGATACGCGTCGGTGCGCCCTCGGAGCCCGAGATGAAGAGCCGCAAGGAGGCGTTCGAAGACGCAATCAGCGCGACCAAAGCTGCGATGGCCGAAGGCATCGTTCCCGGCGGGGGACTATCTCTTCTACGGGCGATTGAGGCCGTCGAGATCGAGGCTGCCAAATGTGAGGGTGACGAGCACACCGGCCTGCTCATTCTGAAACGCACTCTGGAAGCGCCCACAAGACAGATTGCTGAGAACTCGGCGGTTGATGGCGGCGTGGTTGTCGACCGAATGCGATCGGGAACCGGCAGCTACGGCTACGATGCGGCTCGCAACGAGTACGTCGACCTCATAGAAGCCGGCATTATCGATCCAACCAAAGTGGTTCGCGTCGCGCTCGAAAATGCGGTCTCGGTCGCGAGTGTGCTCCTGCTGACAGAGGCGACGCTCACTGAGATACCGGAGGAGAAGGGCGAAGGCGCGCCAGGAGTGGGGACGCCATTCGAGTAAAGTGGGGAGAGCATGCCCTGGGATGCAATCGTCAAGTCGCCCCGAGACTGGCGCGCGGCCCCTAATCTTCAGGACTACGCGGAGGTCCGAGAACGCTTTTCTTGGAGCGAAGCGCGACGCGAGCTCGATGGGCTTCCGCATGGTTACGGCCTTAACATCGCTCACGAAGCTGTGGACCGTCACGCCAATGGACCGCTTCGCGATCACCTCGCGATACGGTGGCTCGGCAAGAAGGGCGAGATTGAGGACTACACCTACGCAGACCTTCAAGCGCTTTCAAATCGATTCGCAAATGTTCTCAAGGGTCTGGGTATCTGCAAAAGCGATCGGGTCTACGTTCTCGCGGGACGCATTCCGGAGTTGTACATCACCGCGCTGGGAACGTTAAAGAACCTCAGTGTCTTCTGTCCGCTATTCTCAGCTTTCGGTCCCGAACCCATCAAGTCGCGAGTGACGATCGGCGAAGCACGAGTCCTTGTTACAACCCCGACGCTGTACGACCGAAAGGTGAAGTCGATTCGCGCTTCGCTGCCCTCGCTTCAGCACGTCCTGCTTGTTGGAGACGACCACAAGCCTACCAACATACCGGACACAAGAGACTACCTCAGGCTGATGGACGAGGCGTCCGATCAGTTCGCTATCGGCCCTACTGATTCCGAAGACATGGCGCTCCTCCATTTTACTAGCGGGACGACGGGAACTCCGAAAGGCGCTGTTCACGTTCACAACGCAGTTGTCGCTCATCACATCACCGGCAAGCTCGCCTTGGACTTTCATCCTGATGATGTGTTTTGGTGCACCGCCGATCCGGGCTGGGTGACGGGCACTTCCTACGGCATCATCGCACCCTTGACCAATGGAATCACCAGTATAGTTGACGAAGCAGAATTCGACGCCGATCGATGGTATCGCATCCTTCAGGATCAGAGAGTCTCAGTCTGGTACACCGCGCCAACCGCAATTCGATTGTTGATGAAGGCAGGCAAGGACCTCGTTCGCAAGTATGACCTGGCGCATTTGCGGTTCCTTTCAAGCGTAGGCGAGCCGCTCAATCCCGAAGCCGTCGTATGGGGCAAGGAGGCATTCGGTTTACCCTTTCACGACAATTGGTGGCAGACGGAAACGGGCGGGATCATGATCGCTAACTTCCCCTCAATGGATATTCGCCCGGGCTCGATGGGCCGCCCGCTGCCGGGCATCGACGCCGCAATCGTGCGCAGGACGGACGACGGCCGCATCGCGGAGATCGTTGAGCCAGACGTTCAAGGCGAGCTTGCCTTGCGGCCCGGATGGCCTTCTATGTTCCGCACTTATCTTGAAGAGCCGGCACGCTACAAGAAGTGTTTCGCCGATGGCTTTTATTTAACTGGGGACTTGGCGAAGCGCGATCGCGATGGTTACTTCTGGTTCGTCGGGCGCAAGGATGACCTAATCAAGACCTCAGGTCATTTGGTCGGACCCTTCGAAGTGGAGAGCGTTTTGATGGAGCACCCAGCCGTTGCCGAAGCGGGCGTCATCGGCAAGCCCGACCCGGTTGCGATGGAGCTGGTCAAAGCGTTCGTCATACTGAACAAGGGATACACACCAACCGAGTCGCTTCGTCTGGAGCTGTTGGGATTTGCACGCGTTCGGCTTGGAGCGGTCGTCGCGCCGAAGGAGATCGAATTCGCCACTGCTCTGCCTCACACGCGAAGCGGCAAGATCATGCGGCGGTTGATTAAGGCTCGTGAGATGGGACTTCCCGAAGGCGACATCTCAACCCTTGAGGATGACTCGCAATTCGGAGATCGGCGATGATTGAAGAAGTGAATGCAGAGGTGGCGTCCCGGCTTGAAGAGGTCGCGAGAATACTCAACGAACAGGGCGCGAACCGTTTTCGTGTCGATGCTTATCTTCGGGCGGCAACGACGATCAAGCGGCTCAAGCGACCGGTGACCGAACTCGTCCGCGCCGAAGGCATCGAAGGGCTGAGACGCCTGCCGGGCATCGGCGAGACTCTTGCGCGAGCGATACAACAAACCGTGGTCAGCGGGAGAATGCCAATGCTCGAGCGGCTGCGCGGCGAAGCGGATCCTGTTGCGCTCTTCGCTTCTCTGCCCAGCATCGGAAAAGTGTTGGCGGAACGGCTTCACGAGGAGCTGGGCATCGATACGCTCGAAGAGCTCGAGACCGCCGCTCACGATGGAAGGCTCGCTGACATCGCCGGCCTTGGCGAGAAGCGGATTGCTGGAATACGAGACTTGCTCGCTCATCGTTTGGGGAGAGTGCGAGACCGCGTGGTAAGGGTGGAGCTTGATCAGCCTCCGGTGAGCGAGATTCTTGACGTCGATCGTGAGTATCGGGAGCAAAGCGCGAAGGGACTGCTCCGTACGATCGCCCCTCGACGATTCAATCCAGAACACGAAGCGTGGCTTCCGATACTGCACACGCATCGCGGAAAGCGAACCTACACCGCGTTGTTTTCGAACACGGCGCGCGCTAACGCGATGGGAAAGACTCGTGATTGGGTGGTTCTCTATTACGACGGTGGCCGAGGCGAGCTTCAGTACACGGTGATAACGTCGCTGAGGGGACCGCTGGAAGGCAAGCGGAAAGTACGTGGCCGAGAAGCTGAGTGTCTTGACTATTACTTTGAACGCGCACCGAACGCTGCGTAGAACGCGCCATTCGGTTAAAGATGGTCAGAGAGTTGAATCGATGACGACAACGACGGATCAAGTTGAACGGCCCACAGTCGAACGCGGCCACGCGCTGACATTGCTTGCGGAGATGCTGCGGATCCGCCGCTTCGAAGAAAAGGCCGCGGAGCTCTACAGCCTTGGCAAGATTCGCGGGTTCCTTCACCTGTACATCGGCGAAGAAGCCGTCGCCGTCGGAGCGATGCAATCTCTGACTAAGGAAGACAACATCGTTGCGACGTATCGCGACCACGGCCATGCGCTCGCTCGCAGCATGCCGATGGCTTCATTGATGGCTGAGATGTACGGCAAAGGAAACGGTTGCAGTCACGGTCACGGCGGCTCGATGCACTTCTTCGATAAGTCTCTGCGTTTCTTTGGTGGGTACGCGATTGTTGGAGGCGGATTGCCGATAGCGGTCGGCTTGGCGCTTGCCGACAAGCTTCAAAACCGGTGTGCGTTGACCGCGTGTTTTTTCGGCGACGGAGCTGTCGCGGAGGGCGAGTTTCATGAATCACTGAACCTGGCCGCCCTGTGGAACCTTCCCGTGCTGTTCCTGTGCGAGAACAACCTCTACGCGATGGGCACAGCACTTGAACGTCACCAATCGCAAACGGACATCAACCTCAAAGGTCCGGCGTATGGCATTGCTTCGGATGTGGCGGATGGCATGGACGTGCTCGCTGTCGAAGCCGCAGCGCGACGCGCTGCTGAGACGGTACGCGAAAGCGGAAACCCGTTCCTGCTGGAGATTCGGACTTATCGTTTCCGCGCGCATTCGATGGCTGATCCAGATCTGTATCGGACCAAGGAAGAAGTCGAGCATTGGAAGAAGCGGGATCCAATAAAGACGTTTGAAGGGCATCTGCGAGAAACAGGATTGCTAGACGACGCTCGCTTGACAGAAATCGAGGCAACAATAGATGCCGAGATCAAACAAGCGGTCGCGTTTGCCGAAGCCGGGCCTTGGGAGCCGGTCGGAGACCTTGCGAGGGGTGTCTACACCGCCGCTGTACCGTAGGGTATTGCAGACAAGTCCTGTTGCAGGCAATACCAATGGATCAGCAAGGGAGGTCTTGGATTATGGAAGTCAATCAAAACATGAGTGATCAAAGCACAAGGGACAATTCGTTGAACAAGCGCCTCGAAGAGATCGGCTGGGGACTGTTTCTCATCCTGATTGGTGTCATTTTGCTCGTGCCTGATGTTCAGGCTCCGCAAGGCATTTGGCTGCTGGCGGCGGCGCTGATTCTGCTTGGTCTCAATGCGTTTCGTTATCTCAATGGAATCAAGATGAGCGGTTTCACGATTTCCCTAGGCGTTCTTGCGTTGGCCGCCGGCCTGGGGAGCATCTTCGGCATGAAGCTGCCGCTGTTTGCCATTCTGCTCGTTCTCGTAGGTGCAAGCGTCATCTTCAAGCAACTGTTCGCGAAAAAGATTACTAGCCGATGAAAAGCAGTTCCTATGAAAACGCTTACCTACCGTGAAGCTATTCGTTCGGCGCTGCGTGATGCGCTAAGAAGCGATCCTCGCGTCTTTCTGATGGGTGAAGACGTGGGGCGCTATGGGGGAGCTTTTGCGGTGAGCCTGGGCTTGCTTGAAGAATTTGGACCCGAGCGAATACGAGACACACCCCTTTCGGAATCGACGTTCGTGGGGGCAGGAATCGGAGCCGCGCTTGGAGGGATGCGCCCGATCGTTGAAATAATGACCGTCAACTTCAGCCTGCTCGCGCTCGATCAGATTTTGAACAACGCGGCCACGCTCAGGCACATGTCTGGAGGACAGTACAGCGTGCCGCTCGTGGTTCGCATGGCGAGCGGCGGTGGACGCCAGCTCGCGGCGCAGCACTCCCACAGCCTTGAAGGCTGGTACGCGCACATTCCCGGCATCAAGGTTCTTGCTCCCGCGACGGTCGAAGACGCAAGAGGGATGTTGCTTGCCGCGCTTGACGACCCGGACCCAGTCTTTATCTTCGAACACGCCACGCTATATCCGATTGAAGGCGAGATCGACGAGACTGCAGGCCCGACCGCGATCAGCATGGCAGCGGTTAGAAGGGGAGGCGAGGACGTTACGTTGATAACTTACGGCGGTTCGCTGGGAAAAGCTTTGCAAGCAGCCGAGCAATTGGCTAGAGAAGGAATCGGCGCTGAGGTCATTGACCTGCGCACGCTTCGTCCACTCGACACGGCGACCATATTGAGCTCAGTCGCGAAAACGCATAGAGCGGTGGTGATCGATGAAGCGTGGCGCACGGGCAGTTTCGCCGCGGAAGTGAGCGCGCAGATTATGGAAGGCTCGTTTGACGATCTGGACGCTCCGGTCGCGCGTGTGTGCAGCGCCGAAGTGCCAATGCCGTATGCAAAACATCTCGAAGAGGCGGCCTTGCCGCGTGTGGACACTATTGTGAGCACGGTTCAAAGGATGTTCTAGTCGATGGCTGAATTCGTGATGCCACAACTCGGCGCGGACATGAGCGTCGGCAAGCTGATCGCCTGGCGCAAGAAGCCCGGTGATACGGTGACTCGCGGCGACATTATCGCCGACGTGGAGACAGACAAAGCGGATATCGAAGTTGAAGTCTTCACCGGCGGCGTGATTGTCAAATTTCTGGTACAGCCAGGCGATAAGGTTCCTGTGGGAACAGTGCTCGCGATTATTCGCGAGGAGGGCAAGCCCGTTGCCGAGGTTGCTCCATCCACAATGCCTTCAATCGCGGTCCCGCGGCTCGCGGAAGGTCCTGCCCCCAGCAAGCCTCTCGTTGAACGCGCCGAGCCAGTTCGTCTTCGGATCTCGCCGGCGGCGAAGAAGCTCGCAGCTGACTTGGGCATCGATGCATCCACCGTAAGCGGAACGGGTCCGGCGGGTCGCATCCTCCGTGAGGACATCGAGAGAGCCGCGGCAGCTAAGGCGGCTCAGCCGGTTCTGACCGAAGTTGTGAGTGATCGGCAAGCGCGCATGAGACAGGCCATCGCGTCGGCGATGGCTCGATCGAAGCGAGAGATTCCTCACTACTATTTGAGCACGACCATCGATATGAGTCGAGTCATGCAGTGGCTTGCGGACGAAAACCTCAAGCGGTCCATTGAGAATCGAGTCCTCTACGCAGTGCTGCTCATCAAAGCAGTAGCCTTGGCTCTGCGAGAAGTCCCTGAGCTGAATTCGACCTGGCTGGATGGACGAGCGACGCCACATTCCGACATCAACGTCGGCGTAGCAATTTCGTTGCGGGGCGGCGGTCTGGTCGCGCCTTGCTTGCACAACACCGATCGCCAGAGCATTGACGATCTGATGAAGAACTTTCTCGATTTGGTGAAGCGAGCAAGAGCCGGCACGTTGAGAAGTTCTGAACTCTCCGATGCGACGATCACTGTGACCAGCTTAGGAGAACAAGGTGTCGAGACTGTGTTTGGCATCATCTATCCGCCGCAGGTCGCGCTGGTGGGCTTTGGCAAAGTTGTCGAGCGTCCATGGTCTGCGGAAGGGCAAGTCGTCTCCCGTCCGACAATGATCGCCACACTCTCGGGCGATCATCGTGTGACCGACGGACATCGAGGCGGTCTGTTCATTGCGGCCGTTGATCGACTGTTGCAGGAGCTTGGCGAGTTATGACGAAAGATCAAATCGAAGCGATCGTGCTGCGGACGCTGCGGAGCATAGCGCCCGAGGCGGATCTTTCTCAGATAAAACCTGATGTCGCATTGCGCGATCAATTGGACGTCGATTCTATGGACTTCCTGAACTTCATGATAGGGCTTCACAAAGAGTTGAACGTCGAGATTCCGGAGGCTGACTATCCTCAACTCGCCACGTTGAATGGTTGTGTTGCATACCTGAAGCGTCTCGAGGATAAAGCTGAGCGAGTGGGAGGAAACTCATGAACATACTTCTTGCGGTTGATCATTCAGTCTCATCGGAGACTGCCGTAAGCGAGGTCGTAGCGCGGCCGTGGCCCCCGGCTACGAAGGTCTGCGTGCTGAACGTTGTGGAACCACCTCACGTCTTAGTCATCCCTTCGCTAGTGCAAACGGCCACCGAGGCGGCCCAGGCGTTGGTTAGGAACGCCGCCGATCGTCTCACCGCCCAAGGTATCGAGACTTCGACTCACGTGATCCAGGACCATCCTCGGAGCGGCATCGTCGAGTACGCGGAGCTTTGGGGCGCGGACTTGATTGTCGTCGGGTCACACGGACAGAGCGCAGTCACTCGCTTCTTGATGGGAAGCGTTGCGCAAGCGGTCGTTCGACACGCGCTGTGCTCGGTCGAGGTCGTCCGAGCAACAATCTACGACAAACCCGTCGACGCGCGGGCGATGAAGATCCTGCTCGCCACTGATGGTTCGGGATTCTCGCTTGCCGCCGCTTGCTCGGTGGCCGAGCGGCCGTGGCCCGAGGGTAGCACAGTGAGAGTGTTAAGCGTAGCCGAAGTGTTCACTCCTGCGATCGAACCGGGCTACGTCGATGTCCGAATAATGGAAAGTCTCCTTGAGGAAGCCACCACCCGAGCACGCGACGCAGCACTGGCGGCGGAAAAAATCATAGGCGCGGCGGGACTCAAGGACTAAGGAGTAGTACTCACTGGCCTCGCGAAAGGAGCCATCATCGACGAAGCAAAGGAGTGGGGCGCAGACCTGGTCGTCGTCGGCTCGCACGGCTTGCGCGGGATTAAGAGACTTCTGCTCGGAAGCGTCGCGGAAGCTGTGGCGGTGCACGCGCATTGTTCGGTCGAGGTGATTCGAGAGCGGCTCACCGGGAAGCAATAACACTGTCGGCCGGCTCCACACGCGGCCTGGCTCTTGTTTATGTAAAACCGACGTGTGCAACAGCGCAACAAAAGAGGAGGACTTATGTTAGCTATCAAAACAATCTTGTGCCCGACCGATTTCAGCGAGCCCTCGTACGAGGGGCTCAAGTATGGTATTGAACTCGCGATTTTATTCAGCGCCGATCTGTCCCTGACGAACATTGTCCCCGCAGTTCCCCCATTACCGATCGATCCGACCTTCGTCTTCCCGATTCCTGAATACGAACGCGAGCTTCGCGCCGACAGCGAGCGCAAGCTTCGAGAGCTGATCGAGCAACGCGTTCCGAAGAATTTGAAAGTTCGAACGGTGATCGGGTATGGAGACGCTGGCAACGAGATCGTGCGCATCGCCGAGGACGAGCGAGCCGACTTGATAGTAATGGCAACGACCGGATTGACAGGCCTTCGGCACATTCTGTTCGGTTCAGTAGCCGAGAAGGTCGTTCGGCTGGCGGCTTGCCCAGTACTCACAGTGCGCGGACCGGTGGCCAGAGCCTGACAACGGACACGCTGGAGAAATCGTAGGATGAGCTCGCCTGTCATCTGGGAGGTGCGGCCAGTTACGTTTGCAGCGCCTCGAACGTTACTTTAGCCAAGCTATACCTTCAATCAGCGTGCCCAGCGCGTGGAAACAACTTCAGCAGCGCGAATCCGATTATCCAAAGGCCTATTGCCACGACGAGAGTTCCGACGATCCAGAACTGCCAGTATGCGCTAAACATAGTATTGAATTCCGGGAAGATCAGATGTGCGCCATTCACGTTCAACTCCCGCGGAGTGAATAACCGGCAAATCTCTTGAATCAAGAGATACCAGGCAAAAGCTTGAAGCCACATCCACCGACTGGCTCGCACTCTCTGGATTGCTATCAGACCGACTATCAAACCTCCGGCGTGTGCAAAGAACGAAGTAAGAATCCACCAGCCGGGCCTAACCACGAACCATAGCCAAATCGGCAGTCCGGGCAAGAGCCAGATCACAGCCACGCGAATCAGCATCGGCCGGGCGAGAAAAAGACCAAACGCCAGCAGGAGGTTTCCAATGTTGCACATCCACAGCAGGTGCGAGAGTCCCCCAGCTTCACGATAGTAGTTGGCGTGTAGGATAAAGAAAAGCAGCGGAAGCAATCCTAGCATGCGAAATCTCGCGGGCCAGTCGCCGGTAGCGATGCTGCGCTCCAGCGCGTCTGTGCTTTCGCTTATTGCCGATCTAGTTTGCGCGGTTACTGCCATGCTTTTGAGGCCCACGGGAGTCCTGCGTCTTGCCGACATTCGCCGGACCGATGCGGCTCAGGGCGTCACTGCCATCATCAAACTTCCTCGACGCGGACAGCCGTGACCTTGTACTCGGGGGTATCGACGTAGCTGTCGCGGTGCGGACCGGTCACCAGGTTCAAGAACATCGAAGGATCATTGAACGTCGCGAACAGCTCGCCCGCCCTCATTGATCTGCTGACGCGAACAGGCAAGACCGCTTCGCCGTAACGACTACTCACTCGCGCATGCACGCCGGCTTTTAGTCCTAAGCGGTCCGCGTCTTCAGGCGCCATATCAAGCGTATCAGTAGCTCGCAGGATCCGGTTTGGCGTGCGCATAGTCATGGTTCCGGCGTTGAATTGATACAGCGATCGGCCGGTGTTGAGGAGGAACGGAAACTCTTCGCTGGCAGTCTCCGAAGTCGCTCGATAGTGGATCCGGCGGAGCCTGGCACGCTTGCCGATTGGAAACTCTCTCGTATGAAGCACCTGAGTGCCTGGATGGTCCTCGGAGTCGCACGGCCATTGCAATCCACCTTTTTCCAGTCTCGCGTAGCTCAGCCCGCTTCCGGCTTTCCATACCTTACGCACCTCGCTCCAAATCTCTTCGGGTGAGCCAAACTGGAAAAACTCACCCTTGCCCAGGGCGCGTGCGACCAGACATATGATCTCCCAATCGGGCTTCGACAAACCTGTCGGCTTTATGACTTCGCGGACCGTTTGCACGCGGCGCTCCGCGTTCATGAAGGTGCCGGTCTTCTCGAACGAGGACGCTGCAGGGAAGAAGACGGTGCCAAACTCTCTGGCAGTCTCATTCATAAACATGTCCTGCACGATGACGAGTTCAAGTTTCGCGAGCGCTTGACGAGTGACGTTCATATCCGGGTTGGTAAGAAATATGTCATAGCCTATGACCCAAAGCGCTTTGAGTTTGCCCGCAACGGCGGCGTCCATCATCTGCATCAAGTTCAGCCCTCTGGTCGTCGGCAGGGGCGCGTTCCAAGCGGTCTCAAACAGATTGCGACCGTCTTCGATCGACACATAGCCGGTGAGATTGTTTGGCTCGCAACCCATGTGAGCCGAGCCCTGAACATTATTCTGACCGCGCAGTGGATTGATTCCAGCTCCTGGTTTGCCGATGTTGCCGGTGATGAGAGTAAGGTTCACGAGGCACATCACACCTTCCGTGCCCTGGCTATGCTCGGTTACGCCAAGGCCGTGGAAGCTCATCGCCGGTTTTGCGCCCGCATATAGCCTCGCGGCTCTGCGAATAAGCTCTGCATCAACCTCGCAAACTCCTTCTGCTCTTTCGGGAGTCCATTGACTTATGAAATCGCGGTACTGTTCCCACTCTGCTACGCGCTCGTTGATGAATGCAGAATCGAACAGCTGCTCTTCAACTATGACCTGAGCAATTGCGTTCAAGAGAGGAACGTTGGTTCCGGGCTTCAACTGAAGATGGACGTCGGCGTAATCCGCAAGCTCGATTCTACGAGGATCGATGACGATCAGGTTTGCCCCCGCGAGCTTTGCCTGCTTGATTCGCGCTCCGACAATCGGGTGGTTCTCGGTGGTGTTGCTGCCACACACCAGGATGGTACGCGCTCGTTCGATGTCGTCGAACGAGTTTGTCGCGGCGCCGGTGCCGAGCATCAGCTTCATCGCGGCGGCGGTCGGACCGTGACAAACTCGCGCGCAGCAGTCGACGTTGTTGGTGCCGATCACGACGCGCCCGAACTTCTGCGCGAGGTAGTTCTCTTCGTTCGTCGCACGAGCCGAGCCCAGCACGCCGATGCTGTCCCGCCCAGCATCATCAAGGATGCGCCTGAGCTCGTTCGCGGCGAACGCGATAGCTTCCTCCCACGATGCACGGTGCCATCCGCCCTTTTCGCGGATCATTGGCTCGGTGATCCGGTCCTCTGCGTAAACGAAGTCGAAGGCGTATCGTCCCTTTACACACAGGTGGCCGCGACTGACCGGAGCCTCAATCGCTGGCTCGATCTGGATGATGCGGTTCTTGCGCACGCCGACATTCATCTCGCAGCCCGTGCCGCAATACGGACAAGTCGTCTTTGTCCAAATTGCCGGCATACGATTCGCGAGTACGCTTTTGTCTTCCAACGCCCCGGTCGGACACGTGTCCGCGCAAGCACCGCAGCTTACGCAGGAACTCTCAAGCAATGTCGTTCCCGAGTCAGGTCTGATTCGCGTCTGATCCCCACGGTTCCACACTTGCCAAACGAACTGGCCCTGCACTTCGTCGCAAACGCGCACGCAACGGTAGCAATAGACGCATTGCGACATGTCGACGTGCAGATAAGGATGCGAATCATCCAGGAGAGCCATGTCACGCAAGCCCGAGCATTCACTTTCGAGTCCATAATCTCGAAGGTAACGATGAAACTCTTTATCGGGGAAACGAGTGACTGCATCGCGAGGATACTGATGCGCCAAAAGCCTCAACAGCGTTCGACGCAGTTCTCCAAGCTCGGGCGTATGGGTTTCGATGGCCATTCCATCGATTGCTGATGTGTTGCAAGCAGTGACCGGACGCGCCGAGCCTTCTACGTGAACGATGCAAAGCCGGCAGCCGCCGTAAGCCTCGAGGCGCTCGTCATAACAGAGCGTAGGTAAGTCGATACCTATTTGGCGCAACGCGCTCAGGATCGACGTGCCCTCGCCTAGTTCGTACGGTTTGCCGTTGATCGTCACGCGAAGCATGACTCAAGCTCCTCCGGGTAATAGCGCAGAACGCTTCGAGCAAACTCCGCAAGCCCGCTCCCGTGCCCGCACAAGCTCGTTAGAGCAAGCGCGGTAGTCACCTGTTCCAGCTCGGTTCTCTTTCTAGCCGCTGCGTGGCTGTGCTGGACCGCTTCCCAAAACATCCGTTCGATTTCACGGGTTCCAAGACAACAGGGCGTACACTTTCCGCACGACTCGAAGGCTCCAAAGTCGAAGACGTGATGCATCAGTTCGGCAATCGATGTGCGATGGTCGAAGGCCACGACTCCTCCATGACCAACGCTGGCGCCAATCGCGTGTAGCTCATTGAAAGCGAATGGTGTATCCAGCAGCGACGGCGGAATGATTCCCGCCAACGGTCCTCCGATAATTACGCCTCTTATGCTCCCGGTCTTCAAACCTCCGCCAAGTTCTTCGACGATGTGACGGACTGAGACGCCAAACTCGATCTCGTAGAGCCCCGGACGATTGAAAAGCGAATTGAGCGAGATTACCTTCGTGCCATTGCTTGTTGGGGTCCCGAGGGCGGTATAAGAAACTCCGCCGTTGTTGATGATCCAGGCGAGGCTCGCCAGCGTTTCAACGTTATTGACCAGTGTTGGCTTGCCCCAAAGTCCCTGGCTGGTCGGGTACGGCGGGCGCGCTCTGACTTCGGGTCTCCGCCCTTCGATTGAGTTCAGAAGCGCAGTCTCCTCGCCACAAACATAGCTGCCGTGTCCGATCACAATTTCTATATCGAAACAAAAATCAGCCCCAAGAATGCGCTCGCCCAGAACAGCGTGGCGCTGCGCTTCTGCGACTGCTTCCTCTAGAACAGCGCGTGCGCGCGGGTACTCGGCACGGAGATAGACATATCCCTTGCGAGCTCCGACGGCATAGCCTGCGATGACCATTCCTTCCATTAAGGCGTATGGATCGTCCTCGATGATGAAGCGGTCGATGTAGGAGCCCGGGTCGCCCTCGTCTGCGTTGGCGACGACGAACTTCTCTGGCGAGGTCTCTCCGAGAACTGCGCGCCACTTCTTACCTGTGGGAAACCCGGCGCCGCCACGGCCACGCAAACCCGAGAGTTCGATCTCCCGAACAAGCTCTTGGGGGTCACGCTCGAGTGCGCTCTCCAGGGCGATGTATCCTCCAGCTCGCGTATAGGCGCTGAACGATCGCGCTCCGCCTTCAGCGATGCGCTTCAACACTATTGGAACGCGAGAACGGACTTCGACGCGCGGACGCTGGTCGTGGAGGGCGGAAGACGGAGCCAGATAACACTTGCCGAGACAATAGACACGAGGACACTGTGAGGTTGCTTCGAGCCACCGTTCAGGGTTCTGATGCCGCGCTACAAAGCACGCCAATCCCTGACATCTCGTGTTCTCCAGATCTTGCCCGGCGAGGTGATAAAAGGACTCCACCGCTTTGCCATTTTGATTGACCCGCATACTAATCTGTTTCCTGACTCATATCGCCATAGCCAGCATAGGTTGGCGTATCAATGCATTCATCGCGGTCCGCTCGAAGCGAGAGGCGGACCGATGTGATGTTTGCAGCACTCCGGTGTTTCATTTCGGAGTATCTCAAGCGATCGAGCTGCCTTTGTGAGGAAGTCTGCCGAGGCCTCCACGACGAAGCAGCGAGGGTGCCGCTCCCACATTCGAGCGATTCGCGCGTCAATTGCCGCAGCCTGCTCGGCCGTCTCGACTCGCAGAGGGTTGCTGCGATTGTAGCCGCCATCAATTGGCGGCGTTCGAAGGTGAATGACGGCGTGGTATCGACTGAGTTCTTTATCCAGACTCGTGCCGAGCGAGGAAAAGAAATCCGCCACGTCGCCGGGCCAATAGGCGGCGCCGTCAACAGTCCCGCGATCGCACAATACAATTGCGGGGTTCTCGGTATCCGCTATGTTTTCAAGTTCGCGCTGCACATGGAAGATCGCGCGTTGTGCCGCCTGTCTTAGGTCAATCGCTTTGCCGCGAGGGAACCCGCCACCAAAAATGATACCAGCCGACTCCGGAAGCACCTTCACGTGCACGCAGAAAGATTGGCGAATGAGTTCCAGAACCGCCGTCTTGCCCGCGCCCGGGCCTCCGGTCAGCACGATCCTCCGCCGGTCGTGTCGTTCATTGCAGTCGCAGGTCTGCATATTATCTACACTTGCCTTATTGATAAGCTCGACTCTCCACTTATTGGGAGAGATCGCAAGTGCTGTGCCTACCGACAAATGCACCTACCGCACATATGAGAAGCAAAGTAGAGGGCCGTGGCTCGAGGATGTGGGGCTTTTTCTCAAACAGGTGGGGAAATCCGCTCTTTGTTTTTGTGCTTGACGCTTCCGCGCGTGTGCGGGATCTTGCGCAATCGACTGCGATAATATCGCCGCCGCTTTGGGTATACCTGCTCACTCTCTGCAGAGAAACACCCAAGAAAAAGAGGCCTACCCTTCCTGCGTGAACGGCATATGGATTGCCGAACCGTGAGTGGGAGGTTTAGGCGTATGTCAGCAGTTGAACAGTTCAAAGATGTAGACAACATCCGTTCTGAAGCCGCTAGCCTGCTGTACGATGGCGCGGTGCAGTTCATATCTTCGATCGATCAGTGGGCGGCCGACAGCAACCGTGCTCGCAATCCTGCGGATGTTGCTTACTGTCGGCATCAGAAGCGCCTGACACTGGCGTTCCTGTACAGGTTATTCCCGGAACGAGTCGCAGATACTGCGCGGATCGCCAGGTAAACGGCATGCTGGGAAGCATCTTGATTAATGGCACGCATCTGGGGCGGAAGCGGCAACTTACCCAGATACTCGCCGCGCACGGGCTTGGCTATGTGATCAGCGCGCTCGGACTCAAGCGATTCGGGAGCTTAGCGGGGGCGCTGGTTCACCTTCCTCATCAAACTCGCCCAGAGCACGTTCGTAGCGCCCTCGAGGAGATGGGTGCGACCTTTATCAAGCTTGGCCAGATACTCTCCACCCGCGCGGATCTCTTGCCTCCTGAATACCAGGCGGAGCTGACGAAACTCCAAGACCAAGCGATGCCGGAAGATTCGAATGCGATTAAGGCATGCGTTGAGCAAGAGTTGGGCTGCCCAGTCGAAACGGCTTTTGCAAGCTTCGATCATATTCCGATTGCAGCGGCATCGATCGGTCAGGCCCACGCAGCACGCTTGCACGATGGAACTGAGGTCGTAGTGAAAGTGCGACGACCTGGCGTAGCCGAGCAAGTAGAAGAGGACCTGGAGATTCTAGAGGCTCTGGCCGTTGCTGCGGCGGCACGTTGGGAGCTGGCGGATCGCTACGACGTTGTGGGACTGGCTCAGGAATTCGCACAGACACTAAGGGCCGAGCTCGACTACACTCTGGAAGCAGGAAACGCCGAGCGTTTCGCCCGCAACTTCGAGGGAGATCCGAGCGTTCACATACCCCGTGTCTTTTGGGAAACGACTACTTCAAGGATCCTTACGTTGGAGCGGATCCGCGGAGTCAAAATAAACGAGCTTGATTCGATCGATCCAAACACCGTTGATCGGGCGGCTCTGGCGGCGAGCGCAACCGGAGTCATCCTCAAGATGATCTTCGAGGATGGCTTCTTCCATGCTGATCCCCACCCGGGAAACTTCTTCATCGAACGGGGCGGCCGCCTCGGCCTCATCGATTTCGGAATGGTAGGCTATGTTGATGAAGCGACCCGTGAGAACCTCAGCGAATTACTAATAGCCATCACCAGTCAGGACAACGAGCGCCTGGTAGATGTCCTGCTCGAACTTGGCGTGGCCCGGGAAAGAATCGAGCGCTCTCAGCTACGGCAAGACCTCGATCATCTGTTGTCACGCTATTACGGTCGGGCGATCGGGGAGATCAGAATCGGGCCGCTGCTGACCGATGTTTTCGCGGTCGTTCGCAAGCACCATTTGCATCTGCCATCAAACCTCGCGCTTCTGCTCAAGACGGTAGTGATGGCCGAAAATTCCGGCGCTCTGATCGACCCTCACTTTCATATTACATCCTCGATTGTCCCATATGCCGAACAGATGATGGTGGATCAGTACTCGCCAAGGCTCTGGGGCCGAAAGATGAGCCGCGCAGCTCTCGATATTGCGCGGCTCGGCTCAGACCTGCCTCAACACCTGAGGCGTCTGGTCAGTGAAATCGAACGCGGCGGATTAGAGATAGGGATGCGGCCGGAAGGGTTTGAACCGGTGGTCCAACGTCTCGAGCGCCTTACCAACCGACTGGTGATCGGCATGATCTCCGCTGCGTTCATAAACGGGCTGGCGATTCTCGTTTCGGTATATCGCCCACCGGCCTGGGAGCGCTGGGGATGGGCAGCCTTCGCTGCAGGTCTTGGGGCCGTTATCGCGCTCGGCGTCTATCTCGCGTGGAGCATACTGCGGCCCGGGCGTCGCAAGTAATGCGGCTGACAGTATCGTCTGATCTCTTGTGAGCGGACCTTTCTACGCCTAACGGCTACTGCCGGCAGATCGAGCCCTCCTGAGTTGGGTTTTGCGGCTGCGGCCGTTTAACCATGAATTCAGCTTGGTCATTCTCCACGCGTTGACGACACTACGGGCTTCAATCCAACCGCGACGTGCCTGAAAGACTCCGTAGCGAATCTGCTCTAGTTGAGCCGCGCTGTGAGCATCCGAGTTTATCGCGAGCAGCGCCCCGCCATCCTGAGCCGCGCGAGCCATCGTATCGGTGAGATCGAGCCGGTAGGGTGAGCCATTCACTTCGAGTGCAACGCGCGCGTCTGCAGCGGCCTTAACTACTCGCTCCAGGTCGAACTCTACAGCACCTCGACTGCCGATGAGCCTGGTTGTCGGATGTCCAATGATGTGAACGTGCGGATTGGAAATCGCGTCCAGAAGCCTCCCAGTCATTCTGTCCCGGCTCTGTTTGAATGCCGAGTGAACTGATGCGGTTACTACATCGAACCGCGCAAGAACCTCGTCAGAATAATCCAGCTTCCCATCGGACAGGATATCGACCTCCGCGCCAAGAAATATGTGCGGCTTGCGCCCGCGCCATTTCTTGCGAACGGCATCCAGTTCCTGGGTTTTCGCTTGTAGGCGTTCGGTGTCCAGCCCACGGGCGACTCGTGCAGCAGGTGAGTGATCCGCAAGGGCGATATATTCGTAGCCGAGCTTAGCCGCACGCTCGACCATCTCCTCGATTGTTGAGCGGCCATCGGAATAGTTCGTGTGCGCGTGAAGGTCACCGCGCAGATCATCGACTTCAATTAACCTTGGGAGCTTTCCACTGAGCGCAGCCTCGATCTCGCCCCGATCTTCTCGCAACTCAGGAGGTGGCACTGGAAGCTCCATCGTCTTGTAAACATCTTCTTCGCTTGCCCCGGCAACGCGTTTCTCGCCTCGAAAGACTCCGTACTCGTTGAACTTCAACTTTTTCGCGCGTGCCAGCGTTCGCAGATGAACATTGTGCTGCTTCGATCCGGTAAAGTACTGAAGAGCTGCTCCGTAGGACTCCGCGGAAACAGCGCGAATGTCGACTTGAATCCCGCCCTTTATGATAACCGTCGCACCGGTTTCGCCCAGCGCGCGTACCTGCTTGACCAGCGGCAGTCGCGTAGATTCCTTTAGCGCCCGCGCGCGGTTGTCTGCACTAATCAGTATGTCGATGTCGCCTATAGTTTCTCGTCTGCGACGGATCGAACCGGCCACATCGGCTCGTTCGACGAACCTCATTGTTCTGAGTTGCCCTAGAAGCTCTTCGGCAAGCGGCAAGGCAATGCCCAGCGGCATTCTCTGTTTTCGCGATAACCAGAGACTGATGCCGCGACGGAGATTCTCGACTTTCTTCTCCCCAAACCCTGGTACTTTGAGCAAGGCGCCTGAGTCGAGCGCGCGCTTGAGGTCTTCGAATCCCTTGATGTGAAACCTCTTGTACAGTTGTGCGAGTGTCTTTGGCCCGAGCCCCGGGACGTTCATCAAATCGATCAGCCCTTCGGGTAACCCCCGACGTTCCCGCTCGTAGCGGCGAACTCGGTGAGTCCTGATGTACTCCTGGATCATCTCGCTGAGGTCTTTGCCGATGCCAGGAATATCTTCGAGCTTGCCTGCCTCTGCAGTCGCGGCAAGGTCGCCCTCGAAGTCCCTCAGCGATGTTGCTGCGCGGCCGTATGCGAGCACGCGAAACCGGCCTGCTCCCTTAAATGCCAACACATGCGACATTCTCTCGAAAACCTGGGCGACCTCTTCGTTGATCATCTATCCCCTTTTGGGAGCTCTTCTCCCTGGCCAACCGTCGTTACCAGGGCGATCGAGGGAGCCAGTCAATCAGAAGTAAACGGGCTTCACCTCCGAGGCGCTGTTGAGTCACATTCGTAGTTCAATCCGAGTCTGAAGATATCGGAGCACCTGACCGCGTGAGATGACTCCCTCGAGTCGGCTGCCTGAGACGACCGGTAGTTGGTTCAAGTCTTCACGCGCCATCATCTCGATCGCTTCCGTCACCGACGTATCTGTGGTCACCGTTCGGAGCTGATGAATCGGCCGCATTGCGTCGCTCACCGTTTTATGAATCCTGAGATGTGGTTCGATATCCTTTATTTCATTCGCGGTGATCATTCCGCTGGTGACGCCATTCTCAACCACGATAAAGCAGCGCTGTCCGGTCCGCAGCAGGAAGTCTTCGACGAATGCTTGGAGGTTGGTGCGGCCCTCTACGGTCGGGCAATCCCGCGACATTATGTCCCCAACGCGCACCCCACGCAGACGCTGATTGATCTCGACCTGTGCGTAGCTGGCGCCTGCAGCGTCAAGGAGAAACCACCCAATGATTGCGATCCACAAGCCAGCGAAGCCCGCTCCCCCAAAAAAGCGGTAGACGCCGATCGCGATGAAGAAGATCGCGATAGTCTGGCCTACTCGCGCTGCGATCTTCGTAGCACGCACTGCATCCTTCGTCATCCACCAGGCGATGGATCTAAGCACTCGTCCGCCATCCAGTGGGAAGCCCGGTACAAGGTTGAACACCGCAAGCCCAACGTTGATATATCCGAGCCATACCATCATTGCCAGAACTGGCGTACTGGGCGTGCTCATCCGCCGCCCTCCCAACGCGGTCGAGAGCGCAAGTAAGATCACCCCAATGACGAAGCTGGTTAATGGACCGACGATGGCAACCAAGAATTCGGTCTTTGCATCCTCCGCATCCTTCTCTAATTGCGATACGCCCCCCAGCGCAAAGAGGGTGATGGACTTGACTGGCAATCCACGGCTCTTGGCCACAAGCGAATGAGCCAGTTCGTGCGCGATGATCGCCGCGAAGAAGAGCACGCCGGTTGCAATCGCCGTCATATATACGACGCGATCACCCCATTGTGGGTTGGTCTCGCGAAAATGGCCCGCGAGTGAAAGCACGATCAGCAACGCGATTACGATCCAGGTGAAGTGAAGCCCTACCTCGATTCCGAAGATTCGACCTAGCTTGATCTGTGATTGCATGCTCGTTACCTTCTAAACCTACGGCCGGATCACGTCATCCACCTCGTGAGTCCATCTCGCGCTCTTCAGGTCTGCTCCGAATAGCACCAGGATCACGTGACCCAACACGCCGTTTCGCTTAGCGGGACGTTCTAACTGTCACAAAAGGTCCAACATTTCCGGTAACATGGCTGAGCGGAACCGCACCACGACCGTCTCAGAGGCTGACTGGATCTCCACCGCCTCATCCGCGCCTTCGGCCGTTTGGTGAAGACGGACGCGTGTCGGAGACCTTACTGTGTGTGATAGGTGGTGATTGGGCCTGTCGCTCACGATGATCTCCATCTCATCGGCTCCGCCGCCGAGTTCCGGCGTGATGCCTTCGAGCGGCAGTTGGCGACCTTCGAACTGACCGTGAACCTCGTCGCCGACTATCTCCGTGTTTACCAACCAGCCCTTATGCCGTTGGCTGAAGCCGCAAAAGAAATCCGCCCACTCATTTCGCGGTATTTCTGTGATTGTCATGGCTTGCCTCGTCAGGTAGCTACATTCCGGTCGGGAATGTCTCAGGCACTTCGCCCGTTTCCCACTCGCCGGTGCGTTCAAGCGGCTCGACCGCGCGCGTTTCATCGAAGTGCAGCACCGCGTCGAACTGATCGGACAACCGAGCGTGAAAGTAGTGACTGATGCGTTCGGTCTCCGGCAAATAGATCACACCAATTGCTCGTTCGAGCCTCGGTTGCCTCAACCCGCTCCTTGCAGCACCTGGTTCTCTGAGGTCGAGCATGAATCGACGCGCGCCCACGTCGTGGAACAGCGATTCGTAACTCTCCGACAGAGCTGGCCGCACGAGTTTGCGCTCGGCCGGTCCGCCCCAGCTCGACGCTGCCGTTACTGTACCGCTGTAGGTGCTGAACCCGATCAGCACCGCGTCGTCGCCGTAGCGCTGGCGAACTAGCTGGCCGACGTTGAACTCACCTGCGCTACCCATATCGGTCGCGCGAGCATCGCCCAGATGTGAGTTGTGTGCCCAGAGCACTACTTTGGATCGGCGGCCCTGTTGCTCGAAGTGAACAAGCAACGCGTGAAGGGTTTCGGCCATGTGGCGGTCGCGCAGGTTCCAGGATGACACGCGGCCGCGAAACATCGTTCGATAATATTCCTCGGCGTTTCTAACCAACCGCGCGTTTTGCTCGGCGTAAAAGAAATCGTCCGCCGCAACTCGCCCGTCTCGTCTTGCGTAGTCAGCGGCTCGCCGATGAAGCTCCACAAGCTGAGAGACTACTTCCTGCTCGCATGATTGGGTCAAGCCGAAGCCTGCTGCGTAACCATAAGCCTGAGGATCTTCGCCGAAGTGCTCGAAGCATGAATAGCGGTACCGAGCTGCGCTTGCGCCGACAGGGTCCACTTTGTCCAGATAGATGAGCACCGCTTCAATCGAGGCGTGGAGGCTGTAGAGGTCAAGGCCGAAGAATCCAACTTTCCGCAGTCCGTCGGTTAAATCCTCGTTGTGTGCGCGGAGCCAACCGATGAAGTCCAAGACGTCGGCGTTGCGCCACATCCATGCCGGGAAACGCTTGAACCCGTCGAGGGCGTCGACTGCTTCTTCGTCTGTGCTTTCGCCGCGAACGTACCTATTTATCCTGTACGCGTCCGGCCAGTCCGCTTCCACCGCGACCGCAGTGAAACCTTTCTCAGTGATGAGCCGCTTGGTGATCTGACCTCGCTCCTTGTAGAACTCATGCGTGCCGTGCGAAGCCTCGCCAAGGAGAACGAAACGTGAATCGCCCACCATTTCGAGCAACGCATCGTAGTCAGTAGCCTCTCCGGTCAGAGGCACCGCCGCGCCGGCTACTACGTCTTTGAGGAGCACCCTTGTTGCTTCCATCGCCCGATCCTCCCTTCTTCAACCGTAGTCAGCAGAGCCCGATTTCAACTAAGGACTCTCAAATCCTGTCGCGGAAGCGCCTAGCACTCGAGTTGCGGCCCGGTCCAAGAGACTCCGAACTTCCTGGTCGGTAGTCTGCGAAAAGTCCCGATACCAGCGGCCAACTCCGTCGAAGGGCCCCGGCGTGAAGACGCACACCACTTCGTCTACCTCGTTCTCGAGCTCTTCGACAGCGGACGGTGGCGCCACCGGAACCGCCACGACGATGCGTCCGGGTTCTAATTTCTTGAGTGCGGCGATCGCCGCGCGTATGGTGGAGCCGGTAGCCAGCCCATCGTCCACCAGGATGACCGTGAGGCCCCGCACTTCAGGTACCGGCCGGTCCCCGCGATACAAACGCTCGCGGCGCTCCAACTCCTGCTGTTCTTGCCGGGCGACAGTATCAATGATGGTTTGAGGAATGGCCAAGTACGCAACGAGGTCGCTGTTCAATACCGTAACGCCGCCACTCGCTATTGCGCCCATCGCCAATTCTTCCTGGCCCGGCAACCCGAGTTTGCGCACCAGAAATACATCGAGCGGAGCGCTCAAGGCTCGCGCGATCTCAAATGCGACCGGCACACCCCCGCGAGGCAACGCCAGTACGATCGTATCCCGGCGGCCGGCGTATCGAGTCAGCTTCGCGGCCAAAAGCTTCCCCGCCTCAGTTCGATCTATGAATTGATTGGCCATGGCGACCACCTGCTTGTTCTTTGTACTCGTTTCACCCGTTTCCGAGATTCGTGCGTTTCTTCGCTGCTTTCCCGAAAACTCCACTAAGCTTCAAGGTGCAACCAACGTGCCTCCGCGTTCCGATAAATAATCGATGGATGAGACGTAGAAAGTGCGTTGATTCACGCATGGCCTGGGGAATTATCACTGAACGAGCAATCCTAGGCAGGCGTCGCGACTCGGATGCTCGACACAATCAAATGAGACGAATGGTCATATGATTCTGAGGTTCTTGGGATCTGCGGTGACGCCCGTCACTGTTGCTCGTGCTGGCCGTCATAGTTTTCGTCGTCAGGCGTTCCTTATACTTGACGGGACGAGATACTTGGTCGGAAGAGGATTCGCAATTGTGGCGCGGGCTCAAAAAAAAGAGTGCTCGCGATTGAGTGTGCGACTAGAAAAAGCATCACAGGACTGCGAGGGCTTGAACGCAACTTGCGAGGGGGACCTTCGAGGAGGGGAAGTCATGCAGCGGAGAAAGAAAGAGAGCACCGATCCCAGCACTATCAAACGCATGCTAGCGGCGGAAGAGGAATTTGCTGAACGTGTTGTTGTGCCATTCATCCGCGAGCGTAATTCTGCCGGCGCCAGCACCGCCCCTGACGTGATGAAGCACATTGCGACCGGGGCCGGCTCGGCAACTCAGCGTAGCGGCAAAGGGGGCAAGAGCGGCGGCGGAATGGGCGGTCAACAAGCCGGCGGGATCAAGGGCGGCGGCAAACGTAAGACCCATGCCGGCAGGAAGTAGCTTACAGGCCTCCTGCGAGGCTCTTCTTACTCGGAGAGCGTAGGCTTCGTTGAGGACGTTTGGTTCTAGGAGCGTATGACCGAAAGGAAGGTGTTGGAATGTCAGCAAAAATGCAAACCAAGAGCGATTCACAGATTCAACAAGAAGTGCTTCGCGAGTTGAAGTGGGACACTCGAGTTGAAGAAACCGAAGTCGGTGTAACCGTCGAGCGCGGGATTGTGACGCTGACCGGAACGCTCGCCAGCTACGCCAAGAAACTGGCGGCGCAAGAGGCCGCGCATCGTGTGTTCGGCGTGCTTGACGTAGCTAACGACATACAGGTCCGAGTTCCAGGAAGCATGGGGCGAACTGATACCGAGATCGCGCATGCCGTGCGGAACGCGCTGGAATGGGATGTCTGGGTTGACCAGAACCGAATCGAGTCCACCGTGTCGAATGGCCTCGTGACTCTGGAAGGTGTTGTCGAGGTGCTGCGCCAGCGCGATGACGTCGAGCGCGTTATTCGCAGACTCGCTGGTGTTCGTGACGTTACTAACAGGATTCAAGTGAAACCTGCGAGCATCAACGCTGAAGACGTGCGAGAAGCCATAGAGCAAGCGCTTGAACGCGGGGCAGAGCGCGAGGCTCGGCACATTAAGGTAGACGTGCACGATAGCGTAGTGAAGGTGTCGGGCCCTGTCCGTTCGTGGGCAGAGAAACGGGCGATTCTTGGAGTCGTCAGCCACGCGCCTGGGGTGCGGGTTGTCGAGGAACACCTATTCGTCAATCCGATTGCTGAGCCCCTTTTTCGGGAGCATCGTTAAGACGCGACAAAGCCGGGTTCCAATCGGCCCCTATTCAACTGGAACCCGGCTATGGTTCGTCACATTTATCCCTACTCGGCGGCCAATGGGCAGACCATGCCGAGACGACATAACCAGACCTCCGAAGTAGATTCCTCGGTTTACATCGGGCTACACTTCTGCCTCTAGCTGTTTCGCGACAACCAGGATGAGAACTGCGCAAAGTTCCGCTTTGACTGCGCGAAAGCGCTCTAGTCTGGCTCAATATTGGGCTGCTTTTCAGCTCTAGGATGTACCGTCGTCACACCTACTCCGATTATCGGCCGATAGCTCAATCTGATTCGGGGGCACCAACCTTGCCTTATCTAAGTAGGCTCGTGTGTGTGGAAAAACGACGATGAGTACACCATCCTCAGCCGATTCGCAGAATATCGACACCGTCGAGTGGCATCAGAAGAAGAGCGTTTCATACGCATACCGCTGATTGCCACGATCTTAATGGGTCGTGACGCGCTCATTCAACGAACTGAGGTGTCTGATCGACTGTCCGACTAGCGGTGGAGAAGACTATGAAAAGACTGTATTTTTGGTTTCTGCCCTTTGCCCTATTCGCGCTAGTGCTTCTCCAGTCAAAGCAGGCGGCTCAGGAAAACCCTCTCGTCATTCTCCATGTGACCGTCATTGATGGCACCGGTGCGGAAGCCGCTCTTGATCAGACTGTGGTGATCAAAGGTGATCGAATTACCGCTCTAGGAAAGGCCGGCGAGATCGCCATACCGACGGACGCAAGCATGGTAGATGCAACTGGCAAGTTCCTGATCCCAGGCTTGTGGGATATGCATGTGCACACGTTGCAGGAAGGACGACCCAAACTCTTTTTCCCGCTATTAATCGCAAACGGAGTTACGGGCGTCCGCGACATGGGAAGCCCTCCCAGCGACCTTGAAGCGGTCACGAGGCTGCGCAAGGAAATTGATGGGGGTAAGCTTCTGGGTCCCCGCATAGTCGCTGCTGGACCGCTTGTAGACGGCCCGAATCCGATGTTCCCCGAGCTATCCATCGCCGTCTCGAACGAAACAGAAGCACGGCGAGTCGTGGACGATCTCCAAAGTGGCGGAGCGGACTTTATCAAGGTGTATTCTCTGCTTCCCCGCGCTGCATACTTCGCTGTTTCGGACGAAGCCAAGCGACGCAACATTCCGTTCGCCGGTCACGTTCCCGAATCCGTAAGCGCGTTGGAGGCTTCCGATGCCGGACAAAGAAGTATCGAGCACCTCAGCGGCGTACGGCTGGCTTGCTCAACCAGCGAAGCAGAGTTGAGACAGGAACTGATCGAAGCAAGAGCAAAGTCCGATGCTTCGCTTTTGTATCGTGTGCTTCGGCATGTCTATGCGAAGAGCAAGGAGACCTACAGCGAAGAGAAGGCGGAGGCCCTGTTCTCGCGCTTTGTTGCAAATGACACCTGGCAAGTTCCGACGCTGGTAGTCGCACGCTTTCTGGCCCAGATCGATACCGATCCTAAACAAGATCCCGGACCGGTATTGCGAAGCAGCAAGAGGCTGAAGAATGATCCTTGCGTCAAAGAGCTTACGGCCGACGAGATTGAATCGGTTTCAACATCGGCTCAAAACGCGTTTGATCTGGTGCAGGCAATGAGGCGAGCGGGCGTGAAGTTCATGGCTGGAACGGATGCCCCGAATCCGTTCGTGGTTCCCGGTCGAAGCCTGCACGACGAGCTTGAGTTGCTTGTACAGGCAGGATTCACGCCCCTGGAAGCCCTGCAATGTGCGACTCGAAATCCAGCCGAGTATCTCGGCAGGCTCAACACGCTTGGCACAATCGAGAAGGGGAAAACTGCTGACCTAGTATTGCTAAACGCAAACCCTCTCGAAGACATCGGCAACACTCGAGAGATCTGGGCGGTTATCGTGAATGGGAAGATTCTTCAAAGGCCTCAGCTTAACGAGATGGCATTCCGAGAAGCGGCTAAGGATTCGCACCGATGAACGCTCACGCCTCCGCTGCGACGAATGCTCGGCAAAGAATCTTGTTGAGCTTCCTATCTTGCCGATTGCCGCCTCAGACTTCGGATACTGTTGGGCGATCACCGTCTCGCCTCTAGGAGGGTAGTGTGCTTTCGGCAAAGGTGCTTTATGCAATCGCGAGCGTAACTCTGGTAAGCCTCGTTTCACTGATCGGCATTATTACTATCTCCGTTAACGAGGAAAGGCTGAGGTCCGCCCTGTTTGTCTTAGTAAGCCTTGCGGCCGGGGCGATGTTCGGGGACACGTTTATTCACCTATTGCCGGAATCGTTCGAGAAATCCGGCGAAACCATGGTGCCCTCGATATGTGTCCTGGTCGGAATCCTTGCGTTCTTCGTCCTTGAGAAGTTCCTTCTGTGGAGGCATCAACACACCATCGCATCCAGCCAGAATATACATCCTCTAGGTTATCTGAACTTGATCGCAGACGGAGTCCACAATCTAATGGATGGAATGATGATTGGAGCGTCGTATCTGGTCAGTCTTCCGATCGGCATAGCTACGACGTTGGCGGTAGTCTTTCACGAGATACCTCAAGAGATCGGCGATTTTGGCATTTTGCTTCATGCGGGGTTCACAAAAAGGAGGGCTCTGTTCTTCAACTTTCTGTCGGCCACGCTTGCGATTTTCGGAACAGCCGTCGCGCTGTTGGTTGGTTCACGCTTGGAAAGTTTCTCCTCTGTGATGTTGCCTTTTACCGCAGGCGGTTTCATTTATATTGCCGGTTCTGACCTGCTGCCGGAACTCCAAAAGGAACTCGAACCGGCAAAATCGTTCGTCCAGTTAGCGGCGATGACCGGCGGGATTGGACTGATGTTAATACTAAGAACGCTCGGATAGCGTGTGATTCGCCCACAGTGAAGCATTCTTATGTTTGTCCTTGCAAGACGCGGCGCTCGCTTTCGAGTCGCCTCAATCCAGTAGCCGCCGCATCAGGCGCCGCTTAACAATTTCCACCAACAGCAGGTAAGAGACGGTCATCCCCATCAAAAAGAGAAAGTATGTCGCCGGAAGCGGCGTGAAGCCTAACACCTCGCCCAGCGGTGTGAACGGCAGCACGATACCTGCTGTTACAACTGCCACAGTAGTGATAGTCAGCGGCACGCTGGGCCGGCTGCGCAAGGGGTTCCCGCCGGTCCGGATGACAAACAGCACAAGAGTCTGTGTTGCAAGCGATTCAACAAACCAACCTGTATGGAACAGAGTTTCCGACGCGTGAAACACTTTCAGCATTATGAAGAACGTCAGGAAATCGTAGACGGAGCTAATCGGTCCGATGTACAGCATGAATTTGCGGATGATGCCGATGTCCCACTTTCTCGGCTTGCGGATGAAGCTGGGGTCTACGTTGTCCGTCGGGATCGTCACCTGCGCGAGATCATAAAGAAAGTTGTTCAATAGAATCTGCGTCGGCAACATCGGCAGAAACCGAAGAAACAACGAGGCTCCGGCCATGCTGAACATATTCCCGAAGTTTGAGCTTGTGCCCATCAACAGGTACTTCATTACATTGCCGAATGCTTTGCGCCCGTCGATTATGCCGCTGTGAAGAACGCGCAGATTGTGCTCGAGCAGAATGATCTGTGCCGCATCCTTAGCGACATCAACTGCGTTCGACACCGATATGCCGACATCCGCCGCGTGAAGCGAAGGTGCGTCATTGATGCCATCGCCAAGAAAGCCTACAACGTGACCGCGATTCTTGAGCGCTATGATTATTCGATTCTTCTGAGCGGGCGACACTCTCGCGAAAACCGTTGCCTGCTCGGACACCGGGGCGAGAGCCGCATCAGTCATTCTATCCAGCTCTTCTCCCATCACAATGCGACCGGCATCGAGCCCGACACGCGAACAGATGTGCCGGGCTACAAGCTCGTTGTCGCCGGTCAAAATCTTAACCGCCACGCCGTCACGGCGAAGCGAATCCAGAATCTCCGCGGCGTCGTCAAGCGGCGGATCGAAGAAGGTCACGTATCCGGCTAGCACGAGGTCGTGCTCGTCGGCCGCGCTATAGCGATTCTGATGAGGCATTTTTCGATAGGCGACAGCAAGCACGCGGAACCCATCGCTGCACAATGCCTCATATGTACGCTTGCATCGCGCTTGCAGGTCGGTGTCCAACGGGAACGTTTGGCCATCAAGCTCATACTCCGAACAAACAGCCAGCAAGCTTTCGGGTGCGCCCTTCGCAATCAGCAGGCGGTCCTCGCCGGCCTTGACGACGATTGATAACCGCCGCCTTTCGAAGTCAAACGGAATCTCGTCGAGTTTTTGATAGCGTGCTATGTCGGGATGATCGTGTTTAACGATCGCCAGATCGAGAGGGCTGGCGCCTCCCTTTTGCAGAATCGCCTTGTTTAGCGAGTTCTCTACCCCGGTTTCGAAAAAGCTGTTGAGATATGCCAAAAGAAAGACCCGCTCAGCCGCATTGCCGAACGGATCGACATGCTGATCGAGCACTGTGTCGCCGCTGGTCAAGGTGCCCGTCTTGTCGCTACATAGCACGTCCATACTGCCAAAGTTTTGAATCGCTTCAAGGTGTTTGACTATGACTTTCTGCCGCGCCATGTGAACGGCGCCCTGTCCGAGTGTGACCGTCGTTATCATCGGGAGAAACTCGGGTGTGAGGCCAACTGCGAGCGCGATGGCAAACAGAAGCGATTCAAACGGATCGTGTCGAAGCGCAGCGCTGGCGAGAAACACGAATGCCACAAGGAAGAACACAGTCTTCATTATTAGAAGCCCGAAAGCTCGAGTGCCTCGTTCGAACTCAGTTTCCGGTGGTCTGGCTGCGAGCCGCGCCGCGATATCTCCGAAAGCAGTAGCCCGACCGGTTGCGACAACCAACGCGATTGCTGATCCGCTAACAACCGAAGTGCCGAGAAACACCATACCGCGATCTTCAAGCGGCTCCTCCGTCGTCGGCTCAATCGCAACTGCCTCCTTCTCCGTCGGCAGTGACTCGCCGGTGAGCGACGCTTGATTAACATGAAGGTCTTTCGCTTCAAGTAGTCGCG